>JBBILO010000041.1:0-1041 GCA_037444855.1 Candidatus Roizmanbacteria bacterium | reverse complement strand
CATTGATTTGTTTAACATCTATTTATCATTTCTTGCTAAAGAAGAAAACGCCACCGTTCTTTCTTTTGATCGAGATTTTGAAAAAATTAAATAACAATAGAAGGAGTGTAAATGTCTAAAGGTTGAAAATGGTTAAAATTAGTTGTAATCAGTTAAATCGGTAATCAGTTGAAGCCCGCCTAAAGAACTTCGTTCATTATGGCGGGCTCGCCCTCCGAATCGGAGGGCAGGTTCGGAGCTTCGAAATGGCAATTTAAAATTTAGAATTTAGAATTTAAAATTAATAATAATTATTTGGTTATTGGTTATTAACTGGTAATTGTAATTTGATTATTGGTTATTGTAATTTGGTTATTGTAATTTGTTTGGTAATTGGGATTTGGTAATTGGAATTTATTTAGAAATTAGATCAATTAGAAATTTACTTTCTTTCAACACTCTCCCCCGAGTCGGTGGGTTTTAAGTTTCATGTTCTAAGTTCTACGTTCCACGTTATTTGTTAGACTTTAGCCAACTATTCCACTTTTGCAATCACATAGTCGTTAAACTGAAAGTTGTTGGTTGAGATGTTAATTGTTTTTCCCGGAGCAATAATTTGTTCTTCACCAAAAATTAATTTATCATCTGTTTTTTTTACCTTCAATTTTAGCTTAACAAAGATGTATCTTTTTTGCTCTGGGACAACATCGGGATAATTACCAAAAACATCTCCGGTTAATGTTTGGGTATCTTTAGCGCTTTTGTCGACAATTTCAGCCACTTTTTCTACACCATCATAATAATAATCCCCAAGATTGATCGTATCATATTCCCAAGGATTGGCCGCTCGTTTGGTAAGGATAACCGAAATAGTTTGATATTTTTCCCTAACCGGTTTTTCCGATAGAGCGATGATTGTTCCGGAAAACTGAACTGAAGGGAATTCGAAATCAACCGGCGAGCCAACACCGATGGCTGAGCGTTTGAAATTATATTTTCCCATTTTGCCCATTTTTGTCACTTTTAATTTCATTGTTAAATAAACATCGTATTGATTAGTCC
>JBBILO010000040.1:0-1275 GCA_037444855.1 Candidatus Roizmanbacteria bacterium | reverse complement strand
CAGAAACACCAACCCCAATAGTTTATTTTACACCTACACCACCAACTTTAACACCTACACCTCAAAAACCTAAATACTGTGTTATTATTGATGGCAACAATCCTCCTGGAGCTCAAGGTGACGGTTTTGCTCCAACCGCTTATAGCGCATGGGAAGAATTAGAAAGACCTGATGAGTTAGATTTCTTCAATTTGGCCGGTCCAGACGCTGATCTAAATAATCCACGACGGCTTAATAGACTGCCTAATAGTTTACCCCATATTGTTCATAATAAAGATCAATTTTGTCGTCCTTAATTGTCTTTATTTCTTTTTATTATTTTTAAGAAACCTACAATCCCAAACACTAAGGGCAAAAGGATAATGTTAGCGTATTTAAACAAATCTTTTTGTGTTTCGGGTAAATCAGGTAACATGAAAAAAGAGACTTGTCTTTGACTAATACCAGATAATGCTCCAGCAGATGCCATCTCGTTTAAAATATTTAAAACCAAATCTAAATTATTATTGCGATTGCTTAAATATCGCTCTTGGATGAATCGGGTTGATGGAATCAAAACTATCTCCCCCTTATTTTTATTTTTCGCCTCAGCCACTAAAACAAAAGATTTTAAGTTTTTTTGATCTGGTCGACTAATTAGCTGTGGATTAAGAACAATCCCACCTGACTCTGTTGCTAACTTTTCCTCCCATGATCGAGTGGTTGACCAAACTAAAGGATTTGTCTGCCAGTCTTTTTCGTTTTTTAAATTAAGGGAAGAAACCCAAGGAAAAGTTAAAGTATCAACGTTGTTAAAATAAAAAGATTTTTGATTAAAAATATTAGTTTTTAACCAAAAAGGGTATGGAGCGATAAATTGAACCGATTGATTGCCAAAATTAACTAATTCGGCACTTGTTGAAAGAATCAGATTTTTATTAAGAGTAATTCCTACTTTTTTTAAAAAATCAAAAAGATTGTGTTTTGCTTCATTGGTAAAAAGAGATTCATTCACCCAAACCCCGTCAACAAAAGCTAAAATCTTCCCCCCGTTTTTTAAATAATCAAAAAGTTGGGCTTTTTCTTCATTTGAATATTCTTTCTGATTATTATCAAACAAAATTACCGTCGAATAATCTTTTAATTTAATATCTGTCAAATCCTCTTTTAACTCAAAACTTACTTGTTCACCAATAATTTTTTTGAAAGTATAAAGATCATCATTTTGCGGATTAAAATTATAATTTTTTCCCAAAATCAAAACTTTCGGCAGCTCTTTTTTTGTTAACTTATAAA
>JBBILO010000039.1:0-1678 GCA_037444855.1 Candidatus Roizmanbacteria bacterium | reverse complement strand
AATTTGTTTTTTCTCTTTATCCTTTATCTTTTAGAGAGTTTGTTAATTTCAAAACTCAGTATCGCTATCAAAAAGATCTTGCCTTTTTCTTTAAAACTGACTTGAGCACCGCCAATCATCTTTTATTTGAATATTTAAATTTTGGCGGCTATCCAAGAGTTGTGTTATCTGAAAATCTTGAAATGAAAAATCTGATTATTAATGAAATTTTTCAAAGCTATCTTGAAAAGGATATTCTTTATCTTCTTGGTTTAAAAAAAACCGAGGAGTTTGTCAATTTGGTCAAAATTCTTTCTTCTCAAATTGGCCAACCGGTTAATTTCAGCGAACTTTCTTTAACTTTAGGTCTTTCTTTAAAAACGGTTAAATTATATTTATGGTATTTGGAAAAAACCTTTGTCTTAAAAAAAATGACTCCATTTTATTCTAATGTGAGAAAAGAAATTGTCAAAATGCCTTTTTATTATTTTGAAGATCTGGGTTTGAGAAATTTTGCGATTAACCAATTCGGCAATATCACCCGCTTCTCTTTAAATGGTTTTTTATTTCAAAATTTTATCTATCAACTTTTAAAAACATATATAGTCGAAGCCAATACCTCTCTTCACTTTTGGCGCACTAAGGAAAAAGCCGAGGTTGATTTTATCATTAGAAAAGGCAATGAAATTTCCCCCATTGAGGTTAAATCGCTTGAGTTAAAAAAACCTATCCTTCCTTCTTCTCTTTTAAGCTTTATTCGTCAATATCAACCAAAAAAAGCTTATTTGGTTAATTTTAATCTCGAAACAAAAGTTCAGGTCGGCCAAACTGAGATTTTTTTCCTTCCCTATTGGCGATTAATAGCAGAAAAATCAAAAATCTAAGAAAGCTAGGAATGATGAAAAGAAGTGAAACAAAAACTCAAAGAAAAAGCGGAAGAAGAAAAAGTGCCAGTTGAAACCAAGAAAAAGACCGAAGCGGCAAAAGAGATGGAGATGCAAATGGAGATGGAGGACGAGAAAAATGAACAATCAAACGATAATCAAGAAACAATTAACTAATAACTAATATTAATTTTAAACCCCAACTGGGTCCCTTCGAGACTTTACACCCTTACACTTTTACACATTTACACTCTTTTACACTTTTACACTTTTACACTAAATTCAACTGACTCAACCGATCTAACTGATTAAACCAATCCCAGACCAGCTCTAGACCAATTTCAGACTAATATCAGACTGATCCCAGACTAATTTCCAACTATTTTATCCCTTGACTTTTAGAAAACTCGTGCTAAAATAGAAATATATGATCGAAAGGGAACTTTTTGAAAAAATTTTGCCTTATTTGGAAGAAAAAGAGATCTTAATGATTGTGGGGCCTCGCCAAGCTGGTAAAACCACGTTAATGTTTTTAATAAAAGAATTTCTTGAAAAAAAAGGCAAAAAAACTCTTTTTTTAAATTTAGACACCGAAAAAGATCGCCAATTTTTTGTTTCTCAACAAACTTTCATCTCTCAAATAAAAATTAATTTTGGTAATCAACGAGGCTATGTTTTTATCGATGAGATTCAGCGAAAAGAAAATGCCGGATTGTTTTTAAAAGGAATCTATGATATGAATCTTCCTTACAAATTTATCGTTTCTGGATCAGGGAGTTTGGAATTAAAAGAAAAAATCCACGAGTCATTAGCTG
>JBBILO010000038.1:0-1786 GCA_037444855.1 Candidatus Roizmanbacteria bacterium | reverse complement strand
TTCTTAATCCTTAATACTAAATACTTACTACTTAATACTAATCTATTCTAACTTCCAAAGGGGCTTCTTTCGAGGTTCCACGTTATACGTTATACGTTACACGTTACACGTTATACTTTAAACTGTTAGATGTTAGAAATCTTACACTCTTCCCGTATATTCTCCTGTTTCTGGATTAACAGTAATTAAATCACCAACTTTTATAAATAAAGGAACCATAACAATAGCGCCGGTTTCAACTTTGACTGGTTTTTTTGCTCCTGAAACTGTATCACCTTTATCAGCTACATCAGCTTCAACAACTTTTAGTTTTACACTTAATGGCGGCCTAACAGTTAAGGGCTTTTCATTATGAAGATAAACATACATCTTTTCTCCTTCTTTAAAGTATTTATAAATATCGCCAACAATATTTAAAGGTAAAGAAAATTGATTATAAGTTCGCTCATCCATAAAGTATAAATTTTCATTATCATGATAAAGATACTGCATCTCGATTGATTGGACATCCAAAACCTCAACCTGCTCTGCTGATTTATAAACATATTCAATATTTTTACCTGAAATAAGATTTTTGATTCTTGTTTTCATAAGAGCTGAACCTTTTCCAGGTGAATAAAAATCAGCTTTCTGTACTTGCCAAATCTCTCCATTATGATAAACAAAATCTCCTTTTTTTAAATTACCGGCATTAATTCTCATATTGATATATTGATTAATTTTAACTGATTAATTGATTCTAATCCTAAAAAAACCATCATTAATCTTTCAACACCAATAGCAATCCCACTGCAAGGCTTAAGTCCATATTTTAACGCTTCAATAAAACCTTTGTCAACAGGATGAATGATTTTTCCTTGTTTTTTTCTTTCTTTTTTTTCTTTTAAAAACCTTTGCTCTTGTTCTTTCCAATCAGTTAACTCGGTATAACAATCACCAAGCTCTACTCCATCAATATAAAATTCAAAACGCTGAGCCGTCTTTCCATCCTCATTACTTTTTGCTAAAGCAGCAAACTCTTTTGGATAATCATAAATTAAAGTCGGATAACCATTTTTCCCTAAATTCGGCTCTATTTCTTGAGTATAAATCTGCGACCAAATATCCTCATAAGAAAAACCATCTACTTGGTAACCTTTTTGTTTTGCTTTTTTAAGAAATAAACTATGATTAAAAAATTCTTTTTCTGAAATTCCAGCATATTTTTCAAAAGCTTCAAAAACACTTATTTTCTCCCACCTATTCAATTTTAATTTTATATCTTTCATTTTGAATTTTGAATTTTGAATTTTGAATTTAATATGCTGGAGCATCTCTAAAACCTCATTAGCTATATCCATATAAGAAGCACCCATCTTATAAAATTCAAGCATAGTAAACTCAAATCCGTGAAGAGTTGAGGGTGGATCGCTATTTCGAAAAGACTTTCCTAAATAATAACAATCACCAACTCCATAAGCTAAAAGTCTTTTTAAAAAAAGCTCAGGTGAAGGCGTTAAATAAAGTTTTTCTTTTTGATTAAGATATCTAAATTCGGTTTCAAAAACTTCTAAATACGACTCCGGAATTAATGCCGGTGATAAAACCGGCAAATCAATCTTTAAATATCCTTTCTTTTCCAAAAACTCCTCAATCGCTTTTAAAATCAATAAGCTTTTTTTATAGTTTTGTAAATTTTCTAAATTAGTCAGAATTTTCATTTCCTAATTTTCTCAAATAAAGAGCTTCTTGACAAGAAGAAGAAGAAGAAGTATAATTTTTTTTAAAAATATGACAAAAGAAAACG
>JBBILO010000037.1:0-2200 GCA_037444855.1 Candidatus Roizmanbacteria bacterium | reverse complement strand
GATCTTTCTAAAAACGATATTCTTGATGTTTCTGCTTTAATTGAAAAAGTTGAGGAGAAACCGATTGTTCCTCTTGAATCTCAACCTAAAGATATTGTTGAGACTCCTTCTTCAAAAGAAGAAGGCCAAATTCAAGAGATACCTCTTGAAGAAAGACTAAAAGAGGATTTAAAAATTAGTTATCCAGCCTCGGGAATTCTTGATATCACTCTTGGTGGTTATGGTTTTTTAAGAAAAAATTATACTGTTTCTCCGGATTCAGATATTTATGTATCAACCTCTCAAATAAGAAGATTTTGGTTGAGAAAAGGTGATGAGGTTGAAGGGTTAGCTCGACCACCAAAAGAAGGGGAAAGATTTAATAGTCTTTTATTAATAAAAAAAATCAATGGTATCGAGATGACCGAAGAGGAATCAGCAAAAAGAAGAGTTTTTGATCAGTTAACCTCACTTCATCCTAATCGTCAGATAAAACTTGAGACGAAAAAAGATATTTTATCAACAAGAATTATTGATTTATTGGCGCCGATTGGTTTTGGTCAGCGAGCTTTGATTGTCTCCCAGCCTAAAGCAGGAAAAACTACTCTTTTAAAAGAGATCGCTCAAGCAATCTCAGAAAATTATCCTGAGGTTTATTTGATGGCGATTTTAATAGGGGAGCGCCCGGAAGAGGTGACAGAGATAAAAAGATTTATTAAAGGAGAAGTAGCCGCTTCAAACTTTGATGAATCACCTCGACAGCAGGTAAAAGTAGCAAACTTAGCTTTAGAAAGAGCAAAAAGATTAGTGGAGGTTGGTCGTGATGTGATTATTCTTTTGGATTCGGTAACAAGACTAGCTCGAGCTTTGAATTTATCGACAACTGGAACCGGGAGAAGTCTTTCTGGTGGTTTTGATCCATCAGCCTTATATCCGGCAAAAAAATTTTTAGGAGCAGCCAGAAACTGTGAAGAAGGAGGATCTTTAACAATTATTGGCACAGCTTTGATTGGAACTGAATCAAGAATGGATGATCTTATTTATGAAGAATTAAAAGGTACAGGTAATATGGAGGTTCATTTAGATAGAGAATTGGCTAATAAAAGGATTTTCCCTGCTATTGATATTGAAAAATCAGGGACTCGTCATGAAGAGCTTTTGTTTGATAAGGAGACCTTAAATAAAGTTAATACTTTAAGAAGAATGCTTTCTTTACTGCAAAAAGAAGAAAGAGTAACGGTTTTAATAGAAAGATTAATGAAGACAAAAAATAATCAAGAATTTTTAGAAAGCCTAAAACAAAATACCTAACCGACTTGGTTAGAAATCTCATCACTCTTGTCATTCCCGTGAAAACGGGAATCCTTGTTCCCGTGAAAACGGGAATCTAATAAACATAAAAATTTCTAATTAATCTAATTACTCTAATTGACCTAATTAACCTAATTTCTAATTTTTATATCTTCAGCTTAAATAAAAAAACAAATAATTTATAACTTATAAACTAAAAAATAATAAATAAATTAATATCAATAATAAAATAAATCAATACCTAATTTTTAAATTTTTAATTGAACTTTTGACTTTTGAATTTTAACTTTTGACTTTTTATTATCAGTTATTGATTAAAAATTTATTATTTGTTATTTTTATACGTTTGTTTTGTTTGTTAGATTTTTTTCCTCTTAAAGACTTCGTCTTAAGCAGATTGGAATGACAAAGAAAAAATAACAAGATAACAAGTTAAACCAGAAACTAGTTAACAATCTTTGTTTATTTACTTCTTGACAAGGTTTTAATGATACTATATACTGGTATATAGTATATAAGTTTAAACAGTTATGAAAAATATTCGCGATAGGGTTAATCGGATTATTGGACAACTTAAAGGAGTAGTGAAGATGACTGAAGAAAAAAGAGAGTGTGCGGAGATTCTTCAACAGATTCAAGCAATTAAAAAAGCAATTGATAGTCTGTCAAAAGAGGTAGTTGTCTCTGATATTTGTCGATTTATACCTGAAGAAAAAATTGAAAAAGTTCAAAAAACGATTGAAAGAGCGATTAATTTATAGTATACGAACGTAAGAACATGAAATCACGAATTGGCCCCTTTGGGGCGTAAAACCCCGAAGGAGTTCCGTTTAAACATTTAACAAAAATATGGAAAAGGTAATCGTTATCGGGGGAGGGCCGGCTGGATTATCAGCCGCTTTATATTTAG
>JBBILO010000036.1:0-3373 GCA_037444855.1 Candidatus Roizmanbacteria bacterium | reverse complement strand
CAGATTCTGATGCGCCAGAATTTGATGGTAAAACCAGCGAATAAATTATAAATTATTATTAAATTATTAAAAGTTATTTTAAAAAAATATGAATCTTAAAGAAAAAATTACTAACGCTTTGATTTTCTCTTTAATGGTTTTTTTTATTATTGTTGTTTCTAATAAAACAGGTTTGACCTTACCTTTAAAACTTGAAAATTTAGTCACTAATAAAACTGAGCTTTATCAAGTTTCAGCTGAGGGAAAAGTAGTTGTTGCCCCTGATGTCGCTTATATAAGACTTCAAATTGAAAAAGAAGGAAAAAATATAATTTATGTTAAAGATGAAGCAACAAAAGTATATAATCAATTGATTGATAAACTAAAAGAAATTGGGATAGAAGAAAAAAATATCAGTACGGAAAATTATTATCTTTATACGGTTCATGATTGGAATTCAGAAAATCAAAGGATCAGTGGTTATCGAGCATTTTTTACTTTAAAGGTTAAAATCTATCCTTTAGAAAAGGTTAACCAGGTGATTGATGAAGCAACTGCTTTAGGAGTAAATAATATAGGTGATGTTGATTTTGATGTTTTTGATAAAGAAAGATATATTAATGAGGCAAGAAAAATAGCAATTGAAAAAGCTAAAAAAGAAGCTTATCAAGCCTCAAAAGTTGCTGGTTTTCGATTAGGAAAGATTGTTAATTATACTGAAGATCAACCATCAAATTTAAATGTACCTGTTTCAGGAGGCGGGTCAGCAAAAATCACTGAAGTCCAACCAGGAAATCAGGAGATAAAGGTGAGAGTCAATTTGAGTTATCAGATTGAATAAAAAGTTTGAAAATTAAAGTCAGTTATAATCAGTTGTAATCAGCAATAAGATAAAAAATTTATTTATTATTGTTTAGAATTTAGGGTTTAGGATTTAGAATTTTAAATTAATTAGATCAATTAGGTTAATTAGAAATTTTTATGTTTATTAGATTCCCGTTTTCACGGGAACAAGGATTCCCGATTGCTCGGGAATGACAGGAAGTCGGGATTTCCAATCAAGTCGGGAATGACAGTTGCCCGGTGAAAACGACATTTGTTTATATTGTTATTCTCGTCCTTTCCTGTCATCCCCGATTTAGTCGGGGATCTCATATGACTTATAGATTCCCGCCGGAGTTTATCCCGATTACATCGGGGCGGGAATGACAAGAAAACTGAAATTAATTATTAAAATATTGATTGAAAATTTATTATTAGTTATTAAAAATTTTTTTAATGTTCGATCTAATTTCAGTTGGTAGTATTTCTTTAGACCTTTATTTTAAGGGTCAATCATTAACCTCAGATAACGAGCGATTTCATTTGGCGATTGGAGGAAAATATCTGACTGATTTTTTTCATCTTGATATCGGCGGTGGAGGGGTGAATGTTGCGGTTGGGGTCGCTTCTTTTGGCTTTCAAACAGCGGTTTTTGGCAAACTCGGCGATAATCCTTTCAAAGAGATGATTCTTCAAAAACTAAAAGAAAAAAACGTCTCAACCAAGTTTATTCAATTAGAAAAAGATTATTATAAAATTTCCTCAATTCTTTTAAAAGAAAACGGTGAACGGACGATTATTCATTATGAGACACCGACTCATTTAACTAAAGAGTTTTTTTTGCATGACGATTTAAAAAAAGCCAAAAACATTTATTTTTCTCCTCTTGGTGATTTGGCGCTTGAGGAAAAGACAAAAATGATTGATTTCTTAAAAGGCGATCAAACCACTACCTTTGTTAATCTATCAATAGCCGATTGCCGAGAGCCGAAAGAAAAATTAGAAAAAATTTTTCAAGCTTTAGATGTTTTAATCCTTAATACTCATGAATACGCTGAGATGGTTAAAAGACCATATCAATCGATTGATTTTTATCATTTAGAGATTGAACCTGCGATTTTAAAGCAAAGAGCAGTGATTATTACTGATGCAGAAAAGGGAAGCTATGGTTATTTTCAAGGAAAGTTTTTTTATCAAGAAGCAATAAGGCCGAAAAAAATTTTAGACACGACTGGTGCCGGTGATGGTTATACTGCTGGATTTATTGCCCAATATCTAAAATCCCAAGACATCGCCTCTTCAATGAAATCTGGGGCTTTATATGCCGCCAAAATCTTAGGAAAGGTGGGAGCGAATTGAGTTTTTATGATAAAAACCTTTTTTTAATCTTAAAGATTGCATAAATTTTATACTTTAATATATAATTAATTAGTAAAAAAATTTTTTATAAATTTAAAATAAAATATTATGAACGAAGGAGAATTTAATATACCACAAGAGAGTGATCGTTTACAAGAACTTATTAATCTTATTTATGAAAAATTACCTTATCTTTTAACCGCAGCAAGAGAACCTGTTGAAATAAACGAAATTTGTGAATGGTTAAGACATTATCAAGATTTAAAGCAATTAATTGATCAATTTGAAAAGCAAGGCAATTCTTCATTAGAAGAATTAGTTTTACAGATAATGGGAGGAGGAAGTATTCCAGGTGTTACAAAGCAAGAAAAGATAATAAGAGAAGGAGATAAAGAAAAAATAATAGCTTTATCTTTATGGAGTTTATCAGAAGAAAGGAAAGCTGAAATACAAAAAGAAGATCCAAAATCAGTACAAGAAGCACATAGTGTTATAGCTGATGCTGCCTTAAGTAAAATTCCCGACTTTTTATCTTCTTCACAACCTTCTGATAATAAATAATGTTTAAAAAGTTCATTGTCATAATGTGTGGTAAAAAAATAGTATTTTAAATTATTAAAACGCCAGAAACCTTTTCTAAAAAGTCGTGATACAAGTTTTTATTGATTTATATGTAATTTTCTAATTAATTTCATAGAACTAATTAAGCTAAGATTTTAAATTTCAGACATCAAATTACAAACCAATTTTATTTTAACTGATTTAAATAAATCCCTTGACTCTTTGAATCGGATGGAGATTTAGCAGTTTGAAATGATAGGAAGGAGATTCGACATTAGTCATTTTAAACCTCCGAACTCGCCCTCCGATTCGGAGGGCTTGGAATGACAAATGGAGAATTATTGATTTACTTCCATAATCCCGTAGTTTAAGACAGATAAAAACCAGTAATGAGCTAATTGATATTTATTACCTTGGGGGTGAAAAGGACTTTTTGAATTTAACGAGTAATTGACAATATTGCTTCTTTTTTAGTAATATTAATTTTGCTTATAAGTTTTTAATTTTTCAAAAGTATGGCCAGGGTAGTTTTAAAAAAAGATAAAGGACCAAAAGAAATCAAACCACAAGAAAAATCAGTTTATATTTGTATGTGCGGACTTTCAAAAAATCAACCTTTTTGCGATGGATCTCATAAATTGACTTTAGATGA
>JBBILO010000035.1:0-4734 GCA_037444855.1 Candidatus Roizmanbacteria bacterium | reverse complement strand
AAAAACATATGTTCCAACTAGAAAAAAATTTAATAGAAAAACCAACAATTGATGGACTGATTAATCTTGGCTGGCAATATCTTTCGGCTGATAAACTCCCACGTCAAGGAGATGAAGAAACGATTATCATCCCCATTCTTAAAGAGAAAATTCAAAAAATCAATAACCAGATCGATTTAACCGAAGAAGATATAAACCAAGTGATTCGAGTTCTTTTAAACACAACTACCGATCAAAACGGTCATCGAGAAATGCTTTACTTTTTAAAATATGGGGTGACAATAAAAACCGAAAAAGAAAAACTAACTCGCACCATCAAACTTTTTGATTATGATAATATCTCAAAAAACAATTTTCTTGTTACCAATCAGTTTGTTTTTTATGAGCGCGATCAGATCAGATTAGATCTCCTTCTTTTTATCAATGGGATTCCTCTTGTTAATATCGAGTTTAAAAATCCTTACTCAAGTAAAGCTGATTATCTTTCTTGTTTTAGGCAGATTAAAAGGTATGAAGAAAGCGCGCCCTCACTATATAAATTCGTTCAGATTGGTATTGGTTGGGCTGAGATAATTCGTTATTTTCCCATTGTCCCTTGGGGAGATGATGTTTATCAGATGGAGTGGAAAAAAGAGAATGCTAATCAAGAAGAAGCAATTTTTGAATTTCTTTCTCCGCCGGTTTTACTTGATCTTGTCAGAAACTTTCTTTTCATCAAAGAAATTAAAGGAGAAAAGACAAAGATTATTGGTCGATATATGCAGTACCGAGCCGCCAATAAAATCTATCAAAGAGTGATTGATAATTTAGAAGGAAAAACGAAAAAAAATAAAGGATTGATTTGGCACTGGCAAGGATCAGGAAAAACATTGACAATGATTTTTGCCGCTCATAAACTTTTTCATCACCCAGTGCTTCAAAAACCAACAATTTTCTTTATTGTCGATCGGCAAGATTTAGAGAGGCAGTTTGAGGAAGAATTAGGAAAGATTGATCTTAATTTTGTTTTTGAAAAAATAGAGGCAATCGCCAAATTAGAGGAAATTTTAGAATATGATCAATTTGCCGGAAAAAGAGGGGTATTTCTCACCTTAATTCACAAATTCAATTTAGAAGATTTGAAATTGGTGAAGATAATCAGTCAAAAACAAAACAGTATTTCTTTTCGGAAAAATGTTGTCTGCTTCATCGATGAGGTCCACCGCAGCAACTACGGTTTACTTTCTTCAAAAATGAAATTAGCCCTTAAAAATGCTTTTTATTTTGGCTTTACCGGAACACCAATCGCTGAAAATGAAAGAAACACTTATCTTAAATTTGGTTATCCTCTTGATGAAGAACGGTACTTAGATCGTTATTTTATTGACGAAGCAGAAAAAGATGGATTTATTGTCCCAATTGTTTATCAACAAAAAAAAGAAAAGGATGTTCAACTAATGAGTGGTTTTTAGAAAAAATCGATGAAGATGATCTTGAAGAAGAGGTTGATAAAAAAAGACTTAATGCCAGTCTTCGAAGAAAAATCAATGAAATTACTGTTTTTTTAGAAAATCCAAAGAGAATTGAAAAAATCGCTCAAGATGTCTTTGATGATTTTTCAAATAATTATCAAGGGAAGTTTAAAGGACTGATTGTCACTGCCAGTCGGCTTGCCTGTGTCCGGTATAAAAGAATTTTAGATCAATATTTTCCATCTTTTTATTCAGAGGTAGTGATGACTTTTTCTAAAAACGATCATCAAGAAATCGTTTCTTATCAAAGAGAATTAACTGAAAGATGGGGAAAGAAAAATATTGATGAAATAATCAAGGAAATCATTAATAAATTTAAAACAGAAGAAGACCCCCATCTTCTGATTGTTACCGATATGCTAATTACCGGTTTTGATGAACCGAAGCTTGGAGTGATTTATTTGGATAAACCATTAAAGAAACACCGATTGCTTCAGACAGTTGCCAGAGTTAATCGACCGATGAGTGGTAAACCGATTGGAATTGTTGTTGATTATATTGGTCTTTTTGATAATCTGAACAAGGCGCTTAAATTTTATAGCAATGAAGAAAAACAGACAATCGTCAAAAAAGGAATTGTTGAAAAAGGACAATTGTTTAAAAAATTCAATGAGATCAAAAAAGAGCTTGAGACGATGTTTTCTTCTTTAATCAGCCGTTTTGATAAGGAGAGTTTTTCTTTAGCGCTTGAGATTATTAGAGATGAGAAGAAAGAAAAAAAATTTAAAGGACTTTATCGAGAGTTAAGGGAGTTGTATGAGTATCTTGATGATCAAAAAAGGATTGAGGTCAACCAATTTTATCGTTGGTTAACTTTTCTTTATGAAAGAATAAAAAAAGTAATTATTTTACCTGATCCTAATTTCGAGTTGAAGATTGAGAAATATTTTCAAAAGACATTGAATTTAATCCGCGAATCAATCGATATTGGTAATTTTAAAGACTTCATGGCGCCGATTAAAGTTGATATTAATATTTTTAAAAAAATCGATCAATTACCATTGACAAAGAATGAGAAAATTGTCGCTAAGATGACTGGGCTTTGTTCGTTGGTTGCTCTTTTAGAAGATAGAAATCCAATTTATCGATCAATCGCTAAAAAAATTAAAAATCTGGTACGGCTTTGGAGAGAGAGGGGGATTGAATATCAACAATTATTTTCTGAAATTGAAAAATTGGAAGGTTATATCTTTACTAAAGCAAACGAACAAAAAGAGATTAATTTTAACGACCTTCAATATTCAATTTATATTAATTTAGAAAATAAAATTAATAGAGATAAAAAAGTTGAAAAAAGGAGATTGATAGAGATTACCCAAGAGATTTATTCTCAAATCAAAGATCACTTATTTCCAAACTGGCAAAAAAACAAAGCCTTGAAAAATTTAGTCGCTTCAAAAATTAGAGATTATTTAGCGATTTTAAAACCAGAATTTAATCTTAATTATCAAGAATTTGATGAGCTTCACCGGGAAATTTTTGAGTTTATTGTTAATTATCAACAAAAATGAAAAAGATAGTTGTTTTAAAAAGAAAAGTTAAAAATCCAAGGCTTGAGTTTCAAAATTTTAAAATTAAACTTATTGTGCCAAAGAAATGCGCTGATCAAAAATTGATAAAAGAAATTTTAAAACAAAAAGCAAAATGGATTGAAGAAAAAAATCAATTAATAAATAAAATAAAAGAAGAATGTAAAAATATTCAATTAAAAGAGAGAAAAGATTATCAGCAAGTAGTTTTCAATTTAGTTAGCTATTATGGCAAAATTCTAAGGAAAATACCAAAAAAATTATCTTTAAATCCTTTAAGAATACTTGGGGAAGATGTTTCTCTGATGGAGTGGTGATTTTTAATAAAAAAATTAGTTTTTTACCTCTATCATTGATTAGGCTGATTGTTGATTCATGAAATGTGTCATTTAGTTGTCCCTAAACATAATGATGAATTTAAAAATCTTTTATCGAGATTTCTTCCGCTTAAAACTTATAAACAAAAAATAGAAAAATTAAGGCACTATGAATACCTTCTTTTTAATTGAGATTTTTTAATATCAACCCTAGTCAAAAATTTGTTTTAGCCTCAAAATGTCTCTTTTTTGACTACGATCGTGTATTAAAAGAAGACATGTGAAATTTAATTTTTCTTGATATGAAGAGATAAATATTGATTTAAATTTTTTTAATTCATTTTCGCTAAAATAAAATTAATGAACAAGAAATATTTTTTTTATCTTCTTTTTCTTTTTTTAATTCTCTGGCTTTTTTTGTTTTTAAGAGAATTAAATAAAATTTTTATAGAAAAGAAAAAAGTGATTAATTTATCTTTCCTGTCAAAACTAACACTTTCTCCAACATCAATTTTAACACCAACATTAATTATTAATGAAAATAGCAAAGAGGAATTAGTAAAAGTTGTTCGGGTGATTGATGGTGACACGATTGTTTTGGAAAATGGAAAAATAGTTCGTTATCTTGGCATTGACACACCGGAATTAAACATTAAAAAAGGAAAACCTGAATGTTATTCGATTGAGGCGAAAAAGAAAAATGAAGAATTAGTTCTAGGAAAAAAAGTAAGATTAGAAAAAGATGTTTCTGAAACCGATAAATATGGACGATTGCTGCGATATGTTTATGTGGAGACTATTTTTGTCAATGAATATTTAGTGAGAGAAGGTTATGCGACAATTTTAACCTACCCACCAGATGTGAAGTATGCTGATTTATTTTTAAAATTTCAACAAGAAGCAAGAGAAAATCAAAGAGGTTTGTGGGATAAAGAAAGGTGTAAATTAGATTAATAATTTATTCTTCAATTACTTGATTTATTTTTTGAATATATTCTTGGGTAACTTGGTAGATTTTTTCTGAAAAATCTTTCCCTTTTGCCGGATAAAGAATGCTGCGCGAAGCGCTGACAACAAAATTTTTTGTTTTTTGAAAAACTTTTAAATTATCGATATTGCCGCCTTGAGCCCCCAGTCCGACAATCAGGTAAAATTGAGTTTGCTTTTTATCTAAAGCGACAATTTTTTTTAATTGTTTTGGATAAGTTAAAGCAGATTCTATGAAAACATTACCCGATTTATTCCAGTATTTAATCACTCTTTTTGTTAAATAAAGATAAAGAGGTTGATTATTTTTTAAAACTAGATCTTGAAGTTCAACTGCCGAAGGATTGCTATCATGACAGATAACAAAAATCGCTTTCCCTTTATCAACAT
>JBBILO010000034.1:0-5245 GCA_037444855.1 Candidatus Roizmanbacteria bacterium | reverse complement strand
AGTATAGATGTGAACCAGGTTATCAGCAGGAATCAGATATTAAAGAGGTTTCGGTTAATTTAGAAAAAGAACAATCAATTTTCCAAGAGATAAGACTTCGTTGTCTAAGACCAACACCAACCCAAACACCAACACCAACACCAACTAAAACACCAACACCAACACCAACTAAAACACCAACACCAACCAATTTATCATGTTCAATAACCGATTTATATTGGGAAGACAATAATAATCAAAAGATAACAGAAGCAAAAGAAGGAGCCACTATTTATTTAACTATAGAAAGTCAAGAAAGTCAAAACTGCACAGGTAAAAAGGTAATTATTGAAATTTATGAAAAAGATCCAATGTCGGTTAAAAAAATTGCAACTATTGAAGGTAAATTTATATTAGAGCTGAAGCAAAAATATTATTGGAAAGCTATTTATGTTGATGATGGTTTTCTTCAAGGAGATCCCGAATATTATTTTACGGTCAAGATAGACGGTAAAATAGCTACTGAGAAAATGTGGGGTGTATTAGATTCTCATATTAGGAGTCCTGAATTAAAATTGTATAAAAAGTAGGGCTTTTTGATATTATGAGATGTTTTAATTTTAAATTAAAAATATTTCTTGCTATTTTAATGAGTTTTTTGATCGTGAGATATTTTACTAACCTAATTTTTATGGGATATACTCCTAAGATAAGAAGAGATTTAGGTTTAAAATTGGCAACAAAGATACAAGATGTTTTATATTCTGGGTACAATTTGTTGGCGGATAGATTTTTTTATAAAGAAACAGTGAAAAAAGTGTTAGAAAAAAAGCCTTTAATTGCTGTAGGTAAAGGTGTTTACACTAGTTCAATAGGTCTTGAAAAGAACACGGCGATCCATATGGTTTATTATGAGAATGAAATTGAGTGGTTGATTTGTCGATACGATTTAATAATTGACGGAAAACCCTTAGTTTTCAGAATGCCTAAGACCATAAATAACCCCGGATGTTTACCCAAAGCTTTAGCAGAGAAAATTTTTTAGTGTTATAAATGATGACTAAGTTTTCAAATGTTGGGGATATTTTTATAAGCGCAATTTAATCAAATTTTTTAAAATTTTTTCTACTTCTTTATCATTAATTTGATGATATCGACCTCGATGAGAGAGTAGAGCACCGGAGAAGGTTTTAGGAATATGTAAAAGTTCATGAATTAATGTTTTTATTTTTTCGCGATCATTTAATTTATCAAACTTTTTAGCATTTACTTCGATAATATAATGAGGTTTGATTCCAGCGACTTCATAAAATAATTTACTCATTCCCCAAATTCGGGCATAGGCATGGGTTTTTGCATCAAAAGAGCGAATGCAGTGAATTCTATCAACATCAATATAAGTCATTTTCAGTTCTTTTACCAGGATTTCGATTTGTTTCTTTATTTCTGGGGCTCGTTCGTATTTCATCATTTTAGGTTATTAAGTTTAACTCCCAATTTTTACAACCGATTTTTTTCATCATTGTTAAAGCTTCTTTTGGCGATGAATTTTTGGCAAATGTTTGGAATGTCTCTTTAATATCATAAGGAAAGACAATCCAGGCGTCAATTTTTTTTACCCAAAAATCAGGGATGAATGAGGTTTTTGGTTTAATGTATGGAGAAGCGGTATAAATCTTTTTTACATTTTTATTTTTAAAATATGAAAGAGCTCTGATAAAAGTTTTACCAGTATCAGAAACTTCATCAATAAGAAGAATAGTTTGATTATCATATTTCGCTGTTGATTCTTCAATGATTTCTGGTTTTTTAAGTTGGCTTAAATCTTTATATGATGAAATAACAATATTGGATATCGGTAGATCTAAAAGATCAGATAAAATTCGTGCAATAACTAAACCTCCACGAGCGATGGCGACAATTTTACTAAAAACAATATCCCTTTTTTTAATCTTTTTAGCCAAACAAAAAGTATCTCTTTCAAGACTGTTCCAAGAAAGTTTTTGGAAAGTCATAAAATATTTTAACAAAATTTAAAGATTAAAAGGTTGTTTCTGAGTGTTGGCAATCTCTCATTTGTTTGGCCGCTAGCTTATGTTCACGTTGTCGAAATAAATATTCGGTTTAGGTTTTTGGCGTTAATATATAAAATTATTATTCTATTGGAAGAAATACAATTGATAGGTGTTATTCGAGTTGTTCCGGTAGTAGTGGAAAGGATTTTTTTGGCAGCAACTAATTGGTGACCGATGGTGTCGTCTTAGCAGTTTACAATTAGTATTACCCGAGGTGAAAATTAACAAAGAAGGGTCATAAATTAATTGGAGATCAGTTAATATCCTGTCGCCTCAAAAAGAAAAAAATAATTATGAAATTTAATCTGAAAATTGAAAATTAACCAGAAAAAAAAGAATTAATTGAGATACTTGAAAGAAATGAGTTGGGTCATCCGGATAAAATTTGTGATTTAATAGTGGATCATATTTCGATTCGTTTTTCTCAAATTTACCAAAAAAATTTTGGCGTTATTCCTTATTTTGATATCGATAAAACCTTTCTTGCCGCTCGGAAAACAGAAAATCGTTTTGGCGGGGGAAGAGTGATTAAACCATGCTTTTTATTATCGGTGATCAAGCCACCACTCAAGTTGGTAATAAAAAAATAAATTTGAATAAAACTATAAAAGAAGAAATTTAACAATTATTAAAAAACTTATCGTTTTTTAAATGAAAAAAAATTTTTTGATTCAAAATGAGATTAAGCCTGGTTCTTCTTCTTTAAAGGATATTTTTCGAAGACGAGCAAAATTTTTACCGTTGAATGATACTTCAGCTTTAGTGGATTATTATCGGCTGAAAAAATTAAAAAGGTTGTTTGTCGATTATAAATGTTGATTAATAAATCTTTATTTAAAAAAGATTACCTTATACTGATGAAGATGTTAAAGTTATGAGTTGGTGTGAAGGAAAAAAGATTTTTTTAATTCCCGCAATTGCTTTTGTTGATCGGTTTGTCAATCAGAAAAAGATTATTTCGCGAAAAAAAAGAGTTAAAAAAGATATTGATTAATTTTATAGAAAAGGAATTTGAAGAAAAAGTGTTTTTAGAGATCAATACACTTGATCGAAAGGGAGCAGGTATTAACGGTTGTTATCTGTCTGTTACAGGAAAATCAGCTGATGCTGGCGATTCAGGTGAGGTTGGGCGAGGTAATCGAGTTGATGGTTTAATCCCACTAATCGGGTAGCCGGAAGCGAGGCGGCCGCGGGTAAAAACTGTGTTTCTCACGTTGGTAAAATTTATAATTTATTATCTTTTTATCTATCCAAAGAGATTTATCATGCAACAAAGAAAAAGCAATCGTTTTAATAGTTTCAAAAATTGGTTAACCAGTTAATCAACAAGCAGTGATTTCTATCGGAATTGAAGGATTGACGAAAAAAGATAAAATAAAAGTAGAAAAAATAGTTAAAGATAATTTTCAAAAAATTGATCAATTTATTAATGATTTGATTGAAGGTCGATATCGAGTAGAATAAACGTATATTGCGGAAAAAAGATTGATTAATTTTTTTCAGATTGTTATAATAATTAAAATTTTTGCGGGAATTTTTTATTATTAATGATCAGTCAATATCAGACAAAACTTATTGAAAAAAAACAACTTACCTCATCAACATTTCATTTTAAGTTTCAGTTAATTAATCCTCCAGAGATTAATTTCCAAGCCGGTCAATATCTTTTTTTAAAAATCGGTGGCAAGACCCGTCTTTATTCAATTGCTTCACCTTCATCTCAAAAAGATCAAGTTGAGTTTGTGATTGAGATTGTTGAAGGCGGAGTGGCATCAACTTATTTATCTCATTTATCACGTGAAGATCAAGTTATTTGGTATGGACCTGCTGGACAATTTGCTCTTAAAAAAGACGAGTCATCACCTATTTTTTTAGCTACCGGCACCGGGATTGCTCCAATTCGATCAATGATTTTATCCAATGTTGAAAAAAATAGTTTTTTTTGCTTTTTACTTTGGGGTTTGAGGAAGTTTTCTGATTTATATTTTTTTGATGAGTTTTTTTCTTTAAAAGAAAAGTTTTCAGGAAGATTTGATTTTGTTTATTGTTTGTCAAGAGAGGACGCAGTGGTTGATAAATGTAAAAATTTTAAAAATCATTTCTTTTTTGGCCATATTCAGAATTATTTGAACCAAAACTTTAAAAATTCTTTCTTCAACCGCAATTTTTATCTTTGTGGCAGTCGGGGAGTGGTGGAGGCATTGAAAGGGTATTTGAAAGAAAAGGGCGTTAATGAGAATAACATAGTTTTTGAGAGGTTTTAGCATTCAACTAAAAAGAATCTTTGAGGCGATTTTTTCTTCATTATGGTTTTTTAAAAATTTTAAAGTAGCAGATAAGAGTTTTGATTGATTTTTCTCTAGATTTTTAATCAAAAAAGGAATTTCTTCTATTTTTTTAAATTTAAGCACCTCATTTTTAAAATTGTAAAAATACTCATTATCAGGAACAATTAAAGGAATTTGGAAACCAATAAGAACATATGCAAAAGAAGAAACAACCAAACGGTGAGGCGATGGAGGGTATAAAAATATTATCGCATCAAATCGATTTATATTATTAATAAAATTTTTATCTGTAAAATGATAGCGGTTAATTTTTAGGGTAAAATTCTTCTCAGATTGAGTTAAAGGAAATAATTTTTCATACGATTCAATGTTAGAGACAATAAAGGTGTAGTGAAAATTAATTTTTGCTCTCTTTAAAGTGGTTAAAACTGATTTGATTTGTTCATATTCATTACCTTTTCCAAATGTTGCTATTTGAACTGTTTTATTAGAAGATTTTTTTTGTTTTTCTTTTTGAGCAAAAAGAGGATAATAAGCAGGAAAGGAAATGATTTTGATTATTTTTGAAGGAAATTTTTTGGAAAAAAGTAGCTTAAATCTTCTATCAAAAACAATAATCCTATCCCAAGAAAAAGAATAAAAATAGGGATTAGAAGGTAAAGAGCCTTCATGGAATATGGCGATTGTCTTTGCTTTTTTTTTAATTTTTGGAAATAAAGAGAGAAGTTTTTTTAATGGAATACTGGATGGTTTTTCGACAATGAAAAAATCTCCTTGAAGGTCATTAAGGTTGACTTGAAAATGTTGTTGATTAAATATTTCTTCATCAAAGTATCGATTACCATGACGAAGAAAACTAAAAACTCTTTTGACAAAACTTTCGTCTTTCTTGTTATAATAAGT
>JBBILO010000033.1:0-5257 GCA_037444855.1 Candidatus Roizmanbacteria bacterium | reverse complement strand
AGGGGTAATAACGAACTGACAATATCTGAGCCACTGGTTGACCTGTTAAATCTTTTTCTTGCTCTTTTTTTAAATTTTCAAACGATTTAACAAACCAAAGACTGGGTTTTTGAGTTGAAGCCCACCAAAGCCCCTGACCGACTTTGACTTTGGCATAAACAAAGGTTGGTTTAACAAAAAAAAGTTTGTAAATAGAAACAACTCCAACAAAGGCAATTGAGGCAAAGAAGATGGAGAGGAAGTAGTTGTTAATTAACCATTTTATTAATTTTTTTAAATATTTCATTACTATGATTATACTATAATAATAACCAATGACCAAGAACCAAGTATTCCAAAAAATAACTAATAACCAAGAAATAATCAATAACCAAGTATCCGATAACCAAAACCTAGAATTTGATAACCAAACTTTCAAAAACCAAAATTCAAATAATAAATTTAATTTAGAACAAAGAACATTGATATTTTCAAAAAAAGTAATAAAACTGTGTTATTTGATAAAACACAATGTCATAAATAAAAAACTAATCGAACAATTAATTCGTTCCGCCGGTTCGTTGGGAGAAAATTATCGAGAGGCAAATGATGCTCTAGGAAAAAAAGATTTTGTTCATCGTCTAAGAATAGCGCGGAAGGAAGCAAAAGAAACTTTATATTGACTTGAACTTTTATTAGAATCTAATTTTAATGACTCAAAGATTAAAGAAATAACCACTTCTCTAATTATTGAGTGTCGTGAAATTAAAAATATTCTCTCGGCAAATATTAATAAACTAGAACTACTTAAAAGAGTTAAATGAAAAAACTTAATTTAAAAAGATATTTTGATTATTGGAATTTAGCTATTATTAATTATTTGGTTTTTGGTTTTTAGTTATTGGTCATTGGTTATTGGTTATTAATTTATTGGTTATTGATTTATTAATTATTATTTGGTTATTGTAATTTGGTTATCTGAATTTGATTATTGGAATTTGATAATTGATAATTTTTTGGTTATTGATTAATTGGTTATTGGTGATTTAGAAATATTATGTTTGAACGAATTTTAGCGTTAATAGTTTGTATTGTTATTTTACCATTATTTTTATTTTTGTTTGTTTTGGTAAAAATTAAATCTAAAGGTTCATTCTTATTTAAACAACTTCGCGCCGGAAAAGATAAAAAACCATTTTGGATTTATAAAATTAGAACGATGGTTCCTGAAGCAGAAAAATTAAAAGGGAAATATCGTCATTTAAACCAAGCCGATGGACCAGTCTTTAAAATAGGTGATGATCCACGGTTCACCAAAATTGGTAAAATTATCTCCCGTTTTGGATTGGATGAGTTACCCCAACTGATCAATATCATTAAAGGCGAGATGAGTTTTGTTGGACCAAGACCTTTACCGGTTGATGAGGCAAAAAGGATACCAAAAAAATATCAAAAAAGATTCTCAGTCAAACCGGGTATTTTTTCCTCCTGGGTGGCTGAAGGCGCTTTTCATAATGATTTTGATCGATGGATGAGATTGGATTTAAGGGATGTTGAAAAGAAGAGTTTTTTTTATGATTTGTGGGTTTTATCAAGAAGTTTATTGTTTGTAATTAAGATGATGATAAAAGAAATTTTAAATTTTAAATTATGTTCACGATCCAAGTTATAGGTTATAATATTTGGAAGTTAGTTGTTAGATGATTTTATGAAATACAAAATTCAAAAGGGACTGATTGTTGAAAAATTAGATAATGATCTAGTGATTTTTGATGCTGATCAATCAGTGCTTTATACCCTAAATGAAACTGCCGCCTTTATTTTTAAACAATTAAAAAAAGGCAAAGAAAAAGAAGCGATTATTGAAGGATTATTAAAAAAATACGATGTTACAAAAGAAAGAGCAGAGAAAGATTTTGATGAACTGGTAGAAAAATTGAAGGGGAAAGGAATTATCAAATAAAATTCTAAATTCCAAATTACAAATTACAATAACCAAATTTTTAATTTTGAATTTTCAATTTTAAAACAATTTTTAATTTTAATTAACCAACCACCTCGTTAACCCGCTAACCGCTTAACCGAAATAATTGACATTCGCCTTTTTTGTTATAACATTGTTATAACATTATCAGTTTTTTTTGTTTATGATAAGGAGAAAACAAAAGATTATTAAAGTCGGTAATTCAGCCGCAGTGATTATTCCCTCATTTTTATTAAAAGAAGGAGGGCTAAAAATAGGGGATGAGGTGATTATTGAGGCGAGGCCAAAATATCAGGCTTTTTTACTTAAAAAAGGGGGAAGGAAAAATAAAATCAATCTTTCTCCAGAATTTTTTAATTGGCTTGAAAAGATAGAAAAAAAATATAAAAAGACAATTCAAGAACTAGCGTTAAAATGATAATGAAACTTATTTTTATCACCATCGAAGAATGTTATTTAATTCATGAAAAAATGATAGAGATCGGTGGTGGAAGAGGAGGAGTAAGAGATTTTACTCTTATTTACTCAGCGATTGAAAGACCAAAAGCGAGTTTTGGAGGAAAAGATCTTTATCCAGATGTTTTGACTAAGGGAACCGCCTTAATCCACTTAGCTTCGTTTCTTTAATATTAATCGTTATGATTACCCCTTCAAGAAAGGAAATAGTTGATTTTGCTTTAGCCGTTGATTTCAAGAACCTTTCTTTAAAAGAAATCACTTCTTGGCTAAAAAAACACGCAAAAAAAAATTAAAAATTAAAAGTCAAAATTAAATAATAAAACATTAATTGCTATAATAAGTCATATCGATAGAGCAATAAATGTTATCCCGACCGCAATGGAGAGATCTTAATTGTTTATTAAAAGATTCCTCGACTTTGCTCCCTTCGGTCGCTACGCTCGGAATAACAAGAAATAATAACAGTCGTCACTACCGCAGTGGGGGGATTTTAATTTCATAAAAAGATTTCTTGACTTCGCTACAAATGACAGAATGTTCTTAATTGTCATTCTCGTAAAAACATGAATCTTTCTTTCTTGTCATCCCGACCGAATCCCCGTCATGACGGGCTAAGTGGAGGGATCTTAAAACAATTAAAAGATTCCTCTAAAAGATTCCTCGTCCTTTGACTGGGAGGACTCGGAATGACAACAGGAAAAACTCAGTTACTTCACTCGGAATGACACGAAACAAACTACTTATTTTTATCGGAATAACAAGGTGATTTAAAATTTAATTTGCGGTTGATCTTTTAAACGATGAATAATTAACTGTTTAATTGAAAAAATTTTCTTTAATCCCACCCACAAAATCGAATACACCACCGCCGGATTAAAAAAAACAAGAATTTTTTTGTAAAACGGGTTGGGGCTAAGTAAAAATAAGTAAAGAAAACGTTTAATACCAGCTCTAATTCGAGGTTCATCATTGAAGATGTTTATTTTGTGTAAAGGTGTAAATGTGTCAACACTGGAAGGTTTTATGGAAGAAAGAAAGGAGGAGGGGATGGGTGTGTGATAGTGTTTTTTAAGGAGAAAAAAGACAGGATAGACAAAGTTTTGAAGTTGATATTCTTTAATTTTTTGTGCTATCCTTTGCCAATTTATTTTTTTGTCATTTCTGTGAGAACGGGAATTTAGACCTCGGCGAATCACCGTATCCAAAAACTGATACCGAAAAGCGCCGGTGAAGTTGTGGTGAAAAAGATGAAGTGATAGATAAATAATTAAAAATTCAAAATTCAAAACGAAAAATTTTTCACCGTTGATCCTAATGGATTTTTTCGACCGAAGACATTCTTTGGTGAGGTTATTAATTAAAGTTTGAGGATAAAGTTCCTCGAGTTTGCCTAATTGTTGTGACATCCAATCTAATTCTAAATGAATGTCAAAGACGATTAATGAGCTTAAATTTTTATTTTTTTTTAAAAAAGGAACTTCTATTTGTTTTCTTCTAAGTAGAGTGTGAATTTTACTGAGCGATTGATCAAATATAACATATCTAAAGTCGCTCAATATTTTTTTAGTAGTTTCAAAATCTTTTTTATCAATTAGTACATCACAATCGGCATAAATCCTTTTTGGATGCCGGCTTTCAAAATATAAATGAAGGGGAAGACCTTTTAAGAAAAGGTAGTTAATACCCGCCTTATCAAACTCTTTTTTGATTTTAATAATCTCATTGAGATATTGTGATGACTGAATCAAATAAAGCGTTTCTGGAAAAATGATCTTTCCATTTCTTTTCACTTGATAGACTTTGCCTAAAATCTGATGGGGATAGACTTTGCTATCAGCATAAGGACTATTGTCGCCTTTAGTGATGAGATGAAGACTGTCTTTTTTCAAAGACGGTTTTTTATAAATAACGCGATGACAAATCAACTCTTTTTTTTTCTTAAAAACAATAATGTCGTTAACTTTGATTTGAGAGAAAGGGATTTTTTTAAAATAGACGATATCATTTTCAAGAAGAAGCGGCATCATGCTGGCGCCCTGGGATTTTAAAGGCAGTTTTCCTGAGGCAATGAGTTGATTAAGCGATCTGATCATTGATATATTTTATAAGATTTGTATAATAAAAACATGAAAAAGAAAACCCCAAAAAGAATTCCAAAAAGACTATGGCGGTATTTTTGGGATGTTAATGTCAAAAAATTAGACCCATCGAAAAAGCCGTATTTTGTTATCAATCGACTTTTAGACAAGGGTGATACTGAAGCAGTAAGATGGGTGAGACGCAATTACTCAAAAGAGTTGATCAAAGACACTTTTCTTAAAATGCGAGATTTCAATGAAAAAACTGGTAGATTTTGGTCTCTTTTTTTAAAAATTCCTCAAGATAAAGTTAGATGTTTAGATCCGTCCTATCTAAAAACGCGCAAAGAGCTTTGGCCCTATTAGGGAAAAACAATGTTCTTCCTAAAAGAACTTATTTAGCGGGCGGTTCATGTTTAGCGCTTCATTTTGGCCATCGCATTTCAGTTGACTTTGATTTTTTTACCAAAACAAGCTTTAAGGGAAAAGTTATCGCTGAGAAGTTGAGAAAAATAGGAGATTTTAAATTACAAGAGGCGGACGAAAAAGATACCCTTCTTGGACTGTTTAACAATGTTAAATTTAGTCTTTTTTTTTACGATTACCCCCTTCTTTTCAAACCATATAAATTTGAAGAAATTTTTTTAGCTGATCCAAGAGATGTGGCGGCAATGAAACTAGTCGCTATTATGGATCGGGGAACAAAAAAAGATTTTATCGATCTCTTTTTTTTGGTTAAAAAGGGGATATCAATAGA
>JBBILO010000032.1:0-5410 GCA_037444855.1 Candidatus Roizmanbacteria bacterium | reverse complement strand
CGCTTTTTCTGGATTAGCTTCAGTTTTTTTAACGGAAGTAACATAAGATTTTCCTTCCTTTTTCCATTTACCTGAAGCCGGTCGAATTAGGTATTGAATGATCGCTCCCTCGTCTTCACCCATTTTTGAAAGGGCAGAGGTGAGGGCTAAAAGAGAGTCTGACGGCAGTTCTTTATAGGTTTTAAAAGGATAATAAGGCACATCTTTTTGGACTAAAGCGCCAAAAGCTACTTTCCCGTCTTCGGAATAAATATTTGGTTCATCAACACGGACGATATCAGCTTGAGGATAATAGCCATAAATGGTTTTTTCAACCAAATCAATAATTCGCGCTGATGCAGAAACGTAAAAACGAATTTCTGCTTGTTTACCAACAATCTCAAAAGCAATAACATCATCAACATCAAAAAAAGCCTGCCACCCGCTTTTTTTAAGAGAGGAAAAGGCGGTAAACATTTGCTCGGCGACATCAATTTTAATTTCATTATCTTTTGGGAGTTTAACTTCAACTGTGACCATTTCTAAAGAAGTTTTTTCTCGTTTTTTAATCCGCTGATAAATAGCAAAAAGATAAATTAATAAAAAAGAAATAACGGCAGCAAGAATACCACTGATTAATGCAATAACCAAAGTGATCAGTTGATCAACAATGATTTGATAGTCAACCATTTCCATACTAACAGTATATAAAAATAGTTACAATATAATATGCGAAAAAAAGTAAAAAAAGAGGAGAAAAAAATTACTAAAAATAGTCCTTTAAGAAATATTTTACCATTATTTTTAATGTTTTTTTTGGGAATTTATTTATTTTTAAATATTTACTACTCACAAAATCTTTCACCACTTTTAATTTCCTTAACAAAAAATGAAGATTATCAATCAGTTGTCACTTATTTAAAAAAAATTGAAGGAACAAAATATTTTTCCGATGAACTTAAAAAATATCAAAGAGTTTATGGCGATAAATTACTAAATGATGTCTTTGCTGATAAAGTAAAAATTGAAAAAACTATTAAAGAATTTGAGCAGTTGTTAAAAGTTAACCCAGACAGTCGCGATCTTCTTTATTGGCTTTATCGGTTAAATCAAATGATTGGTAATGAAGAAAAAGCAAAAGAATACTTTAAGAGAGCTAGGGAGATTGATCCGATGGTAAAAGAATAACCCATTAAAAGTGGAATTTAGAACATAGCACATAGAACATTAAACATAAAACTTTAAACATTAAACAAAAAGAATCTCAACTCGACTTAATTATTCTAAGCCATAAATTCTAATTTCTAAATCCTAAACAATAAGAAATAACCAAATAACTAATAATTAATTTTTATTCCGATTCAACTGATTTAACTGATTCAACCGACTACTGATTTTAACTGATTTCAACTAATTTCAACCCTTACACTCTTTTACACGTTTACACTTTTTTACACCTTTACCCATTTACATTTTTGAATTTTTATATAATAATTCTATGTTAATCCAAGTCCGTTTATACATCAAAGGCGATGTCATTGGTGTTGGTTTTCGCGCCTGGACGAAAATTCAAGCAAAAATGATTGGTGTCTCTGGTTGGGTGAGAAATGTCTGTGATAAGCCTGAGATTTTTGGCGTTAGCGGCGGCGTTGAGGCTTTGATTCAAGGGGAAAAAGAAAAGGTTGAGAAAATGATTGAGATTCTTCGTCAAGGTCCTCCAGTGGCCCATGTTCAAGAGGTTGAGGTGATTCCAGAAGAAGTGAAAGAGGTGTTTCAGGGATTTGAGATAAGAAAGTGATAAACTTCTAAATTCTAATACTGTGGTTTGGAGACTAACATATGTTATTCTCCATCTAGTCGGGAATCTCTTAACACCAAGGTTAGATCAGTGGCTAAGCGGGGATGACAAATTGAGTAATTTATTCCTCACTTGATTGAGAATCTCTTTAGATCCCCTAAAATAAAAAATGATTTATAATTATGATATCAATGATGAATTTAAAGTGGTTTTCCTCACAAGTAAAAAAAATTTTTAGTCAATACTCAGAAGTAAAATTAGTTTATCTTTTTGGTTCGCAGGCAAGGGGTGACTTTGGGCTTTTGAGCGATTATGATCTTGCGGTTTATTTTGACGAGAAAACACCATCAATAAAAAGATCCGAGATAAAAATTAAACTCATTGTTGGTTTAATGGGGAAGCTAAAAACAAACAAGATTGATATTGTTTGTTTAAATGACGATCTTCAACCATTATTAAAATACCAGATTATTCATGATGGAAAACTAATTTACGAAAAAAAACCATATCGGTTGATTTTAGAAGCAAAAATTTATAGTGAGTATTTTGATTTTCAAATATTTTCTCGATTAAACGATTTATGACAGAGATTGAGATTTTAAAAAGAAAGATAAGCGAAATAGAGAAATATTTTCAATATTTAAAAATCTTAAGAGAAAAATCAAAAGAGAAAATAAAAACTGATATCATCATTTATGGTGCAGTTGAGAGATATTTATATCTTCTTTGTCAAGCAGTGATTGATTTTGGCGAAATAATCATTTCTTATTTTAGTCTTCGAAAACCAGGGTCTTACAAAGAGATATTTGAGATTTTATCCGAAAACAATCTAATCAAACCAAAATTATCTCTAAAAATGCAACAACTAGCCGGATTTAGAAATATTTTAGCTCATAGTTATGGTAAGATTGATTTTGAAAAACTTTACCAGATACTCACACAAGAAATTGATGAGATCAATGTCTTTTTAAGAGAAATAAAATCAAAAATTAATTTGAAGTAACTACTTATTTTACAGTTACTTTGTCTGACAAGAGCTTTTAACAAATCCTTTGGCCTAATTTGTTTAATCTTCATCTATACCAAATTTTAAATGAAAGAGGGGAGGGCGACCTCAACCGGAGTGATTAGGGTTGTCAAATCTTTTTCTATATATAATTAATTTTTCCCCTTTTCAATAATAATTTTGTAATTAATTTAACACAAATTATTTGTGTCGATAATAAAATGATTAATAAAGAATAGATCAAGGTTAAATTTGACTGAATCGAGAATCTCTTTAGATCTCTCAACTCTCCCCCCAACAAAGTGGCAACTTTGGTCGGGAGGACAAGATAAGAAATTAAGACTCCGTTGAGGGTGTAAAAGAGTGTAAAGGTTGAAATTAGTTAAAATTAGTTGCAATCAGTTAACCTCGGTAGTCGGTTGAACCAATTGAATCGGTTAAAATCAGTTAGGAGACAAAAGTTAATTACAATTTAAAATTAAAAATTAAAATAGTCCTCCGATTCGGAGGATTAAAATTTAAAATTAATTATCGGTTATTCTTTTAAAATCAATCTATCTTAGTTGGTTTGATTTTTATATTAAAATATAAAAAAGGTCTATGCTTGTTATAATTTTATCGTAGTTTATTAAGATAAAAACCCAAGGAGAAATACTGGTAAGATGTTGGAAGAGTTTTTTTTAGCAAGGTTTTGAGAAAAAACATAATATTCATCGATTCCTAAATTGTTAGTCAAATGAGAAAGTTTTTTTAAATCATAATCAGTGGCAAAAGTTTTAACCTCGATACCGATTTTTTTGTTAAGAATAAAATCGATCTCGACTCCAGATTTTCTTTGGTAGTAATTTAAATCATAGAAGCGAGCCAAATGAGAAAAAACAGCGTTTTCAAGTCGTTGACCCTCTGAAAGCGTTGAGAAAACCGACGCTAAACCAATATCAACAAAATAAAGCTTTGGAGTAGCGCTTATTTCACGATCAGGGCTTCTAGAAAAAGGTCTTAATCTTTTAATGACAAAAGTTTCTTCTAAAAAATTCAAATAGTTATTAACGGTTTGCCTTGAGATACCAATTTCCAGCGAGATTTTTGATATATCGAGTTTTTGACCAATACGAATGGGTAAAACACGAATAAGTTTTTCCAATTCAACAATTCCTTTAATATCACTTAAAGTTCGAACATCGATTGTTAAATAAGATTGAAGGATTTCAGAAAGGATTAGTTTTTGTTTTTCGGGGTTATTGGTTAACACGACCTGAGGGAAGCCACCGGTTTGAAGATATTCAAGAAAAAGCGGTTGGTAAAGAGTATAAATCATACGAGTATTAAATTTAGGAAGCTCTTTTAGAGAATGGGCAATCGGAGGATTTTTAAAGCCTCTAAAAATGAGAAATTCCCCAAAATCCAGGGGTGAAAGATTAAAAACGATTTTTCTTCCGGAAAGCGATTCTGAAAATAAATTTTTTAGATAAAAACTACTTGAGCCACTAACGATAAACTTAACAAAAAAATGATCAGAGAGATATTTGATAAATGAGGGAATTTTTTTAAGATATTGAATCTCATCCAAAAAAATCCAGGCGCGTTGTTTTTTTAGATTACCTTCACCTGGTTTTTTCTTAGCGAGCGAAATTCCCAGTAATTTTAAGTTATTGATAATCGCCTCATAGCCTTCTTCCATAAAAACCTGCCTATTTTCTGGTTTTTCTAAATCAAGGAAAATTTTATTCTTGGTTTTTATTTGAGAAAAGAGATCATAAAGAAGAAAGGTTTTCCCCACCCGGCGCATACCGGTGATAACAATAGTCAAATCATTATCTAACTCTTTAAGAATTTTGTTTTTTAATTTTCGCGGGTAAATCATATTTATACTTTACATAAAGTAATACTGATTGTCAAGTGGTATTTACATAAAGTATGATTGATGGTTGAAGATTTTTATAAATACCAATGGATTATTTGAGTGTTTGAAAATTATTTAAACTATTTAAATCATTCAGGTGTTGAAAAAAGGCTACTAAAAAAGAACTTGTCTAATCGACAAAAAACAACCCTTAGATCTTTATATTTTCTTGAAAACACACGAACAATATCAGAGCTAATGACATAATTATCTCCTTTGGGATAGTGTCGGCGAAAGGAAAAAAGATTTCTTGGTTCAAACTCATCGGCTTTCCATTTGATCTCAATCGCTTTTGGTTCATTTTCAGGCCAAGGAATAACAAGATCTATTTCATGGCCGCGTTTATCTCGCCAGTAGTTAATTCTCGTTGTCTGAAGGTTGGCGCATATTTCATTGCTTCGACAAAGGAAAGTTTTATCTGTTCTTCTTACGCCGTGTAACCAAATAAGATTGGTTTTTTCCATACTTGATTGATTTGATTAAGCCAAATCGTCTTTTTATAATTTTAACCATACGCCAATATATTAACAAAAAGTGTCACTAAATGTAGGTGTATTTTAGGTTCATTATGGTAGAACGTGGTCGATAGATTTTTTTAAGATTCCTCCACTTCCTTCGTCATGATGGGACTTCGGTCGGATCGACAGTTTTCCTCTATAAATTTTTCCTTATCTCCTCTTCTGAAATACCTGTTTGTTTAAGAATACTTTAAGGGTTCCTTTAG
>JBBILO010000031.1:0-5961 GCA_037444855.1 Candidatus Roizmanbacteria bacterium | reverse complement strand
ACTAATATCGCTGTCATTGTTGTCATCTCTCTTTTAAGCAAAAATCCTTATGTTCATATTGATGTTGGGTATTATGCGAAGATGGTTTTTAATGGACAGATGGGTAGTTTTTTTAATAATACTGTATTGAAAAATGGTAATATATTAAAAACAGGAGGAGCCATCTTAAGCTTTTTACCTTTACCTTTATCAATTTTAATTAGAATGATAACAACAATTTTAATATTGTATTTAATAGGAATTAAAACAGAAACATTTAAAAAATTAGCTAATGGCAATTTTTTTGAAGGAATATGGGGGTTTTTAGTAGAATCTTTTACCAAATCTTTTGGTTATGGTATAGGTATAATTTTAGGAATAATTATTTTCCCTCTAATTTTGAGTGTTTTAATTTTAATAAGCGGTCTTTTTATTTATATAAAAATAATTATAATGATTCTTAAAGCTTATATTGAAAATCTTTTGCTTATTATCATCTCGCCATTTGTTCTTTTATTTGAAGCTATTCCTGGGAAAAATACTTTTTCCTGGTGGATAAAAGCTCTTCTTGGAAATCTTATCATCTATCCGATTGTTGTTTTTGTTTTTATCTTATCAAATATCCTTTTAAATGTTCTTTCAAAAGCGCCTATATATTTACCTTTAACCTCAACAAATACTCAAGCTTTTGCTGTTCTTATCAGTTTTGGTATTACTTTTTTAATCCCTGAGATTATCAAATATGCAAGAGAAGCTTTAGGTATCAAACCATCACCGATAAATATCGGTTTAGGGACGCTCTTTATTGGTGCTGGTGAAGGTATTGGCGGAGTCTCAAAAGTTGCTGGGGGTCTAACTTCTTTTATCTCAATGCCTATAATTGGTAGAGGCATTGCGTCAGTGTTGCCACCTAGTTTGCAAAAAAAGATTTTCCCTGATACCGAATTATCTTCACAAACAATACAAGGTATAACACAAGGTATAACAAAACCTATAATAGAAGCTTTAGGAATTAAAAATGCTCAACAAAAAGCTGATCAATAATTAAAAAAACTATGAAAAAAACAATTATTTTTACAATTAGTTTTATTTTTCTTTGCATAAGCTTATTTTTTGCTTTATCTATAAAAGCTCAAGATGTATCTGAGAATCTCTCTTCTTTAACTGGAGGACAAGATGTTATCTCTTGCGGTATTGCCAGTGATAACCAAAGAAATAAATGCTGTAATAAAAATAATATTAATTCATCAAATAATTCAGAAAAAATAATAGAAAAATTGCCAGACATATTACAAAGAGCTAGTAATCTTATTTCTCCAGCAGTAAGTTCAATCTCAGCAGATATAATTCCTCAAGTAGAAAATACATTAATCAACCCCTGCACTGAAGGCAAGCCAAGTACTTCAGATTATGAAGATCCAAATTGTATCTGTCTTCCTGAGGATTATAATACCAGTGTTTTATGTGATAAATATCTAAAAAATACTTCTGAGTATAATAGTTGTATTTCCTGCGCCAATAATAAAAATGGCATTTGGACAGCAATAGGATGCATTGACGGTGATTTTAACAGTTTTGTCTCAAATTTTCTTTTGAATATCGCTATTGGTCTGGCTGGAGGCTTTGCTCTTTTGTGTATTATCTATGCTGCTTTTCAAATCCAATCCTCTCAAGGCAATGCCGAAAAAATCAAAAAAGCCCAAGAGATGCTTACTTCTTGTATTATCGGTTTAATACTTGTTATTTTCTCAATTTTTATCTTAAGACTTATTGGAGTTAATATCTTAAAAATACCTGGATTTAGATAAAATCTAAAAATTATTTTTTCTTATCTTCTTCTAAAGCTCTTTTAATATAAGTAAATATTAAAAATGCTATAATAAAGTAAAAAGCGTTTGGAGCAAACTCGGTAGCAATATATACATCTGATGAAGCATCAAACTCCCGCTCAAGATGCTCATATGAAAAATCACCTTCATGAGGCAAAACTTCAAGCTCATAAGCAAGCTTTCTAAAATAATTTCTTGCTGTGTTTGAATCCATTGTATGAGCTCGCCAATAACCAGTCACCAACTTTGACAAAGATACCTTATTACCTAAAAAAAGCTTAGCAATATGTCTTCCAAAAGGCAGATAGTTTAAAAAGGTATTTCTAGTTATATCATGCTCCCAGAAAAATTTTGTCACTATTTGAGCTAAAATATAATTAGCTCGATAAGCATATTCTGGACCAATTATTCCTTTTAAAGTATCAAAAACAGTTTCATGAATTTTATATATCTCATCAAGTTTAAACTCTCCTGGATGAACAGCAATATGACGAAGTAATTTATCTAATTTTCCAACCTCTTGGATCATCTTTGATACCGCATTAGCATCACCTAGGGCTCTTTTCAAAACATCTTCTCCTGCTCTACCTAATTTTTGAAAAACAGCAAAATGATTAATATCTGAATTAAAAGGATTAACCAATCCTTCTTTATACCACCAAGTCTGAGCCATAAAATAAAATAAATCTCTTTTTGTTGGATCATCACTTCCGGCTGATTTTAAAATATTAAAAAGGCCATTGCTTTCATCAAATAAAAGTTGATTTAATAAAGGATTTTGAACAATCTCTTTATCTAAATAAGTCTTATCAGACAATCTTAAAGTATTATAAGCCGCTAAACTTTCCTCAGTTAAAAACTGATAAAAAAGCTCGATTTTTTTATCTAATTTTAAATCCGCATCTTTTGCTACTATTCCTTTATCTTTCATATAACCAACCACTTTGTCAAGATTGTCAAACATCCAAGATCTTACCTTACCTAGTTCAACTAAGAATTTCTCTCCACCCCAACGTCTTAAAAGCATTTCATATTTTTGAAAATATGCTTGTTCTTTATCTTTGTCTAATTTTAAAGCTTTTACTTTTTCTTCAAATGTTTTTCTGTCAACAAAAAAACCAGTATTATCTTTAAAAGAATCTAAATCTTTAAGTTCAGGAATCATATGGGTTAAAATCAAAAAGAAGTCTCCTGGATTTCTTTTCAAGAATTTAAAAAATAGCTCGCCTCTTACCTGATTGTCAATTATCTGTTTTAAGGTTGCCATTCTAATTCGATGTCTTTTTCCTTCAACCTCTATCTCAATTAAAGCTTTTCCTTCTTTAAAAAGATGAAGATTATGATGGTCTTTTCCAAAATAATGATGAAGAAAATTTTCTAATCTTGCTCCCACTTTCTCACCTGCCCACCACCACAAAGATGTTGCTCCATATTTTTTTGCTGCCAGATCATAAAATCTATCCCATTCTTCATTACTCCAGGAAGTCTTATTATCAAAATCAAAACCCCCTTCTTTTTTTATATCTTCAAATAAATGCTTAAATCGCCAACCAGCACGCGAAGTTAAACCTGGATAAATATTTATTAAACTTAAAAGTTCTTGATAATTTCCATCTCTATCAATTAATTCATCCCAAACTTTTTCACCATAATACTGGACATTTTTTCCAACTAATTTTCTAATAAATTCAGGCACCCATTTTTTCTTTTTAAAAAATCTTAAAGCACCTCTTTCCTCAGGAAACATCGTTACATCAAATACCATTAATTCGGGTGTTAAATTAGCTCCAGGATAACCTCTTCCTAAACCCCAATTATGTTTAGCTGACATATGAGAAGCTAAAGGATAAATCCCTCTAAATTCATCGCCTATATTAGGATTAGCTGTTGCAATAAGTTCCGGATCAATAAGAGAAGCTAAACCAATACCTAAGGAATAATTGATTGCTCTATCTATCTCCCAACCCTCAAAATCACTAATTAATTTTCTTTCCTTTAAAAATTCAAGCTGTTGAATTATTAATCTTTTTATCTCCTCGGCATCTTTATAACTATATCTAACCTCATTTTCATTAAACTCTCTTGAAAATAAATCAGGAGGAATTTTTCCACCCTTATTCAAATATATTCTTCTTTTTAAATAATTAGTTATTACTGATCTTGCCACCTCCATTACTGGATCCCCATAAAAAGCCTCAGCCAACTCAGAAGGGAAAAGTCTTCCTAAAAACTCCGGCCATTTTTCAAAACTTCCAACATCTCGAGCATACAAAGGTAAATCATGAAAGATAGCCGCATAGGTAACAATTGATGATTGAAAACGGGTAGCTCTATCTGTAAGCCAATTTAAAGTTTCTGGATCATTAAAAAAAATCGCTTCACCTAATGAGGTTAACGAATTATCAATCACTCCTCTTAAACCACCAAGATAATAATCTATATTATTTCCTTGACCTTTTGCTTGTTCAAAATAATTACTCGTATTCGCATGAACTTTTTGTAACGCTAAATAATAAAACTTTACAATTTCTTTTGAAAGCTTGATTCTGTTTTCTCTGGTTATTTGTGGTCTTCCATCAGCACTATAAGTGACATATTTCTGGATAAGTCTTTCTGGTTTAAAATCAACTACCGATCTGGTAAGCAAATCTATCAATGTTGGATCTCCTAAAAAAGGAGCTAGTCTATGAATATCAATAGGTCTGTTTAATGTTTCAGTTCTTAAATTATTAAGTTTTTGAACATCAGCACTTCTTAATCCTAATTTATCTAAAATATCTTTTACACTATCAAAAGATACACTTCTATCAAGAGCTAAATATCGTCGAAGAAGAGATATTCCTCCATCTACATCAGCATTTTTCCTTAAATAATCATTAATTGCTTTTTCAACTGTAGATCTTAAAGCCACATATTCATCCATTCTTCTTACATATTCTTCAATATTTGTTCTTTCGCCGTTTCTTCCTCCAAACTGTCTTTGAAGTTCACGGGCTTTTTCTTGATCTATACCAAATAATTGAGGATTTTTTCCTACTTGCTCAACTATTTTTTCTAAAGTTTTTTTTGAAGTATATTGAAGTAAAAGTAATCTCTGAGAAAAACTACTGTCCTCGGTGATAATTATCTCTTTTTTACCAGTTAAATATTCTCCTAGTAAATCAAATGCTTTTGCTGCTTCAACCTCAGTGATTTCACCAGAAGCTAATCCGTCAGCTAAACCAATTAATATTCTATCAGCCTTTTTGTTAACCACTACTTGCTCTTGTCTTGTTAGCTCTGAAACTTCTTTTAAAAATTCTCCAGCTTTAACTACTTGTGTTAATTTATCTTTAATTTCTTTTTTCTTTTTTTTTCTTTCCTGATCGGATGAGGCTTTTTCATAACCCTCTCTTAATTGGTCAATTTCTCTGATTACTTCTTCTAATTTTAATCTATATTTTTCTGCTAAAGCTTTTAAAGCCTCTCGGTCATTTCTATCAATCTCGCTTAACTCTTGTTGCAATTGTCTTTTTATCTCTTCTATATTTATTTTTCCAGTATCATTTTCATTTTCCGAAGGGTCGTTATTATTTTCTGGTTTTTTACCTTCCACATTATCATCTACCATATAATTAATTTTAAACTTTTTTTCAAAAAAATTACAATAAAAGTTAAATCAGTTAACTCCTTCTAAAGGACTTCATCTATTATGGTAAGCAAGCTCGCCTAAAGTTTACAACATTATAGCGGGCAAGTCATTTAAATAGGTTGAATCAGTAATCACAGTTGGATCTTTTACAATTAGTTACAACCAGTTGGAATCAATAATAGTGTTTTGTTATTTATCTTTTTCTGTCATTCCCGCTTCTTTTCTGTCATCCCCGCGAAAGCGGGGATCCCTGTTCCCGCGAAGGTGGGGATCTCTAAAAGGTTAAGATTCCCGTTTACACGGGAATGACAAGGAAGCGAGATTCCCGATTGCTCGGGAATGACAGGAAACCGTGGGAATGATAAAAAACAAAGATTCCCGACTACTCGGGAATGACAGGAAAAAAAGATAGGGAATGACAAAAATACAGTTTAATCAGTTGAAATCAGTTAAACCCGCCTAAAGCTTCGCATTATTGGCGGGCAAGCCCGCCTAAAGTTTACAACATTATAGTGGGTAATC
>JBBILO010000030.1:0-6869 GCA_037444855.1 Candidatus Roizmanbacteria bacterium | reverse complement strand
GGTTTGTGGTAAAAGCCAGAAAGAGTTGATTACTCCGATAATGAGAAAAGCGATAAAAACGTGGAACGTGGAACGTAGAACGTAATGAGCATTTTTTTGAATAGAGAAATTGCATAAAAAATATCCAATGGCAATACAGCCTAAAACGAAAAGATAAACAACAAAAAGTTGTTGAGTATAAAAGGCAGGCGTGCCGAGCAGATTGATAAGAAAAAAAACTAGCCAGTCATTTCGAGGCGCAGCCGAGAAATCTAGTCCTGAGGCCGTAAATTTACGCTTTGCTGGATTTCTCACTTCGTTCGAAATGACATGAAGAAAACTCCATATTCCCCACGGCAGAAAAGCAAAAAAAGTGGAGAAAGGCTCAAAAGGAAGATAAAAAATTTGAACGGTACCAAGATTTAACATATAGAAAATCGCCCCAATAAAAGCATAGGTGTCTGTCATTCCGAGCCCTCCGACTCGGAGAGTCGAGGAATCTTTTAAAGATTTCTCCACGCGCTCCCTTTCGTCGCTTGGTTGAAATGACTGCGTTTCTTGTTTGTTATCTCCGCTTCCTCTGTCATTCTTGCCTTCTCTGTCATTCCCGCGAAAGCGGGAATCTCTTAACAACTTCATCATTCCTAATCCACCAATAAAAAGCATTAGACTATGATAAAAATATCGAATAAGATTTTGAGGGAGAAAAAAAGAGAGGAAAAAAATAAAAAGCGCTCTTATTAAATCAGAAGCATGGGCCATACCAGCAACCAATCCAAAGCTTTGATACTCTTGCCAGACAGAAAAAAAAGCCCTTTTGACAGAAAGCCAAGGATTAAGTTCTGATTGAAGATTATCCCAGCCGGTGAGAGAGGTGCCGGATTTATAATTTAGCAGAAATATTATTAATGTTATTAAAAAAAGGATTATTTGGTATTTAAATCTTGACAAAATTTTTCTCATATTATATGATTTCTATGAATAAACCTTCTCCCGAGCGATCGGGAGAATTTTTTTAATCCCTTTTAATTTCATCTTTTAGTTTTTTTAAATCAATATATTTATGACAATTTCTGATAAGTTCAATAGATATATGACCTTTCGTTGACAAGACCACTACTTGTTTATTGATTTTTTTTAAATACTTTAAAACAATTTCAAAGTCACTGTCGCCACTTAGAATAACAAATGTTTTATATTTTTTACAATTAGTAAGAATATCAAAGGCGATTTCAATATCAAGATTGCCCTTTAAAATTGTCCCCTTTGGCGTATTAATGTATTTAACAGGTTTAATTCTTAAAGTATATCCTTGATCTTTTAACATCTCAAAAAATCTTTCTTGTCCTTGATTTTGTTTTAGTTGACCGTAATAAAAACCAATATATTTTAGTTGGCAATTTTTTCTAAAGAAAGCAATTAATTTTTTATAATCCACCTGCCAACCTAAACTTTTTTGAGAATATAAAATATTTGCCGCATCAATAAAAACAGCTGTTCCCCCTTTAACATATTTTTTGAAGTTCATAATAAAAGTATAACAAAGGTTGTTTAGAGATTAATTAGAGAAATAAATATTTTTTAAAAATAAAAATAACTATACTAACAACAAAACCAAAGCCTTATTAATCTCGAAAACAGAAAAAAACGCCTGTTTTATTGTAAAGACTTATAGTTTAGTTTGTAAATTTATCTCATCCAGATAAATATTTTCCTGATTTATAGTTAAAAACAAATAAAATAAAAACAGCAAAAAATACCAATTTCATATAGGTATTTTTTAAATATTTTTTTTATTTTATTTTAAAGGTAATAATTGATGAGTTATTTTGTTATATCTGAATTTGATAATTTTATTTTTATTATTTATAGAAGAAGAATTATTATTAATAAATATTTTAGATACTTTATTCGTATATTTATTTATTAATGGATTAATACACCAGTCTATCGTTAAACAACTACCAAGATATTCGCCATATGTAAATTCTGTTTGAGTACTATGTGGAATTTCATTGATTTCAATCTGAGTTTTTTGATTTTCTTTAAGATTGGAGTTAAGATAAGAAACAATGGTATTAATCATATTAGCGTCATCAATTGATTGATTTTTCATTTTTATAAGCATTTGTTGAGACATTATTACATTTAAAATTATGAATATAGTAACTAAAAAATAAGAAAGTTTATAACTTAACTTATATATAAAGATAAATAGAACTGATGTGAAAAAGAAAAGAGGTAGAGCTATAACTCTAAACGGAAAAGAAGGCGTTTTGACTAATAAAGCAGGTATTAGACTTAGAATAGAGAACAAAAGAGGGTATAGAATTAATTTAATCGAATAATTCTTTGTTTGATTCTCCTTGATTATATAAAATATCAACAATAAGATAAAAATTCCCAATAAAGTAATCAAAAGTGGTTCTGAAAATAAATTGTTTATGCCATTCATTAAAGTATCATTCCAAAAATAAATTATTGCTCCTTTGCTTAAAAAAAGAAAACTAATATCGTTAAATAATCTTTGAAGGTTAATAGTAAAGAAATTCAACCATTTACCATTTATAAATTCATAAAAGCCAATATTCCGTATCGTTTCTAAATTATGAGCAGGAAATATAAAATTACGAATAAAATAATAGACCAAAGATGGAACTGAAAGTATAAAACTATAAAAGAAACTTCTTTTTAAAAGAGACTCTTTTTCTATGTTAGCCAATATTATTGCTATCGGTATAAAAGTAAAAAATATACTTTCATAAAACATTATTCCAATAAATTGAAGTAAAAAAATTAATTTTAGTTTTGTTTTTATCTGTAGATTTTTATTTGTGACAATATATATTTGTATTACTAAGAATAGGTTTGTTATCACAGCGTTTGATGCCGCTAACCATCCATATTGTTCTGTAAAGAAAGGAAAAGAAATAAAAAAAAGCGAGATCAAATAAGAAATTTTTCTTTCAAAAATATTCTCAATTGCTTTAGCTAACAAGATTCCAGTTAAAAAGTGAATACAAAAAATAAATAGATGGGAGAAATTAGGAGAAATTATATAAAAATTATAGATAAAACTGAAAAAGAGTAAAGCTAACGGACGAAAAAAACCATAACCGTAAAAATAATCCTTTATGTATTGGTTATAATTTTTTATTAAAGCTGGAAAAATATGGACATTGTCATCTAAAAGTAGTTTTAACTTCGATACTTTTGATGATAAAATAATAAATAAGATTATATACGCAAAAAAAATTAAACAATTCTTTTTAAAGAAATTAAATACTTTATTTAGCATACATAAATCTTACCAAATTAAGAAGTTTTAAAGATGATTTTAACCTAAAAGCAAATCCTGTCTCTTTGTCTTTTAAGATGGTGTTGATAAGTATATCTTTTATCTTATTTTTAGATCTGAGGTTATTAAGAGTTTTTGAAAATCCATAAAGTTTCTTTAACTGAATGTTATTTAATATATTCATTAAAGAATCGGTTTTTAGTTCAAAGAATATTTCTTCGTCCTTAATTTGGTTTTTTTCCATCGCCATTTTAAAATCCGGTGATTTTTTATATTCTTTAAGTTGTTTTGAAAGTATAATTGGTTTTTTATAAGACAATGCCCAAGATAGAGGGCCAGATGAAGATATAAAGGCTCTGTAAGGAAAAATCAAAACACTTGATTTATTTATAATGTATCTTAATTCGTTGTTATCTATGAAACCGGTATGGATTATATTCTTTTTCTTTTTCATAGAATTTTTAAGTCTTTGATAAAAATTCTCATAATGTGTTTTACCAGAAAGAGTAGGGCTTTTGTCACCAGCAATAACGAGGATTGTTTTTGGATTTTTTTCGCTGATTTTAGAAAAAGCATCTATAAGCCAGTCTATTCCTTTATACCAGCTTAAATAACCAAAAAATAAAATAATTCTTTTTGATTTCAAGTTTTTGTATTTGTTATCTAGATTATTTTTATCGAATACTCTCTTTTTTTTAGCAACTAGAATTGGTAAGACAACAATCTTTTTTTTATCAATATATTTCGTTAATCTCTTTGCTAATACATTTTCAGTAACAATAACTTTTTCTGATAACCATCCTATTGTTGTGTAGAAAGATGTCAATCCTTTATCAAATAAATTAAGCAAAATTTCATTACCAATGTTTATTTGATTTCTAATCGTTTTTAAGCTTGAAACAACTTGATGAAGTTGAAAATAAATTTTTTTATTATTTATTTTTAAATAAAACAACAAAATAAGGCTTATTATAGGACCAAAAAGATTACCAAAAATATTAAATTCAAATTGAAACATAACTTTTTTCGCTTTATTAAATAATGAAAAATACTTGATTAAAGTAAATAATGAGTTAAAATCTTTTTTTTGCCAAGAAGGGATTATTAGAATATTTTTATTCTCAATAAAATCTGTATTCTCCCCATAGTTCTTTTCTGCTAGAATGACGATTCTTTGTTTTTTTGGAAAAAGCGATAATAATTCTTTTGTATACCAGGATAAAGCATTTTGTTTTTTTAAATCATTATCTTTTAGGGCATATGAAGAGAACACCAGTAAGGTGTTTGGACTGTTATATTTAGAAATTAATTTATTTATCATAGTCTTTCCCTCTAATCACCAAACCTTGATGATTATAGGAAAAGACAAAGGGGGGGATAATTGGCTTGGGAAACAGTAGAAAAATGCTGCGGAAAAACGAAAAAGGCTGTTTCCTAGCCATAACCCTTTGTCCGGAGGCCTGCCTAAGCGTTTGTGCTGCTTAAGCTTTCTCCTTCATTGGATGGGTTAGGTTACTTGATGACCTCGACTCCGTCAGGTCCATAGACCTTATGGGTGGGATGTTTGGCTTTGTAGCCAGCGGCAGATGCATAAGCGACTTTGAAAGCGCTTTCAAAATTCGTGCATTGCCAGGCGCGGGTGCCACTAGTGGCGGTTGCCATTACCGTGATGGGTCCTTTTTGGGAAACATCATATGCCAAGAATTTGTGTAACGGGACCGGTAATGAGTTGTCGAACTCCTCAATAACGTAGTTGCCATATGTGAGGGTAACGAATTCGCCATCGGTGGGGTTGACGGGCGAAGCCGCGCAGGAACCAGAGGCTTGTGCAGAGGCAGGACTGGAGCTACTGAAACGAGCAGGCTCTGAGCGAGGAGAGTTGCCGAATATCACGGATGAGATGATCAAGACCCAAACGAGTAGGCCGAGGATCACCGTGACTGCGATACCGGCAACAATGCCAAGGATGCGCTTGAACTTGGCGGCGGCGGTGGTGCCCAGGAGGGAAGCTACAAGCATACCGACGAGCGCGCCGATGACAACGACCGCCAAAACGGTCAGGATGGCCGCAAGGCCGGGGGTAACGTACAACATGGTTTTTTTCTCCTTTTTTCTTATTTTCAAAACGGATTCTTTTTCTCTCCTTGATCTTTCGATCGCGGAATTTTTCCACTACGGGACAAGGTTAGTCAAATCCCTTGGTCAATTTATGACTGAGTCTCCCAAAATCGGAGCTGTCAAAGGCATGGCGGCCTTTTTTTTAAGTCTAAATCAACACACCTCCTTTCTATTTTTAGATTGACTTGCTCTCTGAAACCAAAAGTAAATTGACGCTTGATGTTAGAATTTTGAAACTAGATTTATGAGGTTAGATGCTTGAAGTTAGAAAGTTTTCCAATTTTGCCTTAGTTTAAATAACTTTTTACCTAAAATATTGTATCTTTTAAGAATATCTTCTGCAAAATCTTTATTAAGATAACCAAGATCTCTTGCTGTTTCTATGTGTACTTCCATTTCATTTGCCGATCCTATTGATATATCAAGATGTTTTTTAAATTCTTTTTCATGATTTCTTTTAGCCCAACCTTCAGCAATATTTGCTGGAATAGACTTTGAAGCCCTTCGTATTTGAAGCCAAGTCCATTTTCTCATAAATAGGAAATTCTTTAATCTTTTGATGAATTAAGATCATCAGTTGGTAACTTTCTTGATATACTTCCAGATCGCGAAAAGACTTAATCATATTTTAATAATATCAAATATTCTTTTAAGCATCCAACTTCAAGTTTCATTATCCAGCTTCAAGTATCAAGCATCTAGCGTCAAATTCTCTTAGTTCCAAAGTGCAAGCCAATCTCTCCCTACTTGGTATTCCAAAACCTTTGGATTCCCGTTTTCACGGGAATAAAGATTCCCTATCAGATTGGGAATAACATCAGTGTTTAGTCTACAAACACTATGGTTAGAATACCTTTCGGAAAGAAAGGAGGTGATTTTTTTTGGAGGTTGCTGACTTTGCCTTTGCCACCCACTGCCTGGCGGTATTTTCTGCCCGGTAACCTGAACCCTTGGGTTTTAGACCTTCAACGCCAAAACCCAAGCAAAGAAGGGTTTTTTTGTTAAAGATCTTCAACCCGATTTTTAAGGTGCTTCTTGCCTTTTTTAATTTTTATCAAAGGCAAGAAAAAATCACTCTAGCAAAGCTTAAAAATTATGCTAGATGATTATATATTCCTATAGTATACTATAAAAAAGTGAGTTTTCAATGAAAAATTAGAATTATAGTTTTTAAAAAGGCAGTTAATTTTTATTTAAATTACATCTCTTTTTTATATTTTTTATACAACTCTAAAATCTCTTTACAATAATCTCCCGAAACACCGTTTTGGCTATAGTAATATGAACAAGTGTTAGCGCCGCCGCCATTATGCTTTGCTGCCGCAATTTTAACCGCCTCATCAGGCCAATTAACACAATCCTTAGGAGGGTTACCTAATCGATTTTTGGTAATCACCGCAAAAATCATCGCATTATCAAAAAAAACTCGCCGGTCATAATTTTTTACAAAAACATTTTTTAAATATTTATAAGC
>JBBILO010000029.1:0-7253 GCA_037444855.1 Candidatus Roizmanbacteria bacterium | reverse complement strand
TAAATAACCTTCATTGAGAGCAGATAAGATAGGGTGTTTTTCTTGAGGAGAAGATTCCCTTGTTCTTTTATATGGAAGAGCAGTCTCAATACCTCGTCGCATAAAACGGCTTAATATTTTTTGATATTCTTTTTCAAATTCTTCATAAGTCAAGTGAGGATTTTTAGCAAAAATTTCTGTAAATTTTTTTTGTAACCAGTTTTCAATATGACTCATCCAAGTGATTCCTTTATTTAATGCATTTTTTTGTTTATTAAAGTCTTCTTGAGATATATTTATGTCTTCTTGGGGCGATAAAGTTAAATGACCTTCGATAGGGATTCCATCTAGTTTGCCTTTTTCAATTAATTCTTTTAATTCTTTTAAAGACATAGCAACTATACTTTGTATTTTTGGATCGCCAATAACAATCTGTTCCTGAGGGAGTATTGGTTGATAAGTTAAAATGACCTCTCTTGCTTCGTTTTTTCCTGGAATGATATATTGCCAACGACCAATTTCAGTATGGTGAGGTAATCCTAAAGTAAATACTCCAGCTTCTTCAACCATTTCACGTACCAGCGCTTCACTGGGATTTTCTAAGTCGTCTATTTTTCCTCCTAAAAGAGTATATCGATGATTACCTTCTTTTCCTTTTAAACCAAGATAGAACCTCAAAATTCTAGGGTTCAATTGTTGTCCATCGATTTCATTTGTATGAAGAAAAAATCTAAAAATGTCTTTAGGATTGGCTAATGAAACAACAAAGGCTCGATTAACTACTTGATATGAATTTTCCTTTCTCTCAGTCATATTTTTAAAAAAACTAAAAGCGAAAAAATATTTTATCACAAATTATTTCTAAATCAATACTATAGGAAGATTAAGATTTTTAAAATAATAAATGTGTTTTTCTGAGCAGTTTTTCCTTTTGAAAGTAAGAAAGAGATGATTTTTTAATTGCTTTTTCAATCACCTCAATTGTTTGATCATAGGTTTTTCTATCAACCGGATAGGGGATACCGTCTTTGCCACCAAAAGCAAAGGTATAGCGGACTGGATCCTCAAAAGAGGGCCGACTTCCCGTGATTAACTCGGCAATTAAACTTAATGCTCTGATAGTTTTTGGACCAACTTTAGACGTCATTAACACGTCCGTAAAATTTTCAATCGGCTTTTCAATAATTTGTTTGATTGATTGCTCCAATCTTGGAGTAAAAGTTTCTTTAACAAAACGCGGTGAGTAAAATTCACGATCGGACAAATTTAATAAAATTAATTGATTTTCTTGCTCGTTGGCTTTTTTGATTAATCTTTTAACTTCATATTGGAGGGTTTTTCTATCAGTAACGATTTCAATCACCCCTTGGCGATTGGGTAAACTTTTTTTTGCAGTTAAATTAAGGACTTTCGGTAAAACTATCTCACTTTGAATTCCTTGATGAGGTTCGATTGTTGGGTCTTTGATTGTTTGCGAATACCAATGATAACGACGGGCTTTTTGCCATTTGATATTCATTCCTTGCTGAATAACCGCCCAATGACCGGTTTTTGTTAAAGATAAAATTATGGTGATAAATTTGAAAACCATCTTGGATTAAAGCAGTATCAACTTTGGCGGTCAAACGAGAAAGATAAACAAGATTATTGGCTTTTTCTAATTCTAAGTCAGCGATTTCTGATTTTTCAATGATTTGATCTGGGGTTTTTCTGGAAGTTTTTCCTTTACCGCCGGCAATAAAAATTCCCAAATCTTTTTCTAAACCAAAAATAGCTTTTTTTAGAGCCCCAAGCGTTGTTGTTGTTAAACCAGAAGCATTCCAATCAAAGGCAAGAAGAGAACCAAAAGACTGAAACCAAACTGGATCAGCCAGCCTTTTAACAAATTCTTCTGGTCCAAAATTTTCCACCATGGCAATGGCGATAATTCTTGCCAATTTTGTCATTCGTTCAAACAACCATGGCGGACACTTGCCCCAATCAAGAGTAAATGTAGCAATTCCTCGGCGCATATTATTAGTATAACGTAGAACGTAGAACGTAGAACATGAAACTTAAAACGGGAAAAACGATCGAAATACGATCGAAAGGTGGCGATATGCATGATTAACTAAAAATTTGAAATTGTTTTATAATTTAAAATTAAAATTTTAAATTAGATTTTTCTATTATTTTGTATACTAATGAAATTTATTAATGAAAAAAGAAAGATATCTTCATATTGATTTCTTAAAAGCAGTGGCGGTTATAGTTTTGATGATTATTCATGTCTTTTCTTATTACTTAAATGATAAGTTGATTTATCATTCTTGGAACTGGCTTCATTTTGTCGTTCCAATTTTTGTTTTTACTTCAGGTTATTTATGGGCTAGTGTTTATAAAAAATATCTCTTTAATAACAGGAATTATTTTTCATGGATAAAAAAAAGACTAATTCGCTTACTTTTTCCTTACTATTTTTTCTTATTTCTTCATTATTTTTTATGGTTTATTTTTCCAAATTTTTTTCAAGGTATAGGTTTGTTAAAAGATTTAAAGTTTATTCTTTACTCAATTTTTCTTTTGGGAGGGGTTGATTTTAACTGGTTAGTTTTACTTTTTATTCAATTGACGATTCTTTCACCATTAATTGCTTTTAGTTTCAAAAATAAAAAGAGTTTTTTAATTATTTTTTTTATTTCGGTATTATCTTCTGTTTATTTTTCCTTGTTTAAGTTTCCCTATCAACATTTTAAATGGGTTATGATACTTCCCTGGCTGATGGTTTTTTATTTGGGAATGTTTAGTTTTTTAATTGAAAATAAGCTAAAAAAAATCAATATCAAAAAATTTTATATTTTTATGGTTCTTTTTTTTAGCCTTATCTTTTTATTTTTTTATTATTATCGTCCGAAAATTATTTTTACTGAAAATAAATATCCCCCAAATTTACTATATTTAAGTTATGGCTTGGCGATTACTTATTTATTGGTTTTCGTTTCTAAATTTAATTTATTTGGAAGACAAATTTTTAGAAAAGCGATGACATGTTTGGGAAAAAACTCATACCATCTTTTTTTTGTCCATTATATTTTTATTGACTTTGTTTTTACTATTAATAAAAGATTTGAGTTAGATTTAAAAATCTATCAGAAAACTATATTGATTATTCTTTTAACGATTGTTTCTTTGATGATTTTTAATAAATTATTTAGACTTCAAAAGAGAATTATTTTTTCTTTTATTCTAATCGTTGGGATCTTTTTTCTCTCCGCCTTTTTTTTAAATTTTCTTAATAAACAAAAAAACACTATTGCAAAAGGGGCAATTTTGGAATGGATTCAAAAACCAGCAGCTATTCGTTTTGTCGGTCGTTATGATCGAAGTTACATCAGTTGGATTTCTCATTCAGGGAAAATTCAGATGCGATATTACGATCACCAAAAAAAAGAATTTTCAACGATCGTGACAGTTGATGATTTATTTCCTGAATATAAAAAAGAAGCTAAAGATGATCATAACGCTCCTTCTCTCCTTATTCTTCCTGATGGTTATCTTATGATTTTTTACACAGTTCATGATGTAAAAAACGCCTTTTTTGTTAAGAAAAGTCTTTATCCTGAAGATATCCGTCATTGGAGTCGAAGAACCAACTTAGCTGATGATAAAAAAGAAGACTATTATACCTATCCTCAGCCTAAATTATTACCTGATGGACAAATTATCCTTTTCTATCGGAAAGGAGTTTATTATCATTCTCAAGAATATTACCGGGTTTCAGTTGACAAAGGTAAAAGTTGGGGAGATCCAATTGAGTTAGTAAATTTTGGAAAAATTGGTGTTTATGCCTTCGTTTACCAAAAGCAAAATACTCTTCATTTAGCTTGGAATTTAGGTCAGGAAGGTTACCCACCGAAATTTAATTTATACTATGCCTTTAGTCATGATGGAGGTGAAAGTTGGATGAATAAAAATGGACAAAAATTATCTCTACCAATCAATGATAGTGATCAAACATTAGTTTTAGAAACAAAAGATAAACCTGCCTATATTTGGGATGTGATTGTTGACAAAGAGAACAATCCTTTAATTTTCTATACTTACAACAGCGATCCCAATCATCAGTTAAGAATTATTCGTTGGCAGAAAAATGGATGGCGAGATGAATTAATTAGTAGTTCTAAACTTTTATATAATCATAATCATTTTTTCTCCGGAGGAGGGGTTTTTGATCCACAAAATAGTGATCGGATTATTATTAGTAAACAAAGAAATAAATTAGAAATAGAAGAATGGGTGTTTAATAAGGAAAAAAATTATTGGTTTAAAAACCAATCAATTACCAAGAATTCTTCATTTGATAATTTTCGACCGCAATTCATTGGCAATTATCATTCAGAACTACCTTTGATTTGGTGTACCGGTCAATATCAAGGATTAATTAACGATGATTGGAATGGATATGAAAAGGTAAGATTAAGATATTAGAAATTTAGTTTGTAAACGATTTTTTAATCTTAGATGGTAATTTAAAGAAAGGTATTCTTATTAAAGTTAAATTATATTAAAAATAAGTTGTGTACAAGATAAAGTAATAAATAAGTAATAATAATTGATTGAATTTAACAAAATTATAAAAAATTTATACTAAAAAAAATTATAGGAATAATTACTTTTTAAACTTAAGGGATGTTAGAAATAATTTTCCTTATCGTTGTATAAAACTAATAGGGAGAAAAATTATTTTTAATTAATCTCTATAAAGCATTAAATTTTAAGATAAGTGTTTATATTGGTCTGAATTCAAATATTTGGTTCACAGAATTTTTAATTTTAGACTCTTAATTCAATGTTCTTTCACGTGGTATATAATCATTTTTGATGATTGTTTTAAAAACAGACAACTTCTTACTGATATATTATCTTGATCATTGGGAGGGTTTCGCATTGAGGATAAACAAGACCTTTTTATAAAAATAAATTTAAGAAATATTTATCTCACGGGAATTTTTTTGATAAAATACTTCCCGTAATTCTTTTCTAAGACTTAAACGCAAATCAAGGGTTTACCACTCATTGATTAATTTTACTTTTGATTTTTTTCAATCTAAACTAGTAAATTATATAATAAATTTAGAATTGATTGAAAACCAATAATCTTTTCTTGCCGCAATAAAAAATATTAAAGGTCTATTTTAAAAAAAGAATATTTTTATAAGAATTATTTAATTAATTGAGCATTTTTGTTATAGTTTATGTATAAAAATAAAATAAGTTAAAATGTTTAGACAAAGGGGTGAAATTTCCACAATAATTGCTATTGGGGGGATAATTGTGATGGGAGTAACTTCCCTGATTTCTTCTTTTTTTACTAAAAACTCAAAAAATGTATTGCCCAAGGCAGCGGGATGTAGCACAGTTGAGACGTTAACGTATTCACCTAATTCTATTAATCCTGGACAAATTTTTACTTGTCAAGTAAGTGGAGTAATTGTAAATCAATATACAATGGCTTGCGGTTTGAGTAAAAATGGTGGTTGGCCGATAGGAATGGAAAGTGGGACATGTAGCGGGAGAAAGTGCAGTTTTCAAGTCAGAATGGAAGAAGAAATCGATCCTAGCGCTGTGTACCAACTTTTTGCTTATGATTTTCGAACCGAATGTGGACCATCTACTGGTAAGTCAATACTTTTGAATGTTAACGGTGTCACCCCTCAAATAACTTTGTCTTCATGTCGAGGTATTTGTTGTGGTAAGCCAAACGGCTATATAATACAACCAAATATTAGAATGGATTGTGATACCAATAGAGCACGTTATGTAATTATCGACAAAGTTTGCAGTAATAATCAGGTAGTCGAAAAACCTAGTTGTGTCAGTTGCCGCAGCTGTCAGATTGGATCCGAGTCTATATCACCTGTACCACAAGTTGATTTAGCAATTAATGAATGTACAGGTGGTTGCCAAGGAAATCAAGGTATTTGCACTAATTTAGTTACCTGTCCTTCTAATGTATCTCCCCAAATAATTAGAAGTTGCACTGATTCAAGTTTTTCTTGTCCAGTGGGTTATCAAATCTGTAAAAAAAATAGCGCTGTTTGGTGTTATGAGCTTGAACAAAAAATTGAATCGCCAGTACAACATTTTCCACCAACACCAACTAAAACACGAACTCCAACACCAACTAAAACACCAATACCAACTCAAACACTAACACCAACTAAACCACCAACACTAACTCAAATACCAACTAAACCATCAACACTAACTTCTTCTTTAAATCGAAATAAAATTTTAACTCCTGTGATTCAACCAACTTTGAGAGTAACTTTGCCTAAGCAAATAAATCCAACCATTAACAATTATGCAATTAGAACTCCTTCACCTACAGAGAGTTCAAGACAATCTATTACTGTACCTATGCCGTCTCTAGAAACTGTTGATAGTAAAAAGAAGCGAACTGTAATATCATATAAATCAACTTTAAAGTTCATAAATTGTGAGAACGAGACAATCAACTTAAAAAATCTTTCAATTTTTCTAAAACCAAATAATAGTGATTCGCTGATAGAAGTAGTTAATTTAAATCTTAGTGAATTTTCTACAGTAATTGAGGACCAATTTGATTTTGACTCACAAATTACGCCTCAAGAGGTTCATGCTTTTCTTTCTTTTGAAGATGATCAAACAGAGACGCTGTTACCATTGTCATTGCCATTCAATAATTCTTCAATGCTTGATTTAAATTTTGAATACAATTGTCAAAAATCAACACCAACTCAAACACCAGCACCAACTAAAACACCAACACCAACTCCAAAACCAGTTGAGGTAAGATTAAAAGTAGTGATTCCACCAGGAGTTGCCTCTGCCCGTTTGTATACCAATCGAGCCTATCTTGATTCCAGAAACCAACCTCGTCAAGATCTTAACCAAGCTCTTGAATTACAACCCAATCCTTCAAAGGCCACTAGTGCTCTTTCTCCCATCTATGTCTTTACTTATCCAGAAAACTATTTCTTAACGGCTGATAGAGGTGCTAGATATTGGGTAAAGTATAGATGTGAACCAGGTTATCAGCAGGAATCAGATATTAAAGAGGTTTCGGTTAATTTAGAAAAAGAACAATCAATTTTCCAAGAGATAAGACTTCGTTGTCTAAGACCAGCACCAACTCCAAAACCAGTTGAGGTAAGATTAAAAGTAGTGATTCCACCAGGAGTTGCCTCTGCCCGTTTGTATACCAATCGAGCCTATCTTGATTCCAGAAACCAACCTCGTCAAGATCTTAACCA
>JBBILO010000028.1:0-7627 GCA_037444855.1 Candidatus Roizmanbacteria bacterium | reverse complement strand
ATTATTTTTTTAAATAAAGAATAATATCTATTAATTCTCTTGAAATATTTCTTATTTTTGATCTTTGAGTGGGGGTTAAATAAAGACAAAAATAATTAATAATTTTTTTTATTTTATAATTTGAGATTTTAGATTTATATATCATTAAAAAATAACATAGTTAATATATCTATTATTGTTGAGGGTCTTTAAAATTTCTTTCAAATTTAACTGTATGAATTATATATTTATATTATATAATTAGTTTATGGATAGAGAAAAGATTATTCATTTATCTTTAACTTCTCACCAAGTAAATAAACTGCTTACTAAATACGGTAAAAATGAAATTAAAGAAGAAAAACGTTTTACTCTTCTTAAGTCTTTTCTTTCTCAATTCAACAACTTTCTGATTCTTCTTCTTTTAGCTGCCGCTGGTGTTTCTTTTTTTATCGGTGAATTATTGGATGCGATATTTATATTAGCCATTGTTATCTTAAATGCCTTTTTTGGTCTTTATCAGGAATACCAAGCAGAAAAATCTCTTTCATCTTTAAAAAAAATGACCATTACGAAAGTCAGAGCAATCAGGGATAAAAAAGAAGTAGAAATCGATAGTCGTGAATTAGTCCCAGGTGATATTGTCTATTTTGAGGAAGGAGCAAGAATTCCGGCCGACTGTCAGCTTTTACAAACTACCCATTTTGAAGTTAATGAGGCGGCTTTAACTGGAGAATCATTGCCGGTAGTAAAAAATGAAGTCGATGAAGAGAATAACAAAATTTTTGCTGGAACAACTGTTGCTAAGGGACGAGCATACGCCAAAGTAATCGCCACCGGTGATCAAACTCGCTTTGGTCAAATTGCCAAAAGCTTAAAAGAAATAAAAGAAGTCAAAACTCCGCTTCAGAAAAAATTAGAAACTTTTACCAAGCAAATCGGCATTCTTGGTATTACCGCTTCAATTGTTGTTTTTATTCTTTCTTTTGTCAAGGAAAAAAATACTTTGGAAAGTTTTATTTTGGCCGTTTCTTTGGCAGTCGCCGCTGTTCCTGAAGGTTTGCCGGCAGTGATGACAATTATCTTATCAATCGGGGTTGAGCGAATGGCCAAAAGAAAAACGATTGTCAAAAAACTAAACGCCATTGAAACCATGGGTTCGCTGACTCTTATTGCCACCGATAAAACCGGAACTTTAACCACAAATGAGATGCGCGTTCAAAAAATCTGGGTCGATGAAAAACTTTATGATGTCAAAAATCCACCTCATTCTTCTAATCATCCTTTTCAAAAAATGATTTTAGCAAGCAATCTTTGCTCCACTGCCTCATTAGTCAAAAAAGTTGATCATGGAAAAGAATTTGATGTTGTCGGTGATACGACAGAAGGAGCGCTTCTTTTACTCACTAATGATTTGGGGATTTCGTATGAAAATGATCGTCAACAATGGAAACTCATTGATGAAATTCCTTTTAATGCCCAAACTAAAAGAATGACTGTTTATGTTAAAAAAGGCCATCAAGAATGGATTTTAACCAAAGGAGCGCCAGAATCTGTTTTATCCATCTCAAATTCAATTCAAATTGGAGAAGAAGTGAAACCATTAACACCAACCTGGCGAAAAAAAATTGAACAAGAATTTGAATCTTTTGCTCAAAAAGGGTTGCGAATGATTGCATTTTCTTATAAAAAACCTGATAAAAAATCTTTGGAAGAAAATCAGGTATTTTTAGGGTTCGTCGGGATTGCCGACCCAATCCGTGTTGAAGTTAAAGAAGCTGTTGAGAAGGCAAAAATAGCTGGAATTAAGGTGGTAATGATTACTGGAGACAATGAGCTAACTGCTGAAGCAATCGGTCTTGAAGCCGGAATTATTACAAAAGGTGAAGATATCTTAACAGGAAAAATTTTAAGAGAATATTCAGATGAAGGGTTGTTAAAAATTTTACCAAAAACCAAAATTTTTGCCCGAACCAATCCCGAGGATAAATATCGCTTGGTAAAACTTTATCAAAAATTAGGCGAGGTAGTCGCTGTTACTGGTGATGGCGTCAATGATGTCTTGGCTTTAAAACAAGCAGACTGCGGGGTGGCTATGGGAAAAACTGGCACTGATGTCGCTAAAGATACCGCTCATATCGTTATTACCGACGATAACTTTGCCACTTTAGTTTCGGCGATTGAGCAAGGAAGAAATATCTTTATTCATATCAAAAATGCGATTAAGTATCTTTTGGCTTGTAATATCAGCGAGGTTTTTTACATTATTACCGCTCTTCTTTTCAACTGGCCGATACTAACCCCAATCCAACTTTTATATATCAACATTGCGACAGACGGTCTACCGGCAATCTCTTTAGCCTTTTCTCCCGATGATAAAAAAATCTTAGAAAAACCACCAAGAAAAACGATGACAGTTTTGGATAAAATTGATTTTTATTATATTTTTTCTGTTGGCTTTTTAATGTTTATTTTTATTTCTTTTATTGCTATTTTCAAACCAAACCTCACCGCTGTTTTTACAGCAACTGTCTTCATTCAACAAATCATCCTCATTGATCTTTTTCTTTCCCACCGTCATATCATTCCAAATTTTCGACTTCTTTTTCACCCAGTTTTTATTGCTGCCTTTATTTTTCCTTTTGTCATTCATCCTTTCTTAATCTATCTTCCTCTCTTCAGTCAAGTTTTTAAATTACAACCGATTTCTATAAATATTTTATTTATCTTAAGTTTCTATTCCTCTTTAATCATTATCGGCATCCGCGGAGTGAAGGAGTTTTTGAAAATATAAGAGAGAAAAAATCCTATTCTAAGGTGTTATAATTATCTTATCTTCCGGGGTCGTCTAACTGGTAGGACAACGGGCTCTGAACCCGTTTATCTTGGTTCGAATCCAAGCCCCGGAACCGAACGAATGTTGGACATTGAGGTGTTAAAAGTTAAACGTTAGTTGTTAGGCGACTTTAACGCCTCAATCCCCGGTAAAGTACCTTTTTCAATAAACTCAAGCATTGCTCCCCCACCGGTTGAAATATGAGTAATTTTGTCCAAATACTCTTTTTTTGAAATCGCTGCCAAAGTATCACCACCACCAACTAATGAAATCGCTTCTTCGTTTTTTGCAATTGAGTAATAAATGAAGTCTGTTCCTTGCCGAAAAACCGGGTTTTCAAAATAACCAATAGGACCATTCCAAATAATCGTTTTTGCTCTTGCGAGTATCTGACCAATTTTTGCCATCGTCTCCGGCCCAATATCAAATATCGAGTAACCCGATGGAATATTCTCAATTTTGGTTAATTTTGCCGATTGACTCTCTTTGCTTTCAGCAACGTAAACATCTTCAGGTAAAACAATCTCTGGTTTTTCTCCTCTTTGTTTTGCTAAAAATCTTCTGGCGGTTTCCGAAGACTCATATTCGCATAAACTATCACCGATATTTACCCCCTGCGCACATAAAAAAGTATTTGCCAATCCTCCACCAACGATAAGATAATCAACGATTTTTACTAGTCGTTCAAGCAAACCAATCTTGGTTGAAATTTTTGCTCCTCCAACAATTGCCGCTACCGGTTTAGTTGGACTTTTAATAATTTTTTCAATCATAGTTATTTCTTTTTTCAAAAGCAAACCACCGTAAGCAGGAATAAATCTTGGTGGTCCGATAATCGAAGTATCAGCACGATGGCAAACTCCAAAAGCGTCATTGACAAATACATCGGCTAATGAAGCTAACTCTTTGGCAAATAAAGTCGAATAATTTTTTTCCTGAGGAAAAAAGCGAATGTTTTCTAAAAACTTTATCGGCTCTTCTCCTTTTTTCAAATCGTCGATAGTTGAGTACAAACCAATGTTTACCTCTGTTAAAAAAGATCTTAATCGCTCAATGACTGATCTTAAAGAAAGACTCGGATCAAAACCTTTTGGTCGATCAAGATGAGAGAGAATAATCAATTGGTTGTTTTTCTCTAATAAAAATCTTATCGTTGGTACTGCCTGACGAATTCTCTCGTCATTGGCAATTGTATGATCTTGATTTAATGAAACGTTAAAATCAACCCGAAGAAGAACCCGTTTATTTTTGATATCAACTTCATCGATGAAATGTAACATAAACGTCTAACGTCTAACATCTAATTTCTAACACTTTAAAGTGTAACGTATAACGTGGAACCTAGAACTTTTTTACCTTCAAACCTTTAATTTTTTAAATATTAATTAAATATTAATTTTTTAAAATATTGATTAAAATTTATTATTTATTTTTTATTATTTTTAACTGATTTCAAATAATTTCAACTGATTCAAACCGATTTCAACTAATTTTAACTAATTTTAACTAGTTTAATCTAGTTTTAACTAATTCAACCAGTTCAACTAATCTCGTCGAGTACCCCCATTCATTATCATACCAGCCAAAAATCTTGATTAGACTACCTCCAATAACTTTAGTATAATTCGCGTCAAAAATGCAAGAAGCTGAATGACCAATATAATCTGATGAGACTAAGATTTGATCTTCATAAGCTAAAATCCCCTTCATCTTTTCTTGGCTATATTTTTTGAATAATTGATTAACTTCATCCACAGACGTTGATTTTTCAACAACGGCTGAAACATCAGTAAAAGAAACCGTTGGCACTGGAACACGCAAAGACATACCATCAATTTTTCCTTTTAAAGAGGGAAGGGCACGAGCAACGGCTTTGGCTGCTCCAGTCGTTGAGGGAATGATGTTAATCGCCGCTGCCCGAGCTCGATCAGGTCTTTTACCTGAGTCGTCAACTAAATTTTGGGAGTTGGTATAAGCATGGGTCGTTGTTAAAAATCCAGAAATAATTTTAAAATTTTCGTCTAAAATTTTAAACATCGGCGCGGCGCAATTAGTGGTACAAGAAGCCATCGAAATCACTGAATTGTTTTTAAAATCAAAAGTGTCATCATTGACTCCTAAAACTAATGTCGGTGTCACTTCATCTTTTGCTGGTGCCGTCAGAATTACTTTCTTCACCGTTCCTTTGAGATGTTTCTTTAATTCTTCCATCTTAGTGTACACCCCAGTAGCATCAACAACGATATCAACGCCATACTTGGACCAATCAAGCTGATCAATCTCAGCAATCTGCGTAGTAATAATTTTTTTTCCATCAACAATCAATCCCTCGCTATCATAAAAAACCTCTTTTTCAAAACGGCGATAAACTGAGTCATATTGCAAAAGATAAGCCATCATTGATGAAGAAGTTTTTCTCGTGTTAATAACAACAATATCAAAAGAATCTTTTTTTAACGCAATTCTTGTAAAAACCCGACCAATCCGACCAAAACCATTAAGGCCAACTTTTAGTCTCATAATTTAAATTTATCTTTTTTTTCAAAAAAATCAATAGCGATCTTTATTAAAAGATTATCTTTATAAAAGACAGTCTTTGAACAAAGAGTGTCCCCGGAAATTCAAACAACCTTAATAAGATAAAAAAGGAAATAAAACTTATAAATTAAAAAATGCTAACATTATGAAGCAAAAAAATTTCTGCAATTAAGAGATCATGCCACCAAGCGATAATTAATCGGCAAAGATATTATTTAATCTTATTTTTCTCTAACCGTTTTAGTGGTGGTTGCCACTGATTAAAAAAACCTATCGCCAATAATGGTAAATAATTAGTGATTTTAGCCTGTGCCACTATTTCTTTATAAAATGAGTAAAGCTTGTTTAAAATTGTCATCCGCTTGAAAACCAAAATGATGAGCTAATTCTCCTAAAAATTCGGTGCCCAAACTTCCCTTTTTGTTAAATCTAATCTTTCATTCATAAAACAACAAAATTTACAATTTTCCCTTTTACATAAATAATTTTATATTGTTTTCCCTCTAAATACTTCCTAATCTTCTCATTTTCTAAAGCTTTTTTTTCAACTTCATGTTGCATGTTTAATATTTCATGTTTCATCTTAATTGTTCCTCTCACCTTTCCGTTCACCTGAATTGGCAAAATAATCTCTTCCTCAATATTTTCTTCTCCTCTTGGCCAAGAAGATATATGGATTGAGTTTTTTTCATGAAAAACGTTTCTCCAAATTTCTTCGGTAATAAAAGGTGCAAATGGGGCTAAAATTTGTAAAAATTTTTTAGCATTTGCAATGCTTAACGTTCTACGTTCTAAGTTCCACGTTTTCTCCCACGCATTTAAAAACTCCATCATCGCTGCAATCGCCGTATTAAACTTCAACTGTTTGATATCTTCTGTTACTTTTTTGATTGTTTTATTTAATTTAATCAATAATTTTTTATCTTCAATTATCGTCTTATGTTTTTTGTTATATTTTTCATAAACTTCCCACACTCTTTTTAAAAACCGATAACATCCTTGTAGGGCGCTCGTTGACCAGGCAATCTCCTGATTAAAAGGCGCCATAAACATTTCATACAGACGTAAAGTATCAGCTCCATATTCGGCAACGACATCATCAGGATTAATAACATTACCAAAACTTTTACTCATCTTTCGATGATCCTCAGCTAAAACCATTCCCACATTTCGCAGGCGCAAAAAAGGTTCTTTAAAGGATAAAAGACCTAAATCATAAAGAGCCTTCACCCAAAAACGAGAGTATAAAAGATGAAGGACAGCATGCTCTGCCCCACCTAAATACCAATCTACCGGTAACCACTCATCAATTAAATTCCTAAAGTCTAAATTCCAAGCTCTAAACAATTTTGAATTTTCAAGACTCACATTATTGTCATTCCCGTGAAAACGGGAATCTATATTCTCTTGGATCCCTGCTTTTGCGGTGATGGCATTTTGATAATTTTTTTCTTTTTTCCAAAAAGAAAATGCTAAAAAGTACCAACACGATCCCGCCCAATTAGGCATCGTATCCGTTTCTCTTTTCGCCAGTCCACCACAGTTTGGACATTTAGTATTAACAAATTGAGGAATTTTAGACAAAGGCGATTCCCCGGTTTCTGTTGGCTCATACGATTTGACATAAGGTAATTTAAGAGGTAACTCTTCTTCGGGAATAGGAAACCAACCTACCATCTCATTTTCTCTTGACAAATAACTTTCTTTTTTGTACAATAATTTCAGTAACAGTCCCCTCCTTAGTTGAGGGGTTGTTTTTTTATTTAACTCAATTTGCTCTCTTATTTTTTCAATAAAAAGATATTTTCCGCTTTTTAACTCAAAAGAAAGATTTTTCTTGTAAGCTAAGAACATAACCTTTTTACCAATGGAAAGCAGTTTCTCTCTTAACGAAAAAAAATCGCTATCTCCAGATAAAATTATTGCCACATCATATTGATCTTTGGTATCAAGAGCGCTGATTGTTATCTCAACATCAACATTACCTTTTTTAATGATACCTTTTTCTGTTGGAATATACTTTAATGGTTTAGTATTTATTTCAACAATATTTTTTATTTTATCTAAATAACTAAGACTTTTTTTGTAAGCGCTATCTTTTTCTTCGGGTAAAGCAACAAAATACTTCATAAAAATAACGTGACAAAATTCGTTTTCAAAATATTTCTTTAATTTTTTCAAATCAATCCGCCAACCAGATTTTTTTGCTCCATAAAATAAATTTGAATCATCAATAAAAACACCAACTTTAATTTTCTTAAAAGAATTATTATC
>JBBILO010000027.1:0-7913 GCA_037444855.1 Candidatus Roizmanbacteria bacterium | reverse complement strand
TAAAACCCGCTTTGTTAATAATCTCAACTATTTCAGTTTTTGAAAAAGTTTTTATTCCATCATAATGAGGATAATTGTTTATGGATTCACCAAATATTCCATAATGATCTTCTTTTGATCCGGCTAGATATTTTAGCCCTAGTTTATTTTCAATCGCTAAAAGGATAACTCCATTTTTCTTCAAAAAACTTTTTACTTTTTTAAGAAAGTTTACATAGGGATCATTTATGTCATCGCTTTCTATTATTGTATATCGGCCTTGATATTCTAATACTCCAATGAGGGTAATGTAATCAAATTTAATTTTAATTTTTTCTTCGTTAAAATTTTTTGCGGTAACGATTAAGTTTTTTTTATCAGCGTATCTTTTCTTGATTACCTCTGCTCTTTCTTTTGATAATTCATTAGCATACACCATTTTTACTTTTTCACAAAATAACCCTGTTAAAGCTCCGCAGCCAGCGCCTATTTCCAGTAAAACTGAGTTTCTTTTAAAAGGGTACCAAGCTAAGAGAAACTCTCGTTGGGGATGAAGGTGATACATAATTGGCCAAGATGGATTGTTTGATAAAATTTTTTTAATTTCCTTATGTTTTTGAGATTGGGGTTGATTAAAAAAATTTAAAAGAAATTCTTCGGAAGAATCAGAATAATTATTTGACATTTGTTTATTTTATCAAAAATTAGCTGTTTTTAGCTACTGAAGTACAAAGACTGAGATATCAATTCCGTTTTTATAAATTGAAAAAAAGAAAAAGATGTATTATTATATTGACCCACCCGAGATTAATACATCTCAGGGTTTTTTATATTTCTCCAATTATTTTTTTATGATTCAATTCTATATATTTTATTTTTTACGATTTCTTTAATAAATGAATAAAATTTTAGATAATTTTCCATACCCAATAATTCATCTAAGCTGCATAGAGATCTGTTCCATCAATAAATAAATAAGTTGTCATTTTATTATTTTAGGATAAAGGTGGGAAAATGTAAAAGTGTAAGGTTTAAAGGTGTAAAAAAGTGTAAAAATGTGAAGGTGTGAAGGTGTAAAAGAGTGTAAAGGTTGAACTTAGTTAAAATCAGGTAAATCTGAAGTTAGTTGAGTAAATAATTGAAAATTTTTAACTCATTGACTTAAAGTCAGGTCAAAATCGGCAATGAAAAGGGCTGGGATGAGAGAGGAGTGTTGTTGGCTATTATATTGCTTCATCAATGCCCTGTCGGTTACTTTTATTTTTTCGAAATGATAAGATTGTATTTTTTTACTTGGGTGAATTAAAACAAGCCAGCCGCAATTGTAACCCATCTGGGCTAGCTCTAGGAGACTTTCTTCATTTGGATTGTAAACTACCGGAACTCCATGGGAAAGAGCATCAACAAAAACAGGACCTGTTCTAATAAGATTAAAATTAGGTCCATTATTATTTTGCTCTTCCAATCTATCCCTACTTAATCCATCTTTTCTATGAGTATCAAAATTTTTAACATCCATCGTGTAGAGAGTTCCCGAAACTTCAATATCATGAGGGACACCTGGCGGAACGACAACAACTGACGGACCCATGGGCAGTGGGTATTCTTTTCCATTGGCAACAAAATAAGCCTCACCTTGGGCACGAAACAAGAAAAGAACCTCTGGAGAATAAGGATGCAAATGATAGTTTTGATTTGTCCTATTTTTACTTGTAATCCTTGCATATCCAACTCTTATACCTATTGGGAATGAACCGTCATAGGGTATTGGATTAATCGGTAATTGAAAATATCCCTGAATTCCCCACGGTTTAATAAATTCTCTTTCTGATGATTGAAGATACTGGGTTAGTGAAGGTCCATTTAGCCATTGATAATAACCCCAATTGTTTGTAATATCAGACATCTCACTTATTTCTTCAAATTTTGGGCCAATATTGGGTGAGAGAGGTAATAGCTCTACCATAGTAAATATTAGACTTTTATATATTCCCAATTTTTGACATCCTCAGGTTTTTCAATCGGTTTTTCTTCTTTGATTGCCAGTAGATGATTAAAAGATATTCTTTTAGGCAACTTTTTTGAGACTTTTTCTTTAAGTTCGATTTTTCTCTCTTGAAGAATGTGCTTGTAAATGAGTGAAAGATGGGGGGAAAAATTTTTATTAAACTGAGAGAAAGAATTTTTTAACAAGACCTCTTGAGCGATTTTTCTGATTTCAAGCAATTTTTGATCAGGTTGAAATGTGATAAAAAGGGTTTTGGTAAAGCTCTCTGATATTTCAACCGCTTTTGTTGTTAAAGTTAAAGGAAAGAGAGGTTTTATTGATTTTGATAAATCTTCAAGAGTTTTTTTTATCTCTGATTCTTTCTTTTTTCCAAGATTAATCTGATTAATAAGAGTAATGTGGGAAGAGAAAATGGGTGTTTTTTCTTCATTTGCGAGTGTCTTGATTATTTCGTTAATCGTTTGATTGTTAGACGTCAGCCAAAGAGATAAGAACATATTTTTTATTTAATTAAATATTTTATTATACCATAAAAATTCCTTAATCTCTCAATAAAAAGACGATAATCAAATCGGAATTTTTTTGGATGTTTTATAATTAGCAAAATCCAGTTTTTAAAATCAAGCCAGTTTTTAAACCAACCTAAATTTTTACCGGTAGTCATCTGTTGATGAATGACTGCTATTTGAGGATGAATAAAAAAACGATAGCCTTTTTCTTTAAGAGTTAAAAATAAATCAACATCTTCAAGATAGGCAAAAAATCGTTCATCAAAACGACCGACCTTATCAAAAACAGACTTTTTGATTAGTAAACAGGCAGCGGTGAGACCGTCAAGAGATGAAATCCTAAACTCTAAATCCGAAATTCTAAACAAATTCGAATTTTTAAATTCTAAGGCCAAAACTTTAAAATCATTAATTAATTTTACTTTACCATATGGAAAAACTTGATAGCCAAGGTTTTCTATTTGGCAATCGGGATTAATAAGAATCGGTGAAACAGCGACGAGATTATTTTTCTTGGCAAAATTGATTAGTTCTAAAAAAGGATTAGTAAAGTTTTTAATTTTTAATCCCGAAGGGGTCCCTTGGGGATTTTGAATTTTAAATTTTAAATTTTTAATTTCAAAATTAATATCATCATTTAGAATCAAAAGCCACTCCCCGATCGCCTGTTGCAATCCTAAATTAACCGCTTTGGCAAAACCTTTATTTTTTGGTTGAGGAAGATAAATAAGATTTTTGTTTTTTAAATTTCTAATTAGTTGTTTTTTTTCATCAGTTGGTTGGTTATCGACAACGATGATTTGATACGGAAAACGATCGAGATATAAAAGAAGTTTTTTTAATCCTGTGGTGTTGGATAAAGTAGGAATGATGATTGAGATCAACATAATAGCATAATTATAGAACATTAAACATGAGACGTCTAAAACTTTAAAGTGGATTGTGGAACATAGAACGTGGAATAATTAATAATTAATTTTCATTCAATAATCAATGAGATAATATTTATCAATAAAAATTAACAAATTAAGAATACCATTTCGATTCTAACTTTATTTGGGCTTCAAATGACGCTTTCTTAGTCTCTTCATTAATGATTAAAATATTGCCTAAAAATTGTTCTTGATTTTTTTTGATTTAAATGATACTGTTAATTTTGCAAAAAACTTATTAGTTATTTATTATTTATGAAAAAATTTTTTCCAATTATTGCTGTTGTATTAGTTGCTGGCGGAGTGTTTTATTTGACTCAAGCAAGAAAAGGGACGATTTCACCACAAGGAGTTAGACAACAACAACAAGAAAGACAACAAGAGAAAAAAGAAACAGGCTTTACTGGTTCACTAATGGATGTAATAAAAAAATCAACTCCTTTTAAGTGTTATTACAAAACTGATAGATCAGAAGGAACAATTTATGCTAAGAGTGGAAGAGCCTATATGGACGTTGTCAATGATGGTAAAAAAGGAAGTATGCTTGTTGTCGATAATTGCACTTGGATTTGGAGTGAAGAGAAAAAAGGAACAAAGACCTGTTTCGATAAAAATTATTTTGAGCAATCGGGTGAGGAGGTGAATAACAATACGAACGTTTTTGGTTCAAATGAATTTCTAAAATATCAATATAACTGTGAACCAACGGTAGTTGATGATTCGATTTTTACTCCACCGGCGGATGTGAGTTTCTTTGATTTACAACAGATGCAAGATCAGATGAGACAGAGACTTGGACGATAATGGGACGTAGAACTTAAACAGAGTCACTTTTGGATGTAGAACTTGGAATTTGTATCGTGGAACCCTAGCGGGGTTCCTTCGTAACTTTAAGCAATTTAGATCTTGACTCATTCACATTCTTCGCGCTTTTATATTTGTAAAACTTTTCACTCTTTTATGCCTTTTTTAAGCCTTTTTTTGAAGGAATTTATTAATAGCAAAGAAGCCGACTATGAGAAGGATGGTGAATCCAATTATTGCTAGCTCAAGATATTTGTCAAGGAAATTTTTGATCGCATCACCAAAGATAAAAATTAATGTCGCTACAAGGAAAAAACGACTTCCCCGACCAATAAAAGAGGCAATGACAAATCGCTTGAAATTCAAATCAAAAAGACCGGCGGAAAGCGTAAAGATTTTATAAGGAATTGGTGAAAAGCCAGCGATAAATATCGCCCAGACATCATATTTTTGGTACAAAAGTTTTACCTTGTAGAGTTTTTCATCGGGGATAATTCGATTAACGATTGGTTTGCCTCCCTTGTTGCCAACAAAATAACCAAATACTCCACCCAACACCGAAGAGACTGTGGAGATTGTAGCATAAATGAATGATAATTTTGGGTTAACTAGCGATAGTGGTATTTGAATTGTATCTGGAGGTATGGGAAAAAATGATGATTCAGTAAAGGCAATAATGAAGAGAAAAACTGGAGCTAATTGAGAATTTGTAACTGAGTTAATAAATTCTCCTAGATTCATAGTCAAAAGCCATTAATAAAATTAAAGTATAGCATAAAATTAAACATAGTACTAAATTTAAAGTTCAAAAATCAAAATGTAGATTTGCAATTAAAAATTAAAAATTATTTAAAATTGATAATTTAAAATTTAGAATTATTTTTATTAATTATCAAAATATTGATTAAAATAGTTTATTGGAGATAAATGTTTTGTTTGGAATTTGTGATTTTGTCCTTGTTACTCATATCTTATCGCTTCAATCGGTGAAAGTTTAGCCGCTTTTCTCGCCGGGAAAACTCCGAAAAATATCCCAATTGCTGATGAAACAAAAACCGCTAAGAACATTGACAAAAAATTAATTTCCGCTGGGAAGAATTTTCTAACCAATAAAACGACTACATGAGAAATTGCTAACCCAATTAATCCGCCCATTAAAGAAAGGATGACCGATTCGGCTAAAAACTGATATAGAATATCTTTTTCTAAAGCGCCAATCGCCCGTCTTATCCCAATCTCTCTTGTTCGCTCGGTTACCGAAACATACATAATGTTCATAATGCCAATACCGCCAACAATCAAACTGATAGCTCCAATTCCGACTAAAACCATATTCAAAATGGAAAAAATTGATTGGATTGTGGACAATATCTCTTTAGCGTCAGCGATAGAAAAATCATCTTCTTTATATCTTTTGAGCATAATCTCTTCAATTTCTTTTTTCAAAAGTGGAATTTCATCCTCTGATGTAGCCTTCAATAAAAAGGTGTTAAAATCTTTCTTTCCCGTGATACCGAATAATGTCCGGTAAGGAACATAAACAAAAGTATCAAGATTAGGTCCTCCCAACCCTCCACCACCTTTTGTTTCCAAAACACCAATCACTCTAAATGTTTGTTCTTCAATTTTTATTTTTTTTCCAAGAGCGTCTTCTTCGCTTCCGTAAAGCTTTCTGGCAATTTCCGGTCCTAAAACAGCAACTTTGGCTTTTTTTATTAAATCTTTTTCTTCAAAAGTTTCACCATATTGAGGGTTTAGATTACGAACTAAAAAAATCTCAGCGCTTGTGCCATAAAGAGAACCTTGTTCTGTTTTTCCTTCGGCTTGAAATAAACCAGATTTTTGAAAGATGGGGACGACAGCAACTTGATGCTTTGTCCTTTTAAGATTTTGATAATCCCTTTCATCAAAACTCATGGATGAACGAAGTCCCGAGAAGCCTCCAGAGCGATTAAATACTTGACCAGGTAAAACAAAAACTAAATTTTTCCCCAAATTATTAAATTGATCAGCAATATAATTTTTTAATCCTAACCCGAAAGCTAAAAGAAGAACAACTGCAGTCACACCGATGACAATCCCTAAAGTCGTTAGAAACGATCTCACTTTATTTTTCAAAAGATCATTAAAAGATGATTTAATAATAAAAAGAAAATAATTCATCATAATATCATCGCATTAAATTTTAATATCTGTTTTTATTTTTTATTTCAATTTTTTAATGTTATTGCCACGTAAGCGGTAAACTCTCATAATTATGGAAATCTTAATTAAAATCCAATATTAAGAGAAAAAGGTTCCCGATTAAATTGGGAATGACAACAATTATTTTATTCAGAAATAATCTGTCCATCTTTAATTTTAATAATTCGGTTTGCCCTTTTAGCAATCTCTGGATCATGGGTAACAATGATTACGGTTTTATCCTCCTCTTTATTTAATTTTTCTAAAAGATCAAGGATGATTTGACCGTTTTTTGTGTCTAGATTACCAGTTGGTTCATCAGCTAAAATTAGATCAGGATCCATAATTAGAGCCCGGGCAATGGCCACTCGTTGTTGCTGTCCGCCAGAAAGTTTATTGGAATATGAGTTTTCTTTTCCTTCGATATTAAATTTTTTTATTAACATTTGCGCTCTTTCTTTCGGGTCAAAAGATAATTTTTCTCTTGAATAAATGGTTGGTAAAAGAATATTTTCTAAAACAGTTAATTTATTTATTAGATTAAACTGCTGAAAAACAAAACCAACGAACCGATTTCTTAGAAGAGAAATTTGATCATCTTTTAATTGAGAAACTTCTTGATTTTTAATATCAATCTTTCCTTTTGATGGTCGATCTAAAAGGCCAATGAGGTGCATCAGAGTTGATTTTCCAGAGCCTGAGGGACCGATTATTGAAATAAACTCTTTTTCTTTTATCTCAAGATTGATATTTTTTAAGGCATGAAATTCAATCTCATTATCAATGCAGTAAGTTTTCCAGACATTTTTAAGGGTAATCAAATTATTCATAATAGTCTTTTCAATGTATTTGTATCGTCTTTCAACTGTATTTCAACTGTATTTCAAATGTATTTCTATTGTCTTTTTTCATTATTCATTTTTATTTATTCATTAACCAAAATATCCCCTGGTTTCAATCCATCTTTAATGATTATTTCCCCATCGATGTCTTCACCCGGAATAATGTATTTTTTTATTTTTCGATTATTTTCTTTAATATAGACATATGAGCCAGTTTTGTCTTTTTTAATTAATGTCTGAGGAAGAGCAATGACATTTTTCTTTTCATTAACAACAAATGAGATATCACCAGTCATTCCCAATTTAAGGTTTTTATCAGTTTTAAAAATAACCTTAATTTCATAAACTGTCCCGGTTTCATCGGTTTTTGGAGTAAAACCAATAGTTTTAATTTCGCCGATAATTGGTTCGTCAGGATAAGCATCAAAGGTGATTTTTCCCCTCATTTCTTCTTTGATTTTAACGACCTCTGTTTGGTCGGCTGAGGCAGAAAAGTAGATAGTTTTTGGATTAACAATTTCAAATTCGGCATTTGCTGGTGTAATGTTGATCCCGGCAATCGGCGTTTCAATTCTGGTAACAATTCCTTCGATAGGTGACCAAAGACTGGCATGTTCGAGAGCAAAATTTTGATACTCGACATCCAAGACTGCAT
>JBBILO010000026.1:0-8360 GCA_037444855.1 Candidatus Roizmanbacteria bacterium | reverse complement strand
ATCCTCTCGAAATCAGCTTGTTCATCACCATAGATTTGATCAATCAGCCTTTTTATTTCATCAGAAATGCTTGATGAGAATACCCTTTTCCAGTTTACAAGATAAATCTTATCTCTATCATAAAAATAGTCTACGACTCCAAATTGGGCGCCATTGATGTGAATATAGGACAATGTCTCAATCCGTGCTTTTTTGACAATAAAAGTACGGTTCATAAAAAAATTTTAGGACCAACTGTTAATCATTGGTCGCTTCCTCTATCTTCTCCATGTGAACTTTCCCATAACCTCTTGATCCAGATCCACCTAGATAATCTTTGTTTAAAAGTTCTACTCCTTCTTCAAAAAGCTTCATGTACTCATCTCTTTTCTCTATAGTCTTATTGTCAAAAAAACGAAAAACAACCTCAACCATAAAAACATAATTTTTCGGGACTCTCTCTATCGGTCTTGGAGAAGGAGGCATTCTTCTTAGAGAAACTTCATACTTCTCTTCAGTGATTGCTTCACCTATTTGCAATTTTTCTTCAATTAATTTTTTTGTTTCTTCATCAACATACCCATCTCTTATCAAAAGAATCGTTGGTCTGCCTCCTATCTCGGCCGAAGAGCCAAATAAATCTTGAATCATTGCTTTTTTTTCTTGATTGTCCCGATACTTACACTCAAGCAAAAACCTTATTTTACCCTTCAAAGATGAACCAGGGACATAGGGGATACCATCAAGGTCTTTGACAACCGGGTTATCCATTCCACCGATTTCAAAACTGTCTTTACCGGCGCCAATATGTAGGCCGGTTAAGACCTTAATCCGATATTTTTTAACGGTTGTTTTGAGCATATCGTGGTTCTCGATAACTGATAATAATAAAAGCATTAAGATAATTTTTAAAACTGTTTATCAATTTGTTAATCAAATCACTTTTATGCTTTTTTTGTTGATTCACTTCCTTCAAATCATCAATAAATTCTTTAATTGCGCTCTTCAATCTATCAAAAAAGACCGGGGACACATTAATTCTTCTTTTTTGATATAAAACCATCAAAGAGCACATTTTCAGTTGATAAATCATCCGTTCAATACCTGTTGCTGAATAGTCTCGAGATTTTAATGCCGCTTTTACGAAATCAATATTTTTTCTCACTTGAGATTTTTCTGGCATTGGCCCATTAAAGTCGCCAATCTCTTCTAATTTTTCCACATTTTCAATCCATTGACCATCAATTTGCTTTAAAAAGTTCATCTCCCCTCACCCCCTTTCTTTCTTCTTCGAAGCAAAATCAAATTGATAATCGTTTTTAGATGCTGATATTCAAAATTTTGATCAGACGATGGTGGCATTTGACTAATTTTATTGAAAAAATCAATAAATGATTCTAAACGCTGATCACTGTCGTCGTAATCTTGGCGCTTAAAGTAGTAGAAAATTTTAAAAACACTATTGGCTTTATCATAGTGTGCTTTTGGTTCTTTAAAATAATCGGCAATTTGATAGATTTTATAAAAGAAGCTGGTTGAGATAAGAGGTTTATCCTCCTCGTCATAGGGATCAATCTTTTTGCTTAATTCATCTATCTTTAACCACTCCTCGAGTTTGGCGACTGAGTGAAGAAAACTCATCGATCCCTTACCTTCAACCTCTTTTGCCTGATGAAGATGCTCCTCGGCGTTTTCAATCACAGAGAGAATCGGGGTTGTCTCTTTAAACAACTCAACACCAATTGAAAGATGAATATTGGGATTTTCACAGAAAAATTTCTTGAAAGGTGAGTTTTGAAAGGCAAAGAAATCAAAGACAAATTCAAAAACTTTCTGCCAATCGCCAATAAGAATAAAATCATCTCCTCCAGAAAAAACTAAATAGAGATTCTTCTCTTTGGCTTTTTTTACCATATAGTTTTGAAAGAAAAGATTGGTTTGTCGGGAAAGATGAAGAAACCGCGAGAAAAGATATTTCTCTCCAAAAAGTTCTTCCGTTTTCTTATGATAGATTTGATTGATAATTACGCCAAAGTCATCCAAATCTCCCTTGGCAACCGCCAAATAACCACTTTCATTCATCTCTTCAAATGTCATAACTTGACCAGCTTTCTCAGGCAAATCAGCCTGATAATAGATAGTTTTTACCGGATAACTGACTAATTCTTGCTTTTTATTTTCAAAAGCCCTTATCGATCGAAAAGCGGTTAATAGCTGAAAACGGTTAACGAGAGTTTTATCAAAAAATATCTGATAATCATCAAAAATCGTCACTCCAAGCAAATCTTTGGATTGACCAACAAAAAATAAACCCCGATCTTTACTGACAACATCAGATAGTTTATAACCCAAAAAACACAAATGACAAGCTTTGCCCTCTCCTTGGATTTCAAAAACACCTTTTTCCTTTTCACAAAATTGGCATGACTCAGCATCGGTAAAATTAAGATATAATCGCTGATCAACTATATCAGTCAGTCGGAAAATCAAGTTTTTTAGTGGTTTCGGCCTTGCATTTGAAAGAAAGTTTTTTAAATTGTCGATTTTAAACATACTACCCTCAGATAATGTCAACCTCAAATTTAAATTAAACAATGATAGAATCGCTTGGGCTTTTTTTTCAAAAAAGTTTTCAATTTCTTCTCTTTTTCTATCTTTGGGAATGATGATGGTGATATTTCCTCCGGCACTTGAAATAAGATTATGAGGATAGTAGCCAAATTCTTTAAGAAACACGTAAGCAAGTATTTCTGTCAAAACCTGAATAAAAAGCGACCTGCCTCTTAAAATCCGGCTTGCTTTTTTAGTTTTCACATCAAAGATAAATCTCTGAATCCCTTCGAAATCAAAGCGAAGGAAGTAATAATCACCATTATCATTAAAGTAAAGCAAGTGAGAGTAAAGCGCAGTTAGTCGTGAGTGATCAAATAAATTTGAGAGTAATTTTGAATCACGGCGATCGTCAGGAATTCTTGTAAAAAAGTATTGAAACATCTCTTCAATAAAAAGAAAGAAGGGAAAATAATCAAACTTTGAAGCTATTTTTTGGAATTGTTTCAGATAACGACCAAGATCAGAAGGTGAAAGTAGATGTCCGTAAGATTGGATGTTTGTTTCAACAGTAATTGATGATTCGGGGAGAAACTTTTCATCGCTGAAGTCATAAATTGAGCTTATATGATAAAAAAAATGTTTTTCAACAGCGGTTTTTGGGTAATAATTAAAAATTGGCTTGATATTTACTTCTGATGGGTCAAAATTCTCGATTGCTAATATTGATCTTTCGGTATTTGCTGAAAAATGGTCCGATTTCCTGATAATTTCTTTAAGTTTTTTTATCATCTGACTTTCTTCCTTATCATTTAATTCTTTGACTTCATTCCTTTCCCGACGATGAGTGGTGCCAATTAGCTGATTGATCAGATCAACATCAATAATCTTGCGATTGGGTAAAAAATTTTTTATTGTTAAGACGTTGGCAAAAAATTGAGAAATTTGTTCGTGTTTCTCTGTAAACTCTTTTGTCCTCTGAATAAATTTGCCAATATCATGAAGAAGAGAAGCTAAAATGAGGTTATTTAACTCCAAATTATTAAGAGAGGGTTTAGACATTACAACATAGTTTTACCACAATCGTGAAAAAAAATCAATAATGAAAAGAAGTAAATCGCTTTTTTTAAAATTTCAAAACATTTTGATCCCAAATCGCTGTATAAAATGTTGAGATTTTCAGTTAGCTTTTCTTTAAAAATAAATTTATTTAATATTTTTTAATTAAAAAATTTTGTTTGATTTCAAGAAATTTTTTATTGTTTATTATTTAAAAATTAGCCCACGATCGTGAATAAGATTTAAATATTCAAAATTCAAAAAATTCTAATGAAGAGAAACTAAGGTCAAGGCTTTTCCGTGATGGAAACTGAGTCTTTTAATGCATAGGTGAGACCACCGGCGATGGCATCAATCTCATCATCTTCTTTATTCTTCAAATCTAAATCTAATTGTTGCAAAAGCATTTTTCTTACACCTTTTTTATCAGCTCGGCCATAACCGGTGATCGCTTCCTTGATTTCTAGCGGTGACAAATAACAAAATTCAATATCATTCTGTCCAGCCAACAACCCCAATAATCCATGAATCATCGAGACTTTAACTATTGTTTTTTGATTTTTAAAAAAGAAAATTTCCTCAACAATTATTTTTTTAATCGAATACCGATCAATAATTTCTTTTAATTTTTCATAAATGATTACTAATCTGTTTTCAATCGCTTCTCTTTTTGTTTTGATTAAACCAGAAGTGATTAGGTGAAATCGATGATTGTAATTTTTATCAATTTTAAAAATGCAGTAACCTAATTTTTCATAACCAGGATCGATTGATAGATACATATTAAAAAGTATAAATAAATTTCGGCCAATAATAAATGAATTATATAATCATTGGTTGATATTTATCTGATGAAAATAAGAGGCAAAATAGAAGAAAGAATGAGAATGACTGAGGAAAAAATGATAATTAATTTAAGAAAAATTTCTTTATTAAGATTTTTAGAGTATTTTTTTAATTTCATAAGACAAAATAAAAAGAATCCTCGAAGGATTTCATTTTCTTACAAACTCAACGATTTTTTCAAAAACTTTGGGATATTCAACAGCGATGTTTGAAAGAACCTTCCGATCAAGGTCAATTTTTTTATCTTTAAGGAGTTTAATAAATTGACTATACTTGAGTCCTAGCTGAGAAACTGCCGCATTTAAGCGAATTATCCAAAGACGACGAAAATCTCTTTTTCTTAATTTTCTTCCGGCAAATGCATATTCACCTGCATGTAACACTGCTTCTTTCGCTTTCTTAAACTGTTTGTGGCGAGACATCCAATAACCTTTTGCCAACTTCAAAACTTTTTTATGTTTTTTTTTGGTTAAGATCCCTGATTTGACTCTTGCCATAATTATTTTTTAGCTAACATTTTTAATACTTTCTTTTTATATTGACCAACAAGTTCTTTCAATTTCTTTTTTCTTCTCAACCACGATTTAGATTTCTTTGATCTTAAATGCCTAAATCCCTGTTGTCTAAATAAAACCTTTCCGGTTTTGGTTAGTTTAAATCTTTTAGCCACAGATTTTTTTGTTTTTGCTTTTGTTTTTGCCATGTTATTTTGACTTAACAACAACCGCTCTAATCACTTGCCCTTCAAGTTTTGGCGGTTTACTAATTTTAACAGGTCCTAAATTGTTAATAAAATAACTAATTATATCAAATCCTCTTTGTTTTTTTATGATCTCTCTTCCTTTAAGAACAAGATTAAGTCTTAACTGAAAACCTTCTTTAATAAAATCTTGTCCCTTTTTAATCAATCGTTGTAAGTCATTTTGGGCGATAAAAAGACCGAAATTGATATCTTTGGTTCCACCTTTCTGACCACTTTTACTTTTCTTTTCTTTTTTATTTTCTTGGTATAAAAATTTCTTAAAGTCAATAATCTTTGCCACTGGCGGATTAGCTTGTGGAGCAACTAACACTAAATCTAACTCTAACTCTTTAGCTTTTTTTAAGGCCTCATCTCTGGAGATAACTCCCCAATTTTTTCCTTCAAAATCAACAACCCTCAACACATTTGCAGTTATTTGTTGATTAATTAGATATCTTTTTTTTGAAAAAAGCTTGTTTTTAGGCAAAATTCTCAATTTGTTGTTTTATTTGAGCTAGAAACTGATAAAAACTCACTCTACCTAAATCCTCACCTTTATTAGTCCGAACACTAATCATCATTTTTTCTCTTTCCTCTTGCTCCTTTTCCCCTATTATAATCAGATAGGGAACTTTTTGCAAGGTTGATTGGCGGATTTTATAGGAGAGAGTATTGTTGCTGTCATCTAAAAGAGTTCGCAAATTGTTTGCCTGCAATTTTTTTTCAATGATTTTTGCGTAATCGATGTATTTATCAGAAATTGGCAAAATGACGATTTGCAATGGCGAAAGCCAAAGAGGAAATTCTCCGTTATAGTGTTCGATAAGGATGGCTACCCATCTTTCTAGTGACCCAAGAGGCGCTCGATGGATCAGAACCGGTCTCTCTTTTTTTCCGTTTTTATCGATATACTCCAAACCAAATCTTTCAGGTAACATAAAATCGATTTGAATTGTTCCACATTGCCATTCTCGACCAATTGCATCACGAATAATAAGGTCTAATTTTGGCCCGTAAAATGCGGCGTCACCTTCGCTTCTGACATAGTTAATTCCTAATTTATTAATGGCTTTTAGCATTTCTTTTTCGGCTTTTTGCCAAATTTGATCGTTACCTAAATACTTTTCTTTCGGTGATCGCAAACCTAAGCGTAGGTAATAATCTTTGATGTGGAAGATCTTCATATAATAGAGCATCAAATCAAATACCTCTAAAAATTGCTCTACTGTTTGATTTGGTTGGCAAAAGATATGGGAATCATCCTGAGTGATATGGCGAACTCTTAACATTCCGCTTAGCTCACCAGGTTTTTCATATCGATAAACTGTAGCAATTTCAGCGATTTTCAAAGGTAATTCTTTATAAGTTCGCTGTTTCGACTTATAAATCATCATGTGAAACGGACAATTCATTGGTTTCACCAAATATTCATCATTATCGATTTTCATTGGCGAATACATTTTGTCTCGGTAAAGATCCCAATGACCAGATGTTTGCCAAAGAGATTTTTTGCCAATATGAGGGGTATAAACATGAAGGTAACCTCTATTGGTTTGTTCTTTAATAATTAAATTTTCAATCTGTCGTCTGATCACAGCGCCTTTTGGTGTCCAAAGAAGCAAACCACCACCAACCTCAGGCACGAGAAGAAAAAGATCGAGTTTTCTTCCCAAAACCCGATGATCACGTTTTTTAGCTTCTTCTAATTGATGAAGATATTTTTCCAATTCTTCCTTGGAAAAAAAGGCAGTTCCATATATTCTAGTCAACATCGGATTCTTTTCATCCCGCCGCCAATAAGCGCCAGCGATTGAAAGAAGTTTGAAGTATTTTATTTTTTTATTTGGTTTATCAACATGACCTCCTCGACAAAGGTCAATAAAATCGCCCGATTGATAGAGGGTAATTTTTTCACCTTTTTTAGCAATCTCATCGATTAGTTCTAGTTTATAGGGGTTATCGGCATATAATTTTCTGGCTTTTTTCTCATCAACTTCTATTCTTTTAAATTCTTCCCAATCTTTTACTATCTCTCTCATTCTCTTTTCAATTTTTGGCAAATCTTCAAGAGAAATTTTTACCTCCCCGAAGTCAATATCATAGTAAAAACCGTTATCTACCGGTGGTCCTAAGGTAATTTTTGCTTTTGGATAGAGAGATAAAACTGAAGCCGCCAAAAGATGAGCGCATGAATGTCTTAATTTAGCCAACTCTTCCTTTTTACTAAGATCATTTTGCATATGATTTAATTATACTAAATAAGCAAAAAATAATTTAAATCAGTGAATATTTTTAATCACCAGTTTAAGTGTGTAAAGGTGTAAGGAAGTATAAAAGTTGAAATTGGTTGAAATCAGTAACTGGTTACCATTTTTGTTTTACTGGTTATAGCGGATATTACTTTTCTTTTTAACTTCCATTATGACTTTTTAACTTTTAAGTTTTGAGTTTATTTTGATTAACATTCCGTTATGTAAGCTAGATTTCTTACTTTGCTAACACATTATTTGAAATGACTAATATGAGATCTTCTTTGTTTCATTTTACGTCCGCCAATTCGGATGGTACTAGGATCTAGAAATAAGTGAACCAATTCCGAGTTAACTGAAAATTAAAAATTAAAAATTTGCTAAGATTCAAAGGATTTACAATGGTAATTTGTCATTTATGATTTGAATATGGAATTTTTTATTTGAAGTTTAAAACATGAAATTGGCCTCCGTTAAGGTGTAAATGATCGAAAAAAGACCAAAGATTCTTAATCTTCAAGTTTAAAAATTTTGAGGAAAAAGGCAAAAAGATGGGAAAGGCCGCCCATTAGTGCGTCTCGGCTGAAACCCTTACGGGTCTTACACCTGACGTCTATCAACCCCGTAGTCTACGGGGGGGCTCAAAGACTTCTAATCTTGGGGGTCGCTTCGCACTTGAGATGCTTTCAGTGCTTATCGACAAGGAATATAGCTACCCGGCGATGCCCCCGAGTTTACGGGGAACAACCGGTACACCAGGGATTCCCACTTCCAGGTCCTCTCGTACTGTGGAAGTTTCCCCTCAGAAGTCAAAGCGCCTACACCGGATAGAGTCCGAACTGTCTCACGACGTTCTGAACCCAGCTCACGTACCGCTTTAACGGGCGAACAGCCCGACCCTTGGGACCGACTTCAGCCCCAGGATGCGATGAGCC
>JBBILO010000025.1:0-8711 GCA_037444855.1 Candidatus Roizmanbacteria bacterium | reverse complement strand
AAAGAGTTTGATTAGTTGAAGTGATAAGATTAGAGTCGATAATAGAAACTGGAGGAGAGCTATAGGTTGACCCATTTAATCCTCGCCATCGATTGATACCGAAAACTAAAGTGTTTGTCGTTGGTGATGATGTAGGATTATTCTGAGAGTATGTATTTTTTACTAGTAAAAATATAAAAAAAAATAAAGAAAAAATAAATAAAAATATTTTTGTTATTTTCATAGAAAATTTATTATTACTTTCAATCATTTATAGTATATCTTTTTTAAAATGTCAAGATTGTGTTCCGTTCGGGGTGTAGGCAGGTCAACGGATAGTAAACACTTTTTAGATAAAAAGATATGCAAATTACCGGCAAAAGTATTTAAAATTACTCGGTGAGAAATATTACTAGTTTTCAAAACTTATCGAATATGAATAGAATCCATTTAAACTATAACGAGTTAAGATTAATTAGTCTAAAAGCCGCTCGTCAAGCAACCTCAAATTATAAAAAGCAATAATGGTAATATTCAACAAACCGCTCAAATATTAAAAAAAGAAGAACTATTCATAAAACATTAAAAAAAAGAAGGTAATTTTAGGTGATTTATCTCATAAAGTTTACCATATTGTCAATAAAACAAAAAAAGAGATTGAAGATAAGACAATTGAGATTAAGAAAAAAACAAACTATGGTCTATTAAGAATAAAATAAAAGTTGTTTTTCAAATATCACATCAAATTATCACATCATATAATTAAGCAATATCAAAAGAAGAATTAAGAGGAATTAAAGAAAAATAAATTATATAAAAAATCTCTTCGTCAATTTATTGATTGGTATAGGGTAAAAGCTTTTGAGGTTGCTCAGATCGATCTTAAATATATTATTGATCAAAAAGCTTTATATTTGTCTCAGATAAATCACATCATAAAATATGATTTTCCTTTGTATCAATGGAGTGCCATTGATATTTATTCTCGTTTTAAATTAATTGCCTACTCAAAAGAAAAATCATCGACCAATGGATTAACTTTTTTCTTTGGATAACATCTTGGTTAAGATTGTATGGGATCTTATCTCGTACTTTCTATAACGTGAATCATAGACTAGAGTTGGGTGGTGATTGTTGGTATAAAATAGTTGAGCTTAAAAAGTTTTTCTTAGTATTTAATTATGTTGTTATTCAAAACAGAAAAAAATCCAGAAGAAAATACTCATCTTGAAAGATCGTATAGAACCATGATGAAAAATTCTATATTCTTCGTATTCACACTATTAAAAACTAGAAAGATTTCTATAAATAAGCTTTTAATTATCTTTATTATTACAGCTCTGTAAGTGGACATTCATCAATAGTAAGAATTCCACCATATTCTTATCCAAAAAAAAAGCTGATATAGCTTTTGATGCTAAAATTAAATATTTTCCACCAATATTCTTTGATGAAATATCAGTTAAATTAGGAGTTTTGAGTCTATATCATCCGCCGACCTGCCTACAAAATTAAAGTTTTTTTTTACTAAAAAATTTTTAATTTTTAGTAGAATATTTTAATTAACAATCTGGTTTGAGCCACTGTCCCTACTCTCCGATTCGGTGGGTAGGATGGGAAGGCTCTTCTCTCTTAAACTAATAGGATGATGGGAATCAGGTGAAATTCCTGAGCCCTGAAGTAGAATAAATTCACTTCAGGGTCATGAAGGTTGATCCTTCATGGCTGTGCCGCAGCGGTTTATCCTCCAAATCGGAGGATGACAGCCCGAAGACCGACCAGATTGATTTTCCCGAGCAGGAGATAAGTATGGTTAATCCAATTGATAGATTATACCCACAAAATTTATTTTTTGAAGGTCAATCCTTGAGACTTATTTCTTTTGAACAGGAATATAATCAATTTTTACAGTGGTGGTCAGAAAATCATACTCAGTTCTCACAACTTTCTTTTAGTATCGAAAATCAAAGGAATCAATTCATCAATGATCTCAAGAACGGATTAGATTTTGAAGAAACATTTCATAAAATAAAGGCCGATCTTTGGGGATATTATCTTGAATATATTGGGCAAGAAGCAATTATTTCTTTTACAAATAGAATTAAAAACGGTCGATTAGTGGGAGATTTTTATGGTGATAAACCAATTGTTGATTTAACTGCAGAAAAAGAAAGAGAAGGAGCGACAAAAAGAGCGATGATTGATTTAGAAAAAAAATTATTAGATTTTCCACCAGGAGCGGTTATTCTTCGAGTTTCACCGAAAGGTTGGACTAATATGGGTTATGAATATACCGAGACTCAATGGCAGATTCTATACAAAGAAAGGGAAGATTTAATTCGTGGATTAACAATTAGAACACAGGCTGATTTGGAGGCGATTATTAATTTTTTAAGAGATCAATTTGGTATTGATTTTTCAAGTTTAAGTGAAAAAGACAAATTAAAAGCGATTACATCTTTAAATATTATCATTAATCAGAATGAAAAATTTTTTGATTTTTTACCATTGATTGAATTAATTTCTTTAGCATCTGAAAACCGTGACCATCGCAATCGTAATTTATTAGAGAGTTATCATGATTGGCAAAAAAGAGACGGAGATTTTCAAAGATATGATCGATTGACAGATTTATTGGATTTTTTGGAAGAAAAATTAAAAAGAAAATCAACTAATGAAGAAATTGATTCATTGCTTGCTTTTGCTTTAATTCAGATGGGCAGTAAAGAAATGATTGAAAGAAAAATTATTTTTTCCCCGACTTCATCTTTTTTTACCAGTGGTGATAGAGCTTTAGCTCCACCAATAAATTTTCAACAGGTTTTGGATTATCTTCAAACATTACCTGGTTGCGCTGGTGGTGGAACCTTTGGTTCTTTAGGAAATAATTTATATCAAGGACCTTTTTCTTCGTTTGTTTTAACTTCTTTTGGATCGATTGAAATTTCTTCTATTAATTCTCAAAACGATAAAAATAAACTATTATGTGTTGACTGTCCTTTTTGTCATCAAACAGTAGATGCCGAAGTTTATGATGGAAAAATTCATTGTCCAAACTGTGGAGCTGAAGCAGAGATTGAAAAATAAATTCACCCTCGGAGGTGATATATTTTGATAATGCGGTGCCTTTTGGACAAAATCCGAACCTATTTTGAACAAAATCCCGATACTGACTTTTAGTTGTCGTCCGAAGGGCGACAATCCCGCCCAGCGTTTCCGAAAAGTTGGCTGACGCCGACCACCAAAGCCAGCAAAATTTTTTATTTTTATTATGACAGGCGACAAAAATTTTTCAATTAAAAAGGATTTAATTTTTGCTGGCTTTGGCAAATTTGCTTCGCAAATTTCTTTCAGAAACGCCTCCCACCTCAAGTCCTGCTTACGCAGAACAAAAAATGAAACGGGGTTAAACTTTACCTTCCAGCATCTCTGGCTGCTTTTTCTATCCAATCACCTAAATTACTAAAGCCATTATCACTAACCCAGTCATAAACAGAATACATGTTAGAAAATTGATAATTCTTTCCCCTATATTTTGCATCAAAACTCAAAGAACAATTAGGATATTTGCTAAATAATATCCATTTGGAACCATTCCATTCGCAATATCTGGCTCTACCAGTATTATCAATAGAAAGCATCAAATACTCAAACGGATTTTTTCCTATATAATCAGGATAGCCGTTCTTATCTTTAATATTATGGATATAAATTCCTAATTGCCCGTTACCCTTATCAAAACTTTTTATTATTTCATATCTTACCCATTCTCTTTTATAAGTTTCAGCACCGATTAAAACTACCGTTACCGATGTTCCATCTAATTGTTTATTAATCCATCTTTTTATTGCCTCTTCACCTTGTCTTTTTAATGCTTCAAATTCAGCCGAATCAATAAATCCAGCTTCTTCTCTATCGGGTTTAGCTACCCAGCTATTTCTTACAACATTACTTCTCCAAACATCTCTTTCGTAATGAAAACTAAAAAATACTCGTCTTGCCATATTACTCTATTTTATTAAATAATAGACAATTAACATAGACCCAACTAAAGAAATATAAAAAAATAAAATTGTTTTAGAAAAAATTGAACAAAACCAATTAGTTTCCCATTTTTTAAATTTGGAGACATCCATTGAAAAATCAATTTCTACTTCACTTTTCTTTCTCACTTCATCATACAGATTCCGAAATTTTCTTTCCCTAGATAAAAAATAACCATCTAATATCCAGAAAACTACAACTGGCAAAAAGGCAATTACAATATATTTCTCGTTAGGATGTTTAGGTGCCAAAGCAAATAAAGCAACTACCAACGTAATAGCCCACCCCTTTATTAAAAAAGAGTGATTAGCCATTCTATTAATTATTGCTTGTATAAATTCTAATTGTTTATGTTTATTCCCCATAACTTAATAACTTACATCAAATACCACCCTCGGCTAATAAAGCTTCGTCTGTATACATTTGTTTATTTGTAGAATTAAACTCATGTTTAATTTGTCCTACAAGATTATCTGTGCTAAAAATTTTCCAATACACTGGAACAAAGGCTCTTTTCCTATTACGTTCTGCTCTTTCAATCTTAAAACTAATTATTAGATGTCTAGCATCGTAAATAACCTTAAAATCTGTTGTCCTTTCTGCGGGTGAAAAATAAAATGATCTTTGCGTAGTTTGATAATTTCGCTCGTTATATGTTTTACACTCAATATAATTTGGTCTCCCCTTTCTGTCTCTAACAAAGATGTCGGGATAACCAACTGCCTTTTTCTTTCCCTCTCTTGTTTCAGGCCTATCAGCTTTAAGTCCAATCTGATTTCAGGCTTCAATCATAAATGGCTCAATGTGATTTCCAACTTCATTTTCTCTCCTTGTAAATATTCCTTTTTGATTGGCATTCATAGTAGCTATTTTTGTTGCTTCAATTAGATCTTCCAATAATTGTTGATCATCAGGATTATTTTTATCGAATGGTATTACTTTACAACCGGATATTGCTTTAATGGCAATCTTAAATGGAATATTCTTTAATGGTTTTAAGAACTGTGAAATTGCTTCTTCTAATTCTTTTATGTATTTCTCTCGTTCGTTATCCATAATTATTTTATGGTTTTTGGAATATCAAAATATTTTCTTTTTGCATCACATTATAAAGACCGAAAATTATTTTATCTATATTTTTGATAAATTTAAAACCTACTTTCTGACAATAATCAATTGTAAATTCAACAGTTTTAATCTCCTCCCCCATGTAAGTAGCATTCCCAATAACTATAACTACGAACTTGCCTGGTTTAAGCACACGATACATTTCTTCATAACTTTTCTTCATATCCTGATTATATAAGTTAATCCTTTCCGGGCCACGTCCTCTTACTCCGACAAATTCTTCTCTAATTTCGGATAAGTTATAACCAAGCACTTCTAAAGCGTGGGCATCATTTGAAACATAATCTAAAGCAATTGAATAAGGAGGTGAAGTTATTATACCATCGATACTCTCACTTTCTTGAGGTAAGTTTCGAGAATCTCCTATTATAATTTCTGTTCTTCCCATTTTTAAATTTAATTGTTTAGCAATATCTCTAAAATCTCTAACCGATTTAATCATCAAATTAAGATTCTTATGAAACGATTGTTCGAAATTTCTTCCTCTACGAGCATTATCGCTTACCGCTACTAGATAAGCCATTTTGTAGAAATTTCTAACTTTCTCGCTAGGTATAGAACTAATTGTCTCTAAAAATGGCTTGCCTTCTTGATTAAAAAGACTAGGATTTACTTTTTTTAAAATATTATCTTTAATTTCTTCGATTTCGTTAATAACTTCAATACTCTCTGTTTTAACTTTACTTTGAATAACACATAAGGGCGAAACGTCTACACCAATACAGTTAATTCCTAACAATTGAGCTTCTACAGCTGTAGTTCCGCTCCCAATAAAAGGATCTAAGACGGTATCACCTTCTTTTAATCCAATAATATTTAAAAGTGCTCTTATCATTTGAGGGTGAAATTTTCCTTTATAAGGATAAATCCAATGAGTCAAATATTGATTTACAGAGCGAGTATTATTCTTTTGAATGATATAGAAATAATCGCTATATTGCCCGGCAACTACTTTGAAATAAGCTGTTCTCCTCGTTAATAAATCTAAATTTCTTGTAGTTAAAAGTCTGAATTCTCTCAGTCCATTAGTAACTTGAAAATTTATATTTAAAGCTTGAAGTTCCAACTGCGCAAGAGCTAATTCGTATATAAACTGAACATTATCCAAAAGAACAAGACCATTTGTCTTTGGAATTTTATCTGTTTTATATGCCCAAGAAGTATGCTCTATTAATCATTCTTCTTCTCCTCTTAAAATTTTTATTATTTTGAAATGGCATAATTATTTTTTTAATAATTCATCAACGCTTACGCCTAAAGCATTGACTATTTTTTTGACGGTTTCAATCCTGGGATCTGGCGTAGACCCTGACTCAATTTTAGTAATCGTGTGCAAAGTAATATGAGCAAATTTAGATAACTTGTCTTGAGAAATACCCAGTTTTGCTCGGTATTTATTTATATTTTTGCAATAGTTGACATTTCTTTTGACCTTGTAATGTAATTTTACTATAATAACTTTTATACGTATCAATGCCATTTGCTATTATTAGAATATTAAATTTATAATCAAGTGTCAAACAAAATTAGAGAGTTCCTTATTGTTGCCCGCACACAAGAAACGCGGGCAAGAGCAACTATAAAATATAGCCTGTCGCCTTCTAAAAGGTTTAATACCGTAAAACACGTAAAACAAATCCAAATTGTCGCTTTACAAGAAAATCTTGAACAGGGTCTGGATTTTCTAAAAAAGATTGATTCAAATTTTCATTTGAGCGGGCAGAAATTGTTTTTTGATTTCAAAAATCCGTATAAAATCGTTGCTTTTGCCGAGCCCGAGCGTAGCGGGGGCGAGGCAACATTCGTCCAAAACTACAATTTTGAAAATTGGCGGAGAGGGCGGGATTCGAACCCGCGGCCTCCAAATCGGAGGCACACGCTCTCCAGGCGTGCCCGTTCAACCACTCCGGCACCTCTCCCGACAATAATAATTTTAACATTAAATGTCAGGCTTTAAGTGGCGAATTTTAAACTTGAAGAGGGTCTGATTTTAAACGAAGAACATATAACGTGGAACTTTGAAACAGAATCATAAATTGATTAATTAAAAAGTTAAAATTTCTGATTGAAATTAAAATTTAAAATTGAGAATTTAAAATTGTTCTAAAATTTAAAATTTAGAATCTCAAATTTAAAATTAATATTAATCTACTATCTATCATCGTAGATAATTTTTTTAACAATAAGCTGTTTAACTCCAATTTTTTGATTAAGAATTTCAGCTAATGATGGTTTAGTTCTTCCCCTATCACCATGAATTAATTCTTTAATATAAGTTCCTGATTCGGATTTGATTTCAAATATCGGATTAATTGGATTATACTTAATTAGTTTAAAATAATAAATTTTTTTCTTTCTCAATTTATCATATCTCCTACCTAAAACGCGGGTTGGCGTTTCTTGTTCAAGAATAATATTTGAAAGTTTAATTGAGGCATTAATTAGTTTCTTTCTTGATGTTGTTTCTTCCAAAGTAGTTTCTACTTGATAAATCTTATCCGGTTTGGCTAATTTTAATTCGATGATTTTTTCTTTTTTTGTATAAGATAATTTTTTTACTTTAACTAGTTGGCTGTTTTTATTAATTATCTCTTGGGTTTTTTTTAAATTAATCCTTCTTTTTTTTGGAGATTTGATTTCAATAACGAAAGGTCTCCCCTGCCCAATTGTTATCACATCAACATCTTCCCGACCGCATCCGTGAAAGGAATGACCGGAACCTCCGGTAATTTTTAATAACGTTTTACCAATTTCTTCCTCTACCGATGTTTCGTATCTTTTAATATGCCATTTGGTTTGCGGAATTCCGGGCTTTAATTTTTGATACCAACCGAAAAGATATAGAGGTTTTATTTGGTAATTGATTTTCTTTTCTTTTGGAAAAATTTTTATTAATATATCAGGGTTTTTGAAGTCAACCTCTTTTTTTAATTTTTTTTGAATGAATTTTCCTAATTGAATTTTGATTTTTTTCTCTTTTTCTTTGTTTTTTTTTTGGCCGCTGACAAAAGCAATGAGAAAAGTTTTAAATTGATAAAGTTTTAAATCTGCAATAATTTTTTCTAAATAACAATCAATTTCTTTTTTCATAATTTATAATTATTAAATGTTTCCACTTAGAGATTCAGCAGCAAGAAAAAGTTTTCCATTTATTAACTATCTTATTATTTTAGCCTGTATTTATATTTTTTTACTTCAGATTTTTTCTGGCGATTTTGAAGGGTTTATTTATCAATACGGTTTCGTTCCTGCTCGATTTAATTTTTTTAATTTAGAAAGCTATCAATATATTATTTATTCTATTTTTCTTCATGGTGGCTGGTTTCATCTTTTGTCTAATATGTGGTTTCTTCATATTTTTGGCGATAATGTTGAGGATCGAATGGGACATTTTTCTTACTTGCTCTTTTATTTAATTGGTGGAGTGATTGCTGTTTTTGCTCAATTAATTTTTAATTTAGGTTCAGATATTCCAATGATTGGTGCCTCGGGGGCGATTTCTGCTGTCGCGGGCGCCTATTTTGTTTTTTTTAAAAGATCAACTATTGAAGCTCTTGTAC
>JBBILO010000024.1:0-9172 GCA_037444855.1 Candidatus Roizmanbacteria bacterium | reverse complement strand
AGATTAACTGAATGGTTAATATTTTACAACTTCACCCGTCCTCATCAATCACTTGATTATCTGACTCCTTTTGAGTATTATCAGTTACAAATTAAAAAGAAGAAACTGTTACTTATGTACCCGGCTTTGACAAGGGCTTGACTTTTTTAAGAAAAAATACTATTTTGTATAATAATGAGTGAATCTCAGGAGGGTATACAACCAGTAGAATCGCCAATTAAGTTTGGCGAATCTTTTGTTGGGTTAGCTGAACGAACCATTCCCCAAAATCAACCGAGGGAATTTGCTTGTTTTATTGATCAAGATTGTCTTAATCTTCAAGTCGGTGGCGAGGGATTGTTAAAAGACGATTTAACTCAAAAATCACAAGAGTTGCAACAAAAACTTAAAAAATTGGGATTAACAAGCGTTATTATTTATGGACAGGACTTTACTCAAAAAGATTTAATAAGACTGCTTGAAACACTAGGAGGAGAAACTGATCCTCAAAAAAGAAGCGAAGCTCTTAAAAATTTCTTTCAATCCAGTACGCAAGATGGTCAACAACGAGAAAAACCTTTAGCAATTGCTCTGATTGGTGTCGATGGCAAGATATATGGCTATCAAGCGGGTGATGCCGAAATTGTTGTCGTCATTGATCAAGAAGCAAAAAAATTAGAACAATCTCAATTAGAAGGTCAATCTCAGCTTAAAAAAGGAGAAGGAATTTTTGTTGGCACAAAAGGATTATTAGAAAAGATGAGACAAATGAAGAGAAAAGAAGGAGAGAGATTAAAGAATTTTGGAAAAAGATTAACTCAAAAAAAACCTGATGGAAAAGAACCAGATGAAACTTCTCTTAGCGGTGGAGAGTTAGATGCTGATCAAAGTCTATTACAACAAGGAAGAAATATTTCACCAGATTCTATTGATAGTTTACAGAGTTTAGCCGGAGAACGAGTCAGACGACATCATCCCCCCTTTATTGTTGATAATCCAAATAATCAAAGCGACGCTTTGAGTTTTGAAGAGGTAAGATCGGCCATTGAATCGCCACAAATTCAACCAACAGATCCAGAAAAAATTAAAAGATTAAAACAAAATATAACTCTATTAGAAAGTTTAATTAATTCTGATGTGTTAAAAGAAATTCTTCCAAAAAAACCTAACGAAACAGATCAGGACTATCGAAAAAGAGTTCTCGAAGAAGTGACTCAACGGATGAGATTCCCAGGCGATTATGAAAAAGGTGAAGGCGATTCCATCTCAAGATTATTGATTGAAAAAGGATTACGAGGTGAAGTTATTACCCCTCAACTCCTTCAAGCGATTGAAGCCATCCAAGTTTATGAGATCCATCAAAGAAATCAAGAAAGATTAAAAGCGTGGGAAGAGGCAAAAAAACAGGGGAGGTGGGAAATTCCGACGTTGGTTTCTTTTGAAAGGGGAGTTGTCAATATTTCAGGCGCGATGGATGTTTTTGAAGATACACCCGAGGGAAGAAAAAGAAAAGAGATGGCAGAGCGCGATATGCGGGCCGCCCTTTTGTTAACCAATGCCTTTTCCAATCTCCCCTATGAAATAGTGATTGATCCTCAAAGTGGAGGAAAGAAAACGATTACTTTTCAAGAAAAAATAAAGCCACTTCTTGAAAAGAGAAGAGCGGCTCCAACCGATGAAGAACGAGAAGAAATCTCACGACAAATTCAAGGTGAATACAAAATCTATCTTCAAAAACTCACCGAAGCCATGAAAAAAAGAGAATGGTTAACTAATCCTTTTTCAGATGATGAACCATTTCAAAAAGCCGCTTATGATTTTCTTCAACAACTCAAACCACCATTCAATCAAGAAAAATTTGAATTATTAATTAATCTTCACGCCCAGAATTTACCAGAAAGACTAAAAGAATCAACAACAAGGAGATTAAGAGAAACCTTTGGTAAAGATATCGGCGCCCTACCTGATTTCTTAGGCTATGCCCAAAAAGGGATTGATTTCTTAGAAAGAAGAATGGAACTTCTTCGTATTCCAAAACCTCAATTAGAAGAAGTTCCTCAAACAATCTTTGCCAAAGTTTGGAAAGAGGAAGGAGAGTATCAGGGGGCAAATGAAAGATGGGTGATAGAAGGAGCGGCGACAAGAAGAGGAAATCGTAGACTACGACCAACAGCGCCAGCGTATGAAGGAAAGCCGGATCAAAAACCGCCAGAACCACCAACAGCGCCAATATCTGAAGGAGGGCGGGGTCAAGAACCGCCAGAACCACCAGTAGCATCAGGAGAAAATCCACCGGCAGCGCCATCAGGAGAAAATCCACCGGCAGCGCCATCAGGAGAAAATCCACCGGCATCCGAACGTTTAGAACCCGAATTAAACATCGCCTTTGTCAGCGACCCAACCCGAGTTGAACAAGAGATTGGGGCTTTAGCTCAACATTATCGTGCCCGGACCAAACAGGCAATGGGTTTAAAAGCTTTAATTAGTCCTCGAGAGTGGCCTCAATTAGTGAGGAATATTTGGCAGAATACTTTTTTTGATCGGCTTTTTACTGACAGAGCGATTCGTTTCGAACAAAGCTTGACTCAAGTCGCCAGGCAAAGGGTTGGTTTAGATAGCAGTGTTGTTTTTCAGCTTTCCCCGGAGATAATGGAGAATGCGCTTGAAGGAGGAAGAGAGTTAAGAAAAAAAGCTAAATGGTGGCAAAAAATTGGATATGGTGTTCGCGATCTTTGGTCTGGGATTACCGGTATCGGTCAGAATACTGAGATGATTTTGGCAAGGAAATGGTTATCAGAGACAACAAATACTTCTGACTTAGATAAATTAAAACGACAAAGTTTAACCGAACAAAACCAATTTGCCCAACGATTTACTTTGGGTGAAGTTGCCGGACATAAACCGATTTCTGAAGAAATGGGCGAGAAGCGCTATTTAATCGATCAAGTTATTCCTGATCAAAGAATAAGAGAAGGTTTTCAGGCAAAAATTAAAGAACTGGCGGTCGCTGTGATTCAGGGAAGTCCCCCCCTAAAAGAAGAGGACGCCCTAAAAGAACTGAATAGTTATTATAAGACAGAAGTTTTTGCCCGTCTTGACAAAAAGACTCAGGATGAACTGAAAGGAATTGAAATTTCCTCAAACTTTTCGCAAATTATTCATTACTTAAAAGAGACAGATGCTTTAGGAAGAACTCGATTGGCTCGTTATCAAGAGGAAAAAACTCAAGATGGAAGAAGTCGTTGGGAGGAGCTGCAATTTAAGATTTATCTTGGTCGAGGTCGTTATGAAACAGCTCGAGGAGATATCGAACTGACCCCACTTCAGCGAAAATTAATTCAACGAATGATGGAGAGACAAGATAAAAAAGAAAATCCTTTTGTGTGGAGCACTCTCTCTGGAGCCAATGGTTTAGTTGAATTTCTCCGTGATGCCGTTGCCTATGGAGGAGCGTATATTGGCGGGGCTGCCGCCAGTGGAAAAATTTTTGGACAAAAAATGGCTTTTGGTTTTCTCCATCTTAATCCTTTAGCCGGGACAGCGGCAATGAGTGTCATGGCTGGATTAAAAGAAGGACCGGCGATTGCCCGACGGGGTAAACTTTTAGGCATTGGTGGTAAAACTTGGCGTGATTTTGTTCAGGTTTCTCGAGAATCAGCTTGGGGGAGAGGAAGCGATGCAGATGCTCGTTTGCGCAAACAATTTGAACAGGCATTAGTCAGTCAGGAACGAGCCGTTGATTTAACCTCAAAAATTACTCAACTTCTTGAAAAAGCTCAAAAAGAATCTTTGACTGATGAAGAAAAAAAACAATTAATGGTCGCTATTGCCCACGCTCAAGCCCGTTTGAGATTAACTGATCTTTCAACGCAAAGAGGAAAAAGACTTTTAGGCATTGGTGAGATCGAGGTTCCCCAAAATTTTATTACTTACAACCAAGAAACAAGAAATCAGGAATTAACCGCATTAAGAGCGGCTATTCTTCAAGGTTACCAACGTTTAGTCATCTTAGATCCAAATTTGGTTCAACAAACAGAAAATATTGGCAAAGTAATTGAAGCTCAACTAAGAGTTGGTAGCGTTCAGGAAAAATTAGCTGGCGTTATTGCCCGAGAAAATAAAATTAGTGTCGCTGACGCGCAAGATTTAGTTAATCAATTTTTCCAAATAGCCAATTTAAATATCGCTAAAGAAAAATCTTTGGAAGGAGCAGCGAGAACTTTAGCCAAACTAAGCTTAAAGAGATCGGCTCAAGTGGTGCCATTAGCAGCAGCAACAGGCTTAGTTGGAATAGTGGCTTTCGCCCCCCTAAAAGCAATTGTTGGTGAAGGAATTAATTTATATAAAGATATTGTGCATGCCGGTGATTTTGGAAAAGGACTTCAAGAGTGGGCGACTGAGTGGGGTCAGGTATTGAGGGGCGATGTCCCAATCGAAGTCCATAACGGTCAACCAGTGATTGATCTTTCCAGCGTTCAAAAAGCAGTTCTTAAGTTAGAAACGCTCTTTCATTCACCTCCAGCTGATGTTGTTTCCCTAACTGGGGTTGATGGGAGTGAATTAGGAAGAGTTAATTTTGATTCAAGGCTTCATTTTCAAGCAGGTGATTATGATGGTGATGGCGATATCGATACTTTGCTCATTGATCGCGGTCGAGGCGAGATTGTTACTTATTTTCAGGATAAACAATTTAATTTAAGTGATATCAATGGCGATGGCAAACTTGACTTAGTTTTTACCGATAACACTGGTCATCAGATTGATGCGATTGCCGAATTACGAAGACATGGAATTAATGTTCATGTTTCTGAAGTAACTCAAACAACTCGAGAAACAGTTCTTGATTTAAGTCAAAGTACCGGATACCACGAAGTCACTATTCAAGGTCATCAATTACAAATTCCTAATGGAACAGAGATTCATGATAATGGCAATGGGACTTTTGATATCGTTGCCAAGGATGTTCATGGGAATGAAGTGGTTTTAGTTGATGAAGCCCATTTTGATGCAAACGGAAAATTAGTTATTGATCCAAACAAATTGGTTACCGGTTTCTCCCACCAAATTGATTCGCAAATTCTTCAAGAACAGAAAACAGAAAATGTTGCTGAAGTATGGGATAGAATTGTTTATCATGATAAAGGAAAAAACATTTGGTGGACCAATGCGACCCAGGGTTCTGATTATCAAGAATTAAGGCTTTATAATCAAGTTTATCAAGCATCTGATGGTTCATTGGGAGTCCGTTTTATTTTTCCCTCCGGTCAAGGTAGTCTTGATGGGGTTAACTTTCATGATGTTCAACAGGTAGCTACTAATAGTCAGTTTGGACCCCAGCTTCATTTATTTATTCCTGGAATAGGACACTTGCCAATTGATATGTCAAGCGATGGTGATAGCAATTCTTTTGATTTTAATCTTGATTTAAATAATCATCACGAAATCTCTTCTAATGGCCAACCGGTTTTAATGCCTGATGGCCATCATATGACGGTTGCTGATCTGGCAAGAATCCTAATTAATCAACAGCGATTAGCCGAACATCTTCAACACGAAGGAATAACTGTTGGCTCAACGCCAACCTCTTTAGCCACCGAGTATCGAGGCTGGCTTGATGTCTTTAATTTAGGCAACGAAGGCAGAAATGGTTTTATTGTTGCTGGTTTTACCGATGAAAATGGCGTTTTCAATCATTTAGCCACTATTAGAGGTTCGGGCGCTTTGGGAGAAATTGTTACCACGATTCAAACAGAGATTCCAAGAATTAATCTTCAAGGATTAATCGAAGCGCAAAAAGAAATACGAACCCCCACTTTTTATTTATCAACTGAGAGTCCAGTTTGGGATATCTCGCCAATTCTGATTCCTTGGCGAGAAAATATTGAAAGAAGTGATTTACCCAATACAACGTCTTCTCCAAGCCCGGAGTCGACCCCAGCGTCAGCAGTATTAACTGAGGAAGAAAGAAGAGAGAGAGAGGAGATTAGAAATGATTTTGATTCTTTTTCTCAGAGAGTAAGACAAATGCCAATTGAGGAAATTAAAAGAACTTTCCGTGTAGATGAACAGACGGCAAATAAATTAAGACAAGATGATGAAGAAGGAGAAAGAGCGAGAAAAGAACTATTTATAAATAAGATGGCTGATGGTTTAGCAGCAAAAGGTGTTACTGACGAAGTTATTGCCGGATTAACAGAGGAAGAAAAAAGCCTAATCCAAGAAAATTCTGATAAGCGTTGGTACACTAAAGATGAAAGCGAAATTTCAGAAGGAGAAAAAGAAAGATATAGAAAACATCGAGAATTGAAAAATCGAATACAACAAACTTTATTAAGTCCTGAAATTCGGAATAAAATAAGGGAAAAAGCAGAGAGTTATAGAAAAAAGCTAAGACAAATTTTAGAAGAGGAAGTTTCTCCACGACAAACAGTTCAACCTCCATCTCAAGAGCCAGCAACAGTTTCAAGACCAGAACCAGTACCAGCAGATCAAACAGGACAACCAACAACCATACCAGCAACAGGAACAGCTGCACAAAATGTATCATTGCCAGATTCAAACGAAGTTAAAGAGGCTAGACTATCGAAGACTAGTGCTTCCGGAAAAGCCGCACACTATCTTTCCATCTTTTACAATAGCCTTAACCCGGCTCAAAAAGACAATAGACAAATTGATTTAACTTGTAAATTTGATTTAAGAAGCGATAAATTTGATCCACAGACTGACGAACCCAAAGATCCAGATAAATTTGATCAATCATTTTCGAGAGTGTGGGAGTTTGTAAGATCAAAGAAAGGCAATGTTCCTATTGGTTATTTAGAATCTAGTGGTATGCAACATGTAGTTTACATCGATGGAAATAATAAAATAAAAAAAATAGTTTTCAATCATTCAAATAACCAATTTGAGCATGTATTGTTATCTAACGAAGAATTGCGTAATGTTAGATTTTTCAAACAATTAGAAGAAAAAAATCCCAGTGGATGGAAAGAGGTCAAAGAAATTATTACAGCCAATTTATCAGAATTATCAATTCCTGGCTCTAGAAGACGAGATAGTAAAGATCCTAATTCAGCGGGAGTTTTAGACAGTGATCAATCCATCAATGAATTAAACCAACAGGTGCTTGCAGCAAGGGTGAAAGAATTAAAAGACCATATTTCATCTCTAACAAACAATAAGGAAATTTTAAAGTCAAACTTTTTAATTACTGCAGATTCTGTAGATAATAAATTATACTTTTGGCAAGGAGTTATATTGGGAAGAGAAGTGAAGTCACAGGTACCCGGTGATGTTGGTGGTGCTTTTTTGTACCGAGGATACCTTCAGGTTGAACCCGAAGATATCCCTCTTGCCGTAGAAATTTTATTGAGAGTTGGAAAGGAAAGAGAGAAGCAAGGAAAAGCGACTAATTTTAAGTGGTTAATAGGAGTCATGAAAAGTTCTGATACGGTCGCAGATTTAACTGGTAATTATAGAATTCTTTCAGATCAGGATCCAAGAGTGGCTATTTATTCTGAGACCAAGGAAGAGGTCGAAGAAATTTTAAGAGAATTAGCCGATCAGCCAGAGTGGACATTGATAGAACAAAAAAGATTAAGTAGGACTCCCGCGAGGAGAGCTGGAGTCCAATCTCTCAATCATAAAGGAAGAGAATGGAGAACTTTAAATTATAATCCTGAGGTTGGTTTCTCAGAGAATGAACTTGAAAGAGATCCCTTTTGGCGCTTTAAAGAATCAAAGGGGACACCAACAATTGAGTTAATTAATAAATCAGGACAAAGGGATGCTCGAACAAACGAAATTCTAACGAGAATGGGAAGAATAAAAAGCCATGTTCCTAATTACGGCATCCCTGCCTTGATGTTTTTACAAGCATTTCCAAGCTTACTAGAATCTCCAGTCGATTCAAATTTCATAAATCATTTCAAAACTTATATTGCTGGATTACAAGATGAATCTCTATTTAATAAAGCATCTATATTTCGAGCTTCTGATGAAGAATTGAAAAATTTTTTTGCTGATTTAATTTACTTAATTAAAGAAAAAATAGTTTATTTTAGAAATCCAAAAAAGACAAATTGAATCAAAAACGTTATTTCTATGCCTTGACATTACTAGTTTTTTTTATTATCATAAAATTATGAACCCAAATGATCAAAATAAAAATCAAAAGGACAGTCTTCAAGGAGTGAGAGATCAAGTGGCGCTTTTATCATTTATTGAAAATTTGATTAAAGAGAAAAACGATCCTCAGATTAATGAGAAAAACATTGATCAGGTGAAAATGGTTCTTCTTCGCCAGTTAAATGAGATGATTGATACCCATCTTATTAGTATGTTGGATGAGGGGAGTCAACGGGAATTAGATCAACTTCTTGATAAAAATATTCCCAATAAAGAATTAGAAGATTTTTTCAAAAGCAAAATTCCCAATCTTGATGTTGAGATTGCCAATGTTTTGCTTAACTTCCGAGCCGCTTATTTATATCCATTAACTCAGAAAAAAGAAAACTGATCAATCTCTTTAAATGAGATTTTTTATAAAATATTACCAGGGGATTGACAATAGATTGATTTATTATTCTAAATGTTGGCATAATGGTAAAAACATACGGCTAAAATCAATACTTTAGATTGTTAAAATAAAATTTTATTATCAATTTTTACTTTATGAATAAAAGTGTCTATTTTGTCTCTCATATAAAACAAAAAGAAACTTTTGTCATAATAGAAGACAAACATATCGGTATTTATCTTGTCTAAAATTATTTTAAAAAAAACAAAAAAAAGAATTTAAAAGATTAAAAATATGTCAAATACTACTAACTCCTTAGAAGGTTTTTTCTCTCACCTTAAAAACTCTGTTTCTGTTCACAGAGGATTAAAATTAAAAAGAAAGATTAAGTTAATAAAATATCTTATAGTCCGATAAATAGCCGTATAAAATTATTATTATTTCTAAATGTTAATAATTTTTGTTATTAGGCAATCGTTCTAATAAAATTAATTCACCGAAATTTAAAATTAAATTAATTGATCAAAATTAGACTTTATAAATATAATAACAACCCAAACCCCATTTTTTATATGCATCATCTTGACAACGATCGTATCAAAAATGTATCATAAAATTATGACAAAAGGGAGAAGATATTTATTGAAATACGCAGAACTAACAAAGATGATTTTG
>JBBILO010000023.1:0-9475 GCA_037444855.1 Candidatus Roizmanbacteria bacterium | reverse complement strand
TAAAGAAACGTTTACAAACTTGATTGATTGAAAACCATCACTTAAAACAATCTTTTTTTCGTTGTCTTTTTCATTTTTATTTTTTAAATCCAAAAGTTTAAAGTAATCATCGGCAAAAAGATCATTTTCGTATATTGAGCCAAAATTAAGCAAAATGTTAGAAAGTTGTCCGGAAAAAGTAAAAAGAGTATTTAAAAAAAAAGTAAAGTCACCAATGGAGAACTTTTTAATAAAAACTGCATGAAGAAAGTTTTTTATGGCAAAGAAAATAACAATTGGAATGAAAAGATTAGTGAAAATCGACCAAAAAGTATATTTTTTTATTGGTTTCACATATTCCTTGATTAATTTTTCCTGAGTTTGAAACATTTTCTTTAAAAAGAAATCCTTTAGTTGGTAAATTTTAATTTCAAAAAGAGTCTGGAAATTGGTAAAAAGATGGCGGAGATACCAAAGATAGTTGGTATCCCGAGCATGAGAGGAATAAATCGACCAGTAAGCATTTCCATACTTCATTCGAAGATAATAAAAAGGTGTAGAAAAAGCGGCTAGAAGGATAAAATAAAGAAGATTAAACCTTAAAGCAATAATTAATGATAAAAAAAGAGCAGAGAAGTTGTAGATTAGATAATTTACAATTCTTAAATTATCATGAAGCCGCCAAGTAAAGGTATCCCCGACTTTAGCGATGAGATTTCTTATCTCTCCATTTTCTAAATAAGCAAAGTCTAGATCAGCTAATTTCTCGGTAAACTTTCGTGTTAATAAGTTTTGAAATTTTGACCGCAGAGTATATTCGATAAGATAAGAATTAACAGTGTAATAAACAAAACGGGAGAGATATTCAGTTAAAAGATAACTGGCAACTACAAGAAAGATTATTTGGTTTTGTTGTAAAGTTAATTGATTAAAGACTCCCTCAATCATTAGTTTGTAGAGATAGTAGACGACAAAAATAAGAATGGAGCCTAAAGCTGAGGTAAAAAAATAGAGAAGAAGAAGTTTTTTTTCCTCTTCCCAGGCCAATTTTAAGAGACGATAGTTAAGAAAAAAATGCTTTTTGAGTTTTTCCATAAGAAATGAATTTATTATAAAATGAATTTAATGAGAATTTATTGGTTTTTTCTTTTCTTATCAATTTTTTCATTGATTGTTTTTATTCAATCAGTTTATCAATCAGTAAGGAAGAAAAACTCTTATCAAAAAACACCTTTTTTATTTCCATTGGGAATTTTTGTTTGGGGTGATGGGGTAATTGTTGGTTTGTTTTGGTTTGTTATTGGGAGTATTGGTTTTATCTATCAGGATACAAGATCATTTTTAATTTTATTCTTTCTTTTTTGGTTAGTAAGAGCTTTAGGGGAGATAATTTACTGGATTGATCAGCAATTTTCATCCATTAATCGTAATCCACCGGAAAGATTATCTGGTTATTTTTTAGTGAAAAATGATTCGATTTGGTTTCTTTACCAACTTTTTTGGCAGATGGTGATGATTGGAGCGATTTATGGATTGATAAAAGTGTTGAAGTAAAGATTCAATATAAATTGACAGCTTCCTTTTGTAATGTATGATAATTCTAAAGATGATTTGGAAAATGATTTGGAAAAAAAAATTTTATTTAATTCCTTTTTTTTTCTTACTGATTATACTTGTTTTCGTAATTAAATATTATCATTATTATTCTTCTGTCAATTGCCATTGTTTTTTTACCTTGAGCAAATTGTTAAAAATTAAGCAGAAAATAAAAAATTTTCCATATTTAGAATTTCTAGTTACAAACAGTATTTCTAAAAAAATTTTGCCTTATGATATTGATGTTTATTATGAAAAAAAATTTGCCGTTGACAAAGAATATGTAATTTTTAATGGAAAAAAAGGTAAAAGATATGATGAGATTAAGTCAATAATCATTTCTCCGGATGGGAAAAAGATTGCGTATGTTGTTAGGGAAAGGAACGAAGAATTTGTTGTTGCCAATGGTTTTGAAGGAAAGAAATATGATCAGGTGTACAGTCAATTTACTTATCCTTACAAGCGAGGAGAAAGCTATTATCAAATTTCTCCTAATTGGCGACTGGTTTTTTCAGATAATAGTCAGAAACTTGGGTATATTGCAAAAGTGGGACCAAAGTTCGTTGTTGTTGTAAATGATCTTCATGGAAAAGAGCGAGAAAGTCAGCAATATGATGAGATTTTAAGTCGGGTTTTTTTTACAAGCAATGGACAACGATTTGGTTTTATTGCTAGAGATGGCAAGAAAACTTTTGCTGTAATTAATGGAAATGAGGAGCAAAGTTATGATTATATTACCCTTTCAAGCGCTCAATCGTATCGCGAGGGATCACCATTTAATCAGTTTTATCGACATTTTGCTGACAAAAGGTTTTTTACTGAAGATGGGAAAAGGTATATTTACTTTGGAGAAAGAAATGAAAGGTTTTACTTGATTATTAATGGAAAAGAGGTTAGCAGCTATGAAGAAGTTGTTTTTGGTATCCACAACCTTTTTGATTTGTTTTATGAAGGAAAATATCTAAATTTTCAAGTATTCGAAAAGGGAAAATATTTTTTTGTTCTTGAAAATATTAGAAGTAATAAACCTGACTTTATTAAAAGTAGTGGTTATGACTATGCCACTGGTAATTTTAGTATTTCTAAAGATTTGAATAATTTTGCTTTAAATGCATCCGTTGCTACACAACGTAAAATTATTGAAAAAAATTCTGAGAGTAAACTTTATGATGAAATTTTATGGGGACCAGTTTTTGTTTTTGACAACAAAATTTTTTACATCGCCAATGAAAATGACAATGTCATTGCTGTTTTAGATGGTCAAGAAATATGGAAATCATTCGATATAATCAAGGATAGGTTTGGTCTTCTCCATCTAAACAATCCAGTGAAAGAGGTTTATTTCAGTCAGAATAAAAATAAAAAGAGAGTAGCTTTTATTTTTGAAAAAAAAATTGGCGATTCAAAGTTTCAACAATTGATTGTTGATGGCAAAGAGAGTGGTTTTTTTAAAAGTATTGATTTTTTTGAATTTATTGATGATGGTAATCAATTTATTTTTAGCGCTAAGGATTTAAATGGATCAGCTGTTGCTTTTGTTAATTGGAAAACCGTGCGAAAACTTAAAAATGCAAAAATTATTTACTTTTCTCCAGATTGGAAAAGACATGTTTACTTAGTTGAAGATAAGGTTGGTCGTTTTGTTGTTCAAAATGGTGAATTTGGCGGGAAATACAAAGAAATTAATAGAATATCTTTTAATTCCGATAGAGGTACTTTAATCTATCGGGCAAAAAAAGTGAATGACAAGGAGGTTGTAGTATTAAATCAGAAAGCAGGTAAAGATTATGATCAAATTGAAGATTATTCTGTAGATAAATATCGTAATTTTCATTATGTTGGCTATCGAGATGGAAAAATTTTCTTTGTGGTCAATAATAAAGAAATTTTCCAATTTTGTCATGAAGAGCTATCGCATTCTCCCGTAACTTTTAACGATAACGATAGTGTTTATATGTTGATACATCAACCATATTTATTGCAAAACAAGATAAATCAAGAAGATAAGTTGAGCAGTAAGAAATTAAAATTAAAAGATGATGTCGAAAGTTTAATTTTTTTTAAATTTTATCCTGATTGATTTTAAATTGAGTAAAAAATATATCAATGCTAGAAAAAATTGGTTTATTTTTTTTATCAGGTGTTTTTTTTCTTGCCTTTGTTGTTTTTTCATATTTAGTAAAAGAGGATATCTTTACTCGGTTTGATTTTGATTTAATGGTTAAAATTCAAGATCGGATTCCAAGGTCCATTGACCCTTTTTTTTCATCATTTAGTCTCGTTGGCAGCTTTGAATTGACGACTCTGATTTTGTTTTTAATAGTTATTTTTAAAAGACGACTTTGGTCTGTCTTTGTCATTTTTGTTTTTGCTGTAGCTCACATTATTGAAATTATCTTTAAGGCCTTACTTGATCATCCTGGTCCTCCTTTTATGTTCTATCGCTACCAATTTGATTTTGTTTTTCCTTCATCCTATGTTAAACCAGGAGGTGCCTATCCATCTGGTCATATGATGAGAACGACTTTTCTTTCCACTATTTTTTTACTTATGATTTTAAAATCTAAAACAAGCTTTTGGAAAAAAATAATTGGCGTTTGTTTTATTTTAGTAGTTGATGTGATTATGATGGTTTCTCGTGTCTCTTTAGGCGAGCATTGGATGAGCGATGTTGTAGGAGGCGCGATTTTAGGAGTCAGTGGGGGATTGTTTTCAGCCTTGTTTCTAATTAAAAGATAACTCTCTTTTTGAGAGTAGAATATGATTAAAATAATTACTAGATTTCTAATTTTGAAGAATTTTTAAAAATCTTGTAAAATTTCATTATATCTTTACAATGTGTCAATTAGAAATTTTTTTTTATGATTAATAGCAGTAAGTAGTGATAAATTTAATAATATAAAAAAAATATTCCCCCTTTTTTGCCATTAATATCTCCAAGTTTAGATGAAGAATTAAGACAAGTTTTTAAAAACAACGATCCAACCCAATTAGAATTATTAACGAGAGAATTAATTCAAGGAGTAATAAACAATCGATCAAATTTATATCATCATGACTTACAAGTTTGTAGATCCCAGAGGATGCTTTAAGAGAATTGACTTTGGAATATGTAGGAAAATTTAATCAAAGCGAGCTTAATTTTAGCGAATTGTCAAATAATTTATTTAAATTTTCAAAGCATTAAATTTAAGAGATCAATTGCCAGTAAATACAGAACTGACTATCTGGAGTTTTGGTTGTGGTTTGGCTCCCGAAGGAATTGCTTTTAATCGTTATTTTGGTCATGGATTGAAGGAGTTTGTTGGTTTTGATAAAAATAAAGCCTTAATAAGAGAATTTCGTATAAGACATCAGGAATATCAAAAAGATAGATTTCAATATCTAGATTTAGCGCAAGAATTCCCTGATGGTTTCTGATGGTTTACCTCCTTTAATCACAATTCGTTATCCAAATATCTTTAGATTGACAAGAGGAAGGACAGCAACCAATTAATTCTGATTCGGAAAAGGTTTTTTTCGGCAGTTAAGACAGAAATATTCTCAACCGGTTATTCTTGCAACAACAGTGGCAAAAGATGAGGTAAGCCAGATGGCTGAATTTTTAATTCTTCCAGAGAATCAAATAAAACTAAACCCTTAACTCAACTTTAGGAGAAGCTGATTTTCTATTTTGGTTCGCTTCAACTTCCGGTTGCCGATCATAATATTATTTGATGATTAATCATACAGATAAAAAATCCTGATTTTTAAGGATATTTTGATTTTATACTTTTTAATTACTTAACAAAATTTCTTTTCTTTTATATTTCCTATATAAAAAGTTCTTATGAAAAAATAAGGGCGACTTAAGAAAAAAAATATCTCAAGAGAAATAAGGTAAAATTAAGAATATGTCAAGATCAAAAAAATCTCGATGTTTACGATTTAATCCGCGGGTGGGGTGTGATATGCCGTAAGAGATTTCTCTTCGTCAGTTACAAGAGATTATTCTATTATCTGAAGAATTAGGGGTGCTTAAATTCTATAGAAATTGATTAATTTGAGCAAGATGAAGCGGCAGAAAAAATTGGTATTTCTCAGCCAACTTTTGCTCGGATTTTGGCTTCAGCTCAAAAAAATTAGCCCAGGTGATCATTTTCGGTAAGGCTATTCGGATTGAAAAAAAAATTAAAATTATGAAAAAAAGATTATTAAAGCAAAAAATAATAAATTTTATAGACTCGTTAAATAAGTGTTTTTGAAAAACATTAGAAAATTAGAAAAAATTATGAGAGATTTAGTTAAAAAAATAAAACTTTTTTTGACTATTTTAGTTTTGTTATTTAGTTTATTGCTTAATTTTTATTATTTTTTTGCCGTTAAGGAAAAAGAAAGACAAATCAAAGAGAAAGATAAGCAAGTACTTTATCTACAATCAAATCTACGCCAGAGAGAATTGGATTTAAGAAAAATAATAGAGAAAATCGACAAAGATAATCATTCTTTAATCAAAAGATGCGGAAAAATTCCTAAAGATGTTACAGTAGATAAAGACAACCATTTTCAAATAATTAGCGGTCCAATTTGGTCACCCGATTGTCGCCATATTGCTTTTGGAAAATTTCAATCTGGAACAAGTTGGTTGGGAGAAAATTATCCAAGAGAATCTGTTTTTTTAAACAAAAGAATGGATGAAAATGACGGGATATATCTTTATGATGATAGAACTGGAAAAACAATAAAAATCTATTCACCCGAACAACCGGCAGATTCACTAACTTTTCTATACTGGTTTAATAGTAAAAAAATAGTTTTTCTAATAGGAAACAAGAAAAAAATTATTGATGTTGAATCATTTAGAGTGGACGACTTCAAAGATTAGGATTAGCCTTTTCGTTTTTAATTATTTTTATCTCAATTATTCCTCACATCATACATGGATATGATCTGGTGATTTCAGTGATTATGGCTTCTTTAATTTTTATTCCAGTCAATTTTTTAGTTACCCATGGGGTAAACAAAAAAAACTATCGTGGCAGTTCTTTCAACACTGATTGCTTTTAGTCTTGTTGGTTTATTTTCTTATTTGGCGATTGAGATTTTTAGATTAACTGGTTTTTTCTCAAAAGAGGCGAGTTTTTATCTTTTTATCAACAAAATGTTAATATGAAAGGAATTTTGTTAGCTGGGATTATGATTGGCGTTTTGGGAGTTTTAGATGATATTATCGTTTCTCAGACTTCTATAGCCTTTCAATTAAAAGAGGGGGATAAAAATTTATCTCAAAAAGAGCTTTTTTTTGGGTGATGAATGTCAGTCGAGATCACATTACTTTAATGATTAACACTCTTTTTTTAGTCTATACTGGCGCCTCGCTTCCACTTTTACTGCTATTTGTTAACAATTCTCATTCAATATCTGAGGTTATTAATTACGAGATTATCGCTGATGGGATTGTCCGGACGCTAATTGGAAGTATTGGTTTAATTCTGGCCGTGCCGATTACGACATATTTAGGCTGTTGGGTGAGTAAAAAAAATTAATCATTATTCTAACATAATAGCTAAAAAGCATAATTTGTTTTTATATCTTGACAACGATTTTATGTATTTATAAAATATTCACAATGAAGCGGTTGGATAAGATTTTGGAATTCAATTGGGACGATGGCAATCTTGACAAAAGTTATCAAAAGCATGGAATTACGCCAGCTGAATCTGAGGAAGTTTTTTTAGATGAAAATCTAAAAGTTATCAGTGATATTAAACATTCTCAGAGAGAGCCAAGATTTATCGCCTTAGGAAAGACATCAAAAGAAAAAATTTTATTTGTTGTTTTTACCATTAGAGAAAGGAAAATTAGAATTATTTCGGCGAGAATCGCCAACAAAAAGGAAAGGAGGCATTATGAAAAAACTTAAAAAAATTCCTCATTTTAAATCAGAAAAAGAAGAAAGGAAATTTTGGCAAAAAGTTGATTCAACTGAGTATATCGATTATTCGAAGGCGGAAAATTGGCAATTTCCTAATTTAAAACTAACCTCAAAACCAATTACTATTAGGTTGCCGCAATCCTTAATTGATCGAATAAAAACAAAAGCTCATCGATTAGATATCCCTTATCAATCTTTAATCAAAAAGATTCTTTTTGAGGCGGTTTAATTGTTAATTTTTTTTAAGTAGATTTCTAAATATTGCCAAAGAAGCGGTTTGACTTTTCCTCGATCTTCCTTTTTTGGAATCATTAAGACATTAAGATTAAGTGTTTCGATCAATCGTTCCCACAGATTAATGGTAGTTAATTTTTTCCAAATCTTGGAGTGGTTTTTTCTAATCGATAAAGATTTAGATAACCAGTAAAAGATTATTTTAACCCAATGATTGATTTGATTTTCAATAATTTTTTTCAAGATGAGCGATACCTAAGATAAACCATTCAAAGGCAAAAGTTGCGTCATAAAGCGCTGGATACCATCCCCAAAAAAGATTAGAAAAAAGATAATAACGCTGACGATATTTTTTTACATCATTGACACTGAGATGTCCGTGAAGAAATTCAAGAGGATGCTCGTTAAATATTTTTGATAAAAAAAAGATAATTTGATAAAGTTTTTTTATCTTCGTCTGGCGTAATTTTGTGATGACTGGGATTAGCTAATCGGATTTTTCGCCCTTTTTTAAATTTTTCTAAGTAATTTATTTTCTTAAAAGAAAAAGGATGAAAAGGTTTATTGATTGCCTTACCTTTATACTCGAGGTAAACGGAAAAAAATTTAATTAGTTGTTTCTCAGTGGCCAGGCGATGAGGAAAAATAATAAAATCACCAGGAATGTATTCAAAAAGATAGATCTCCGCGAGAATTTTTTGTGATTGTAATGAAGATAAAAATAGACTTAGGGCAATTTAATTTTTTTACTTTGATTTTATTGATTAAATTTCTTAATGATCGCTGGTTCAGAAATTTTAGGCGATACTCCTTGAATCTTTAAAACTGCTTTTTTCTTTTTTTCATTTTTGACTAGATAATCACCCAATATTGAAAAAGCGCTAACACCTTAATGCCAATATCGATTTTCCAAAAGGGGATATTTTTTCCTGGAACAAAATTAATCTTTTTAATAACTTCTCGAATAATTTTCTTTTTATCTGCCGAGAGATCGATGTTTTTAAAAAAATCATCCGTGATAGAAATCAATCCGCTCGGCATATGAAAAATTATAATGGAAATTTATCATCAAAAGTCTTAAATAAATTAATTACCAGTTTTTTGTAAACACTATGAAGGGACACCATGCTGATATTGATGATCTAACTGAAAATAATAACAATTACCGCCAGGTATTGTATACCGGTCGCCATTTATAACTCGTGATTACGACTTTGAAATCAGGTGAGAAGATTAGAATAGAAGTTTTGAAGAAAACGATCAGTTTTTCGTTTTGAAGAGGGTAATTCTGATGTGCCTGAATTTGATGGGATGACGACGGAATTATTGATTCTTGCTAGAAAGTTTAGTTAGAAGGAAGAGATTAACTAACAAACATTCAGAACAAAAATGATTTTTCCCTAAAAACAATTTTAGTTTCTGGTATATTTAGAACATGGAGAAAGAAGCATCCGAAGAAGAGTTACAAAGACCTTCAATAATTGATATTTCAGAATTTTTTTTGCCTCTTCAATCACTTGATTTGTCATTATTTAAAATTAACGAAATTGACCGACCAAAAGGCATGATGGAGTTTTTTATTAAAAGAAATCGCCGTTTAATAGCATCTAATCTTTCTTCTCTTAATCAAGCTTTTAAAGAACAAGGAAAAATCTTTCCTATTGTTGAATTTTATGATGAGTTAATAAAAAGAAGAGAATATTATTTAATAGCACCTAATCTTTCTTCTTTTACTCAAGCTTTTAAAGAACA
>JBBILO010000022.1:0-13257 GCA_037444855.1 Candidatus Roizmanbacteria bacterium | reverse complement strand
ACCAAATCTAAATTATTATTGCGATTGCTTAAATATCGCTCTTGGATGAATCGGGTTGATGGAATCAAAACTATCTCCCCCTTATTTTTATTTTTCGCCTCAGCCACTAAAACAAATGATTTTAATTTTTTTGGATCTGGTTGACTAATTAATTGAGGATTTAAAACAATTCCGCCTGACTCTGTTGCCAACCTTTCTTCCCATGAACGAGTGGTTGACCAAACTAAAGGATTTGTCTGCCAGTCTTTTTCGGTTTTTAAAGACAGAGATGATACCCAAGGAAAGGTCATTGTTTCAACGTTGTTGAAATAAAAGGATTTTTGATTGAAAACATTAGTCTTTAGCCAAAAAGGATATGGAGCGATAAATTGAACTGATTGGTTGCCAAAATTAACCAACTCGGCATTCGTTGAAAGAATTAAATCTCTATTAAGAGTGATACCTGTCTTTTTCAGAAAATCAAAAAGATTGTGTTTCGCCTCTTCGGTAAAAAGAGATTCATTCACCCAAACACCATCAACAAAAGCTAAAATTTTACCTCCATTTTTTAAATAATCAAAAAGTTTGTCTTTTTCTTCAGCTGTATATTCTTTTTGATTATTGTCAAATAAAATCACCATTGAATAATCTTTTAATTTAATCTCAGTTAAATCTTCTTTTAATTCAAAATTCACCTGCTCACCAATAATTTTCTTGAAAGTATAAAGATCATCTATTTGAGGATTAAAATCATAATTCTTTCCAAAAATTAAAACCTTTGGGAGTTCTTTTTTTGTTAACTTATAAATTTTTGCTGAAAGGTTATACTCAAGTCCAGCCAAATCAGAAAGCTGAGGAATCATCTCTTTTTTATCCTGATAGTTTAAAACAATACCAAAATAAGCATTGGTAATCGCATATTTGTCTTTTTCAAGTTGAGAAAATTGAAGTTGTGGTAAGCCTTCTTTTTGGACGTTTTCTTTTGCTTTTTCTTCTTTTTCTGGATCAAAAATCTTTATCTCAACTTTTCCTTGGCCATTTCGTTGGTACTCTTTTAGAAAATCATTAACATCCCTTTTTAAAGGTAAAAGTCTTGTTGGCAAGGTTGATGATGCATAAAAATTAATCGTTAACTTTTTATCTAAACTTTTTAATATTTTTTTTGATGAAGTCGAAAGACTGTAAACTCGACCTTTAGACAGATCAAGCCTTAGAGAAAAAAAAGAAAAAGCGATATTAACTGCCAAAAGAACAATAATCAAAATGGTAAAAAAAATTTTTTTAGTCACGATTTTCTAAAAAAAACTCGTTAACTAATAAAAATGCCAAAGTAAAACTAAGAAAATAAACCATTGACCGGAGCTCTAAAATACTTCGATTAAAAAATGATAGATGATATAAAGGAGTGTAATAAATAATCAAATCATTAATGAACCGAGGAACGACGCCAGCAAAGAACTCGCTTCCTAAAACAAGAAAAGAAAAAATCCCCAAAAATGATATTAAAAAAGCGACAATCTGATTTTTAGTTAAAAGAGAAAAAATCATCGAAAAAGCAATCATCATTGCTGAAAATAAAATTAATCCCAAATAACCAACCAAAACTTCTGGCAAATAAATTTTAGAAAGAAATGAAAGAGATAAGGGTAAGCTAATAGTTAACAATAAACCAACGACAATTAAAGTTAATAAAGCAAAAAATTTTGCTAAAATAATCTGCCATTCTTTTATTGGCAATGTTAATAAGACTTCAATCGTATTGACTTTTTTCTCTTCAGCAAAAATTCTCATTGTTAAAGCGGGAATAAAAATCATCAAAAACCAGGGGACTGAATCAAAAAAAGACCTCATTGAAGCTGTTCCAACAACAAAAACATCTTTTACATACCAGAAATTAGCAAAAACAGAAAAAAGAATTAAAATGATATAACCTAAAGGATTATTAAGATAATAATTTAATTCTTTTTGATAAAGCTTTTTCATATTTCTTATAATTTTATTTTAAAATTTTTATGAGATTCCCGATTGAATCGGGAATGACAGCTATAACCTTATCATTCCCCAATCCCGACTTACTGCTTGAAAGAGTCTGTTATCTTATCATTCTCTATTTTAACTTAACGCTTGAAAAAACCTATCACTTTGTCATCCCCACGAAAGCGGGGATCTAGTTATTTTCGCTCTTTAACAACTTTTTTAAATAATTTTTCAACCGCGCCTTTTCCTTTTGGTTTCACTCCATCATAAACAATTTTTCCTTTGTTGATAATAATCAATCGACTAGCAATATCTTCAACTTCAGATAAGATGTGAGTTGAAAAGATAATCGTTTTTCTTTTGGCTAATTTTTTAATTAAGTGACGAATCTTTTCTTGCTCTAATGGGTCAAGACCGGATGTTGGTTCATCCAAAATTAAAATTTTTGGATTTCCAAATAAAGCTGCCGCCAAGCCAACTCGTTGTTTATAACCGCGAGATAGCTCTTCAATTTTTTTATTTATCACCTCGTCTAAACCAATTTCTTTTATAATTTGCTGAATATTTTTTTCGCCTTTAACTTGACCAACAAAATCTACATATTCGCTCACCTTCATTTCAAAATACAAAGGATTATTCTCTGGCAGGTAGCCAATATTCTTTAAAACCTCAATTCTATTTTTAATTGGATCTAAATTGTTAATAGAAACTTTTCCACTAGTTGGTTTTAAATATCCAGTCAAAAGTCGCATCGTCGTTGTTTTTCCAGCGCCATTTGGTCCTAAAAACCCAATAATCTCGCCTTCTTTAGTTTTAAATGAGATGTTATTAACAGCGAAAGTTTGTTCAAAAATCTTGGTTAACGAGGAAACAATAATCATAGATAGAATTTTATAACAAAAAACTACAAGAAATACAAGAAAAAATTGTCTTCATCTTTTAAACAAAAGCTTGAAGACAGCAAGAAAATAAAAAACGATGATTAAGAGATAAACAAGGCTAAAATTTTTTTCTAGACCAAAAAAACTATTAAAAAAATGGCCAAAGAATGTCTCTTTTGAAGGCAAAAAAGAAAGATTTAATGGGAGAATTTTACTTAAATTAACATCAAAATAAATCTCAGTCAACTCTTTCACACCATTTTTCACAAATACCCCTCCCAAAAGAATAATAAAAAATTCTGTTGCCTTAAAAATTTTTTGTAGAGAAAATTTAAGCAAACCCAAAAAAACCAAAAAGCTCAATGATAAAGAAAGCAAAAAACCAGCCATTAGGCCAATCAGATTTTCTATAAACTTAGAAAAAAGTGAGGTGGTAGCGGTAAAAAGAGCGATCTCAAATCCCTCCCTTGCCACTAAGAAGAAGATAGTCAAAAATAGTGAAAAGTCAAAAATATTTTTCTTAATTTTTTCATGAGATAAAAGAATATGTTTTGATTGATTCTTATGAAATAGCTGATGAAGGTAAACAACAACATAGGCTAAGAAAAATCCGGAAAAAAGATAAAGATATCCTTCTAAAAGTTCGCTGTTTTCATGAGTTAAGACCTTCCCTGCTTTACTCCCTAAGTTAAAAACAACAAAGGCAAGAATAAGATTAAAAATAATTCCTAATAAGGCAGGGAAAATTATCTCTTTTTCTTTTTTTATTTTTAATTTTTTTGATAATCCTAAAAAGACACCAGTGATAAGGAATGCTTCTAAAAACTCCCGAAAGGCAATAAAAAAAGTAGTTAACATTCCTCACAAGCGCCTCCACATGAACAAGTATTAACCGCTTTTTGAAAATTCATCTCTACCTCCTGCCAATCTAAATTGTCAAAAAAAGCATCGATATACCCTCCCCGATTGACACCATAATCGATAAAATAAGCGTGTTCATAAGTATCTAAAGCAAGAATCGGTTTGGCATACCAAACAGGAAAAGTATTTTGAGCATCGCCTAAATAAATAACAAGTCGCTCTTCTTTTTCATTCCAGGCCGTCCAGACCCAACCGCGAGCGGCCATCCCGGTCGCTTTCACTTCTTTTTTGTAAGATTCAAATGAACCAAAATCTTTATTAATTTGTTTTAAAAGATCACCCGATGGTGAACCACCATCACCACCCAAATGACCAAAGTAAATTTCATGATTAACAATCCCCCCATAAGCAAAAGTCAACTCAACTTTTAGCTCTCTCATTAAAGAGTAAGTTTGATTGGCTAAAGTAAAATCATTTTCAGTTAATCCACTTAACTTTTCCTGAATTTCGTTATATTTATTAACATAACCCTGATAAAGTTTTAAGTGTTCTTCGATTGTTTTTGTGGAGATGCCTTTCATTTGAAAAATTTTCTCTGAAAAAGTTTTCGGTGATAGTTTGATAATTTTCATAACTAATACTAAACTAGTAATAGTTTAATTAAAACAAACTATTTTCTTTTTGTCAAGTTTTTGTTTAAAGACCGTCTTTTATCAAAAACCGTCTTTGTTATAATTTTTTTATGAAAACGATAATTCCTAAAAAAGCTAGAAAAATCCGTTCTCTTTTTGGATATTATTATAAAAAACTGGAAGATATCGATCGGCAGTGGAAAGAACAAAAAGAGTTTGGGTCAATTTTAATTTTATCGCTTGTTGAAGAAGTTGGCGAAATGGCCAGAGCTTACTTAGCAGCTCATGGAAAAAAGCCAACCAATATTGCCGCACAAAAAGATGAAAGTTATGACCAAGAATTAGGGGATATTATTGTTGCGATTTTACGTTTTGCTCGTATTAAAAATATCGACCTTCATAAAAGAATTATGTACTCAATCAATAAAATTAAAAGAAGAGAAAAACAGCCAAAGATTTAAAAGAATTCTTTAAAGAATTAAGTCTTGCCTTTTTTTCTTAGTCACCTCGTAAGCTTTTTTAAGTCGCCATTTTTCAATCTCTTGATGATTCCCAGAAAGTAGAATCGAAGGCGCCTTTAATCCTTGATATTCCTCAGGTCTTGTATATTGAGGATATTCTAAAAGTCTTAATTTTTTTGTTCCTTTTTTCTTTAATTCAAGCAACAATTTATCGTCGCCAACTATCTTGAGTAATTTATCAACGTCCACTTCAAAAAAACTTTCAATCTCTTTGGCGCCTTTTTTTTCTAAAACACCGGGTAAAAGACGAACCACTGAATCAGTAATTGCGGCGGCAGCAATCTCTCCTCCCGTCATGACAAAATCGCCGATTGATACCTCTTCATCAACAAAATTCAAAACCCGCTCATCTATTCCTTCATAATGTCCAGCAATGATAATTAAATGATCTAACTTGGCATACTCTAGAGCTTTTTTTTGATTAAAAACTTTTCCTTTAGGAGAAGTGAGTATAACCCGCTGCTTGTCATTCCGAGGGACCGAAGCGACCGAGGAATCTACTCCTGACTTCATGTCGGGATGGATTATACGCTTCCCCAGATTTCTCACTGGCTTAAGATGAAGTTTTTGAGTTGATTTAGAGATGACATAATGTAATGCTTTACAAACAACATCAATCCGAATAACCATCCCCACCCCTCCTCCATATGGACGATCATCAACTGTCCCCCGTTTATCAATAGCAAAATCCCGAAGATTAATCAATTCGATCTCAACTTCTCCTTTTTCCTTTGCCTTTCTTACCATGCTCTCATTAAAAAAACCCTCCAACATTTTGGGAAAAAGAGTGATGATTGAAATTTTCATAATGATATTTTACTGAAAAATTAACTAGTTACTAGTAAACGTGTTTGCTAGTTAAATCAGTTAAATAGTTGAATTAGTTTAATAATTAAAGGTATCAAAAGGATAGGGATTATTTCAGTAGAAACAGTTTGAGAATTAAGTTTTAACTTTTTAAATTTTAAATTTTAATTAAGTTAATTAGATCAATTAGGTTAATTTTTCCGAGTTCCAAGTTCCACGCTCTAATTTTTTATATTTTTGTTTAACGCTTAATGTCCCAAAGGGATCCCTTCGGGGTTTGACGTTTAATGTTTGATGTATGATGTTAGATGATTTGTGAGCCCGCCGAGACTCGAACTCGGAACCAACAGCTTAAAAGCCCTCCGAGTCGGAGGTTCTGCCGGTTGAGCTATTATTAAAATAGTTTTTAAGCATGCTTTTTATCACTTCATGTCCTCATCCTGATTTATAAAATTTTTCTCTTTCTAATGCATCTTTTCTTTTAAGAAAAGCTTCATAATATATAAGTTTGAGAGGTCGACGATACTTAGTTGAAGTATTTAAACCTAAATTACGATTTTTAATTCGTTCTTTAAGATTAGATGTAGAACCTATATATAATCTGCGATCTTTTAACGACTGAAGTATATAGACATAAAACATTGGTGAGCCCGCCGAGACTCGAACTCGGAACCAACAGCTTAAAAGGCTGCTGCTCTGCCAGTTGAGCTACGGGCCCAAGTTTTTCTTAATCAATTAAAATCGTTTTTTAATTATAACAAAAATCTTTATAATTAAGATATGTATTTTTTTATCGGTTTAGGCAATCCTGAAGAAAAATATCAAAAAAATCGCCATAATGTTGGCCGGATATTTTTGGATTATTTGATTAAAAAGTTGGAAAGTTGGAAGGTTGAAAAATTAAAAGAAGAAAAATACTATCATCTCACAATTATTCAATCATCAACCAACCAATCACTTGCTTTTGTTAAACCAAAAACTTATATGAATCAATCAGGTATAGCGATAAAAGAACTTCTTTATCACTTTAAAACCTTAAAACCTTCAAATTTTATTATTATTCATGACGATCTTGATATTCCTTTAGGTAAATTTAAAATTCAAAAAGCCGAAGGACCAAAACGGCATAATGGTTTAGAGTCAATTGAAAAAACAACCGGAGCAAAAGATTTTTGGCGAATTAGAATCGGCATTGATAATCGACCACCAGAAAATCGTCTTCCCGGTGAAACCTATGTTCTTCAAGATTTTCTTCCCCAAGAAAACCAACTCCTTGAAAATGAAATTTTTCCAACAATTTTTCATCAACTGCAAAAAAGAAAATTTCTTTAATTTTTCTTGACAAATCTCATGATGTACATTATTATGTACATATATGATTACTCAGGATATTATACCAGTAACAAAATTTAGAAAAAATATTTTTAAAATTATTAAAGAAACCCAATTGTCTGGAAAAATCTATGGGATTACTGAAAAAGGGGAACTTAAAGTTTATCTTATTTCTCCATCAGAATTAGAATCACTCATCGAAACCGCTCAAATAAAACAAGAATTCCCGACTCTTAAAAGAGATATTGGCGACGTTAAAAAAGCGATTAAAACCGAATCTTATAAAAAATGGCCGACTTTAAACTTATCTTCTGATAAAAAAGCAAAATATGGTTTATCAAATTATGCTCAAACCAAGCGCCGAAAAAGAATTAAAAAAACTTAAAATTAAAGGTAAAGAAAAAATTTATCAGGGTTTAAATACTATTAGCAAGAATCCTTATCAAGCTAAAAAACTGCTTGGTGAATATAACGGTTTTTATTCTTTTAAAGTTTGGCCTTATCGGATTATTTTTTTTATCTATGAAAAAGAAAAATCAATCATTATTGCAAAAATTGTCCACTGACAAGGAGTATATAAATGGAAAACTCAGGAATATTGTATTTGGTCTCAACCCCAATCGGTAATTTAAAAGACATCACTCTTCGCGCTTTAGAAGTTTTAAAAACCGTTGATGAAATTATCGCTGAATCAACTGAGCAGGTAAGAAAACTTCTTGATTATTATCAAATTAAAAAACCTATAATCCATCTCTCTGATGAAAATCAACTTATCCAAACTCCAAAAATTATGGAAAAACTTTTATTAAGAAAAAATTTAGCCTTAGTCTCAGACGCCGGCACTCCACTCATTTCAGATCCAGGACAATTTTTAGTTAAAGAAGTGATAAAAAAAGAAATAAAGATTACTCCTCTTCCTGGTCCTTCAGCAATTTTACCGGCTTTAATCTCATCTGGTTTTTCAACCTCACCTTTTGTTTTTGTTGGTTTTTTACCAAAAAAGAAAAATGAAATGAAAAAATTACTTCAACATTTAAAAATTATCAAAATTAATAAAAGATCACCCACTTTTATCGCCTTTGCATCACCTCATCGATTAATGGAAACATTAACTATTTTTGAAGAAGTTACTGATAATAATTGTCAAATTGTCCTTGCTCGCGAGATGACAAAAGTCTATGAAGAGTTTATTCGTGGGAGACCAAAAGAGGTTTTGCAAATATTAAATAAAAGAAAGAATATTAAAGGGGAACTAACTATTGTATTTAAAATCATATGAATTTTAAAGAAAAATTAATAAGATCTAGTTATAATCTTTGGCCATTATTAATTCCGGCAGGATTATACGTTATAGAGAATTTGGTCAATAATTCTCATATTAATGAAAATCTCCTTTATATAATTCTTTTTTCACTAATCCTCACGGCCATTAATTTTGAAGTTGATAAAAAAAATTGCGAATGAAAAAAATCGTCCTTTACTTAATTCTTCTTTATCAAAAAACTTCATTCTTTCATACTGCACTAATGCGTCAGCTATATTTAACCGATAAAGTTTGTCGCTTTACCCCAACCTGTTCAGAATACACCTATCAAGCAGTAGAAAAATACGGTGTTTTTAAAGGCTTATGGCTGGGTTTAAAAAGAATTATCCGCTGTCATCCGTGGAGTAAGGGAGGAGAAGATCATCTTATCTGAATATTCTCTGCCGTAATCGATCCATCGTCATTTTCCTGACCAACGACAAAAACGATTTCTTTTTCTTTTAAGTCTTCAACTTTAGCATTGGTTGATTTGGTTAAACTGGTTTTCTCAGTGAAAAAAACTATTCTCGTTGATCCATCTGGCAGTTTAACAACAATTGAATCGGTGTCTTTTTTCACAATCTCTCCCCTTATCGGCCTTACTCCTTGACTAAAAGGAATATTTTGTCCATTTTGTCCACGAACAAATTGCCTCATTTGATTACCAAACTGAGCAAAACGACTCCTTATTTGATTTCTTTGATAAACTATTCCTCCATAAAACCCAATTCCTAAACCAATAATTACAACAACAATAGTTATCAACCAATTATTTTTCATCTCTATCACCTCCTTTCAAATAACGATCAAAAAATTCAACCGTTCTCTTCATCGCTAAATCGAAGTTTTGACTGATATTATGATCATCGCTATCATAGAGAAAAATTTCTCCTTTCTTACCCGATTTAATTAAGTCTTGGTAAAGTTTTTCTGAGAATTGATACGGAACTATCTCATCGGTTTTCGCATGATGAAGTTGAATTGCCCCTTTAAGATCATTAAGATAAAAATTAGCTGAAATTGATCGCCAAAAGGGCGAATCTTCGTTTGGATCTCCATATTGAGTGATTAATTGTTGTCGCCACGAAACTGCCCGAGTCGGTAATCCTGGCGGCGGAGAAATTCTTCTTCGAAACCAATTATTAATTAAGTCAATATGAGAACCAACTACTCCTGCCCAAATAACTCCCGCTTTAATTGATGGATCAACTACCATCGCTCTTAATGTGAGATAGCCACCGAGCGAATGGCCCCAGAGACCGATATTATTTTTATCAACAAAGGGAAATTTCTTCAAAGAAACAACGGCATTTAAAACATCTATTGTGTACGCATTTGATCCATAAGCGCCTTCTGGTTCTCCTTCAGATTGACCATGACCCCGGTAGTCAATTTTAAAAACCACATAACCTTGGCGAGCTAAATAATCAACATAGGCAACATATCTCTCTGTTGTTTTGTATTGACGAGGTGGGATATAACCGTGATTAAAAACAATCGCCGGCCAACCATTTTTTGGTTTTTCACCTCTCGGAATTGTTAAAAGCCCATAAATTTTTAACCCATCGGATTGATATGAGGCGATATATTGTTCATAGTTAACGCCATTATTAAGCTTTTCTTCTGATTTAATTTCTGATCCTTGATAATCTCTCGTTTTCAAACTTTCAATCGACAAAGGATGAATCTCTGTTTTCTTATTTTTTTCTTGAAGACTAATCGTTCCTTTTAAATCATTAGAGGAATAAAGTTGTTTTCTCAAAAACCAAAAAAATCCGCCAATCAAAAAAATAATCAAAATAAAAAATAGAGACTTTTTCATCTGTCAAAATATTGAGGGTTAATTTTTAAAATCTTATCATCATCTTCTTTTGGTTGACCTCGACCATCTGTATTACTTGTTGCTAGATAAAAATAACCATCAGGACCAATCCTCAATGCCCTTAGCCTTCCAAATTCTTTGTTAAAAAACTTATTTAAGCTTTTATTTTTTAAATCATACTGATACAGACTCTCTCCCCGAAGCCCAGTAAAATAAAGCTTTCCTTGATAAAAAATAATTGCCGCTGGCGCCCAAGTTTCTTTTTCACCCGAATGGACAATCGGTCGCCTCATTCCCTCTTTCTCTTGGTCGCCTTGAATTTTAGGCCAACCATAATTTTTCCCTTTTTCAATTAAGTTTAATTCATCAAATCCTGAAAGAAGACCCGAACGTCCATGTTCGGTTGACCACAACCGTCCTTGATCATCCCAGGCAATACCCTGAGAATTGCGATGACCCAAACTAAAAATTAGATTGTTCTCGGGGTTATCTTCAGGAATTAGACCATCTTTAGTCACTCTAAGAATTTTTCCCGCTAAAGATTTAACCTCCTGACTTAACTCAGGATTTTGAGCGTCACCTGTTGTCATATACAAATATCCATCAGGTCCGAAGGCAATCCGGCCGCCATTATGAAAATTATTGGCTGGAATATCATCTAAAATAATTTTTTTATTCTTTAATTGATAATCAACTAATTGGAATCGAACTACTTGATTAACTAACTGGGAATTTTTTCTTGTTGTTAAGTATAAGTAAAGATAATTATTAGATTTAAAATCCGGGTCTTTTGCCATCCCCAACAATCCACCTTCTCCAATCTCAACCACCTCATCAACTTTAATTCTCTTTTTTGCTTTAATAAAATATAAATAACCATTTCTTTCGGTAACAACAATTTCTCCACTATCTAAAAATTCTATCTCCCAAGGAACATGAAGACTGGTAGCAATTACTTGAATCTTTTTCTTTGTTGGTAAATCTAAATTTTTTTTCACATCTTTGTTAAACAATTGGTCTTTTTGTTTTAAAAATAAAGTAAAGAATATTAGAGAAAAAATTAAAAACCAAAACAATTTTGACTTTTGATTTTTGCCCTCCGAGTCGGAGGGTGACTTTTTATTACTCATATCTTAATGCCTCAATCGGTGATAACTCAGCTGCCTTTTTTGCCGGGTAATAACCAAAAATTATCCCAACCGCCATCGAAACAAAAAAAGCTAAAATCACTCCACCGAAAGAAATGGTAAAAATAAAACTCATTAAATTAGAAAGAATGAACGTAATAATAATCCCTACCAAAATTCCTAAAATCCCGCCGCTTAAAGTTAAAATTATGGCCTCGATTAAAAATTGAAAAATCACGATTTTGTTTTTCGCTCCCAAAGCCTTTCTTAAACCAATCTCCCGGGTCCTTTCAATCACTGAAACCAGCATAATATTCATAATCCCAATCCCGCCGACCAAAAGAGAAATGGCGGCAATCCCTGACAAAAGATTAGTAAAAGTTGAAGTCACTGAGGAAGCAGTGTTTAAAATATCGGCTTGGGACATGATTCGAAAGTCTGCCTGGTAGGGATTATTGATTCGATGTCGTGCTAGTAAAAAATAGCCTATCTCATCCCGGACTAGATCCATCTGCTTTTCTTCTCTTACCGAAACAGCAATTGAAGAAAGATAATCAACGCCAAAGAGAATTTTTTGAGCGGTTGATAGAGGGATAAAAATTATATCGTCTTGATTGGCAAATCCTGTCCCCCCTCGGCTCTCGGTGACCCCAACCACTTGGAAACTTTTTCCTTCAATACGAATCGTTTGACCGATCGGATTATTACCTTCACCAAAAAGATCAGAAACTACCTGAGGTCCCAAAACTGCTACCATTCTTAATCCATCAACATCAGTTTGAGAAATAAATTGACCGGATTGAAGTTTTGTATTTCTGATCGAGGGATAAGAAGGATGAACGCCAATTACCTGAGTATTGGTATTATTTCTCTGAAAAACTACTTGGGCGCGGCGAGATAACTCCGGTGAAACATCGTTAATTAAAGAAGAAGAAAACTGTTTTTTTATTGCTAAAGCATCCTCTAAAGTTAAGGTATTAACCGATCCTAAGGCGCTTCTTACTCCACCAGATTGGGTTGCACCTGGAATAATTGTTAAAAGATTTGAACCTAATGATTTAATCTGATTCTCGATTGTTTTTTGACTTGCTTGCCCCAAAGACATTAGAATAATGACACTGGCAATACCAATAACAATCCCTAAAACGGCTAAACCTGTACGCAGTTTGTTGGCTAAAAGCGAATTTTTTGCTTCCTCAAAAATGTGAAAAAAATCAATCATTTTTAAGAAATAATTTTTCCATCTTTTAACTTAATAATTCTTTTCGCATAACGAGCAATGTCTTCCTCGTGAGTAATTAAAACAATCGTCTTCCCTTGTTGATGTAATTTTTTAAAAATTTCCATAATTTCTTTGGCTTGGATTGAGGCTAAATTTCCTGTTGGTTCATCAGCCAATATCAAAGAAGGATTGGTGATAAGAGCTCGAGCGATTGCCACTCGTTGTTGTTGGCCGCCTGACAGTTGATTGGAAAGATTGCTTTTTTTTTCCACAAGTCCAACCTCTTTAAGCATTGATACCCCTCTTTTTTCTCTTTCCTCCTTTTTAATTCCTTGATAAACAAGAGGTAAAGCAACATTTTTTAAGGCAGTCATCCGCGGTAAAAGATTGAATGCTTGAAAAACAAAACCAATCTTTTTATTTCGAAAATCAGCCAATTCGTCCTCATCAAACTGTGAAGTTTCTTTTCCTTCAAAAAAGTACTCCCCGCTTGTTGGTTTGTCTAAAAAACCTAAAATATGAAGAAGCGTTGATTTTCCAGATCCAGACGGTCCCATAATGGCTACAAACTCTCCTTTTTTTATCACTAAATTAACCCTATCTAAAGCTTTTGTCTCAACAAAATGATTTTTATAAATTTTAGTGATATTAGCTAATCGAATTAAGTCCATAAATTAAAATTAACGCATTCTAAAAACCGCTCCACCACCAAAACTAGAAAACGGTGATTGAGTTTGTCTTTTTCTTTGACTATCGGTTGTCAAAATCGAACTGATGATTTCCTCTCCTTCTT
>JBBILO010000021.1:0-14166 GCA_037444855.1 Candidatus Roizmanbacteria bacterium | reverse complement strand
AAAGATTGATTACGCTCAAGAAAAAATTGAAGGTTATCTTGCAGAAAAACCATCATCAAAAAGAATCCCCGGCTATCCTTTTCGTGCTCTTTTTGTTGTTAAAAAATTTAATAAATATTATGATGATTTAACAGAAGAAGAACATCTTGAAATTAATCATCGGCTAAAAGCGATAAAAAAATTAATCCCAAAGATAATCTCAGCTAAGATCTAACACCAAATATTCAACATTAATAAGGACAACTCTCCGACTTGAAGGACAGGTTAGTTGAAATTAGTTGATGAATAAAACTTAATTGCAATTAAAATTAAAAATTTAAAATTTAAAGTTAACTATTGGTTATTGTTATTTGGGTCTTAGGATTTGTTCGGTAATTGGATTTTGGTAATTGATTATTGTTTGATTATTACTTGAAATTTATTATGGTGGAATTTTTTCTTTCTCTCTTTTATAATCTAATTTATTACCAGTTTTTTTTTAAAATGGAAAATCAACTAAAAGACTCCGCTCGTCCTTCGGGTCCAGTAATTGTCAAAAACTTAAAAGTCTGGGTTGATCGTAATCTCTGTATTGGTGCAGCTACTTGTGTTGCTGTTGCCCCAAAAACTTTTGTTTTAGATTCCGAAGCCAAAGCGGTTGTACTAAAGTCTGCTGATGATGACGAAGAACAAACGATTATTGAAGCGGCTAAAGCCTGTCCGGTAGCGGCAATTTTTATCGAAGATTGTAAAGGCAACCGAATTTTTCCCAAATAATTTATGATGACATTTACTTGGAAAATCGGTGGGGAAGCCGGATTTGGAATTAATGCAGCGGGATCAATCTTTTCAAAATTTGTTGCTCGAAGTGGCTATTATGCTTTTGATTATATTGAATATCCATCATTAATCCGTGGTGGTCATAATGCTTTAGAAGTGGTTATTGCCGATGAGGAAATTGGCACCTTAAGGGAAAAAATTGATTTTTTAGTTTGTTTAAATGCCGAAACCTATCAAAAACACTCTGTTCGACTCCACGAAAAAAGCCTGATTCTTTATGATCAAGCCGAATTTCAACCCAACGGGACCGGAATTAAAATTACTCTTCCATTTAAAACAATTCTTTCTGATTTGGGTGGAGATTTAGTCATGAAAAACACAGTGGCTCTTGGCGCTTCTGTTGCTTTACTTGGTGGAGAGATAAAAATCTTACTTGAGATTCTAAAAGAACAATTTGCCAAAAAGGGAGAAAGGGTGATTCAATTTAATCAGAAATTCGCCCAAGCAGGTTATGAATATATTTTAAATCACTACCCCACATTAATCCACAGAATTTTAACATATAAAAAAAACAATAATAAAGTCGTCATTTCTGGCAATGATGCATTTAGCTTGGGAGTAGTATTAGCCGATTGTCGTTTTTATAGTGCCTATCCAATGACCCCTTCCTCAAGTGTTCTTCATACTTTGGCGTCTTGGCAGGAAAAGATAGGCATGGTTGTTCGTCATGCTGAGGATGAAATCTCAGTCATTAACCATGCAATTGGCTCCTCCTTTGCCGGAGTTCGAAGCGCCGTGGGGACTTCGGGCGGCGGATTCGCCTTAATGGTCGAGTCTGTTTCTTTTGCCGGGATCGCCGAAATTCCATTGGTTATTTTTCTTGCCCAGCGACCAGGACCGGCCACCGGCATGCCAACCTGGACTGAACAAGGCGATTTGCTCTTTGCCATTTTTGCCGGTCATGGTGAGTTTCCAAAAATTGTTTTAGCTCCATCTGATCATTTGGAAATGTTGCGATTAGCAGCGGAGGCCTTTAATCTCGCTGATATTTATCAAACTCCAGTGATCGTTTTATCCGATATGTTTTTATCTGAATCCCACCGGACGATTGATGAAGAAAAAATTAGGAAATTGGCTCATCAATATCAAATCGATCGAGGAAAGTTAATTAAAAATCTAGAAAGGACAGAAAAGATTAAGCCTTTCTTAAGATATCAAATAACAGAAGATGGTATTTCGCCTTGCCTGTTGCCTGGAACCGATGGATTTTTTTATCAAGCTAATTCTTATGAGCATTTAGAAGATAGTCATACGACAGAAGAAGCCTTAGAGAGAAAAAAACAGGTCGAAAAAAGAAACAGAAAGATTCAAACTTATTTGAAAAATCATTTTCAAACACCAAAAGTTTATGGCAATTTAGAACATGCTTCTATGGTTTTTGTTTCCTGGGGCTCAAATAAAGAGGCGATTTTAGCTGCAATCAGAGATTTAGAAGAAAAAAACAATCTAAAGACAGCTTTAATTCATTTCTCTTATCTTTACCCATTAGATAAAAATGTCCTTCTTTCTTTGTTTGATAAAAACAAACAATATCTTTTAGTCGAAAATAATTCTTTAAGTCAATTTGGTAACTTATTATCAATGACTTTAGGTATCGAAATCGAAAGAAAAATTTTACGTTATGATGGTCGACCCATTACCAGTTATTTTATTATTGACGAACTAAAAAAAAATGGCGACATTAAGTGATTTTAACGGTTATCAACCAACCTGGTGCCCAGGTTGTGGCGATTGGGGCATTGGTATTGCCCTTAAGATGGCCTTGGTTCAATTAAACTATTCTCCAGACAACGTCGTTGTTGTTTTTGGTATTGGCTGTTCTGGCAATATGAATGATTTTTTAAACGCTTACGCAATCCATTCCCTTCATGGTCGGGCGATTCCTAACGCTATTGGGGTAAAAATTGCCAATCATCGATTAAAAACAATCGCTGTTGTTGGCGATGGCGATTGTTATGGAGAGGGCACTAATCATCTAATTCATGCGATTAGGGGCAACCATGATATTACTGTAATAGTCCATCACAACTCGGTTTATGGTTTAACCACCGGACAGGTTGCGCCAACTGCTCCAAAAGGGATGAAAAGTAAATCAACCCCCAGTGGGATTATTGACCAACCTTTAAACCCATTAACTTTATCACTCACTCAAGGAGCCACCTTCATTGGTCAAGGGTTTGCCGGTGATACTCCTCATTTAATTGAGTTATTAAAAAAAGGTCTTCAACATGAAGGATTTTCTCTAATAAATATTCTTCAACCTTGCGTCACATTTAACAAAATTAACACCTACCAATATTATAGAGAAAGAGGATATCGACTTCCAAAAGATTACGATCCTTCCAATTATCATCTTGCTCTAAAAAAAAGTTTAGAATTAGATGATGGAAAATACCCGCTGGGAGTCATTTATCAAGTAAAAAAACCAACTTTTACTAATCAACTGACTCAACTAAAAGAAAGACCATTAGTTGAAAATGAAGAACGTAGAAAAGAAATTTTTTTTCAATTATTAAATACCTTTAAATAAGGTTGACAATTAGCAAATTAATTGCTATACTGCTAATATGAATCTTTTACCAGTGAAAGAAAAAAGCAAAATTTACCCTTTAGCTGCTATCCGTGATGGGATAATCTTTCCTAAAACAGAAAACATACTTGTCTTTGGTCGAAAAAAAAGCCTTCTTGCTTTGGATGAAGCGCTAAGAAAAGATAAAAAAGTTGTTCTTGTTCTTCAGAAAAATGCCTCTTTAGATAATCCCCAAAGCAACGATCTACACCCCATCGGAGTTTTAGCCGAGATTGTTAAATATCATCAAGGAGAAAAAGGAGAAATTAACGCTTTAGTTAGAGGGCTGGCACGGGTTAAGATTTTAAATTTTACAAAAACCGACCCTTTTTTTGAAGTGAGAACCGAACAATTTCCTCTAAAAATAGAAGATAATGAAGAGATTAGAGCAATGGTAAGATATATTATTGATCAAATAAAAAAGGCAATCAATTTAGGTAAAGCAGTCGATTTTGTTCTCCTAGCCAATATTTTAAATGTTAGTGAAATTGACGACCTAGAAAAATTTGCTAATCAAGTAGTTAATATTTTTGAGATTAAAGTTGAGGAAAGACAAAAATTATTGGAAAAAAATGATATCAAGAGCCTTCTCAATCACGAAATAGAACTTATAAACAAAGAAATTAAAATTTTAGAGATTGAAAGACATATCAGCTCAAAGACACAGCGAAAATTTGAAGAAGGGATTAAGGAATCGATTTTAAGAGAAAAAATGCGTACCATTGAGGAAGAATTAGGTGAAGGAAGAGAAGCAAAGGAAATCAATGAATATCGAGAAAAAATTAAAAAAGCGAAAATGCCAAAGAAAGTTGAGGAAAAAGCCTTTGAAGAATTGAAACGGTTAGCTCAAATGTCACAATTTAATCCTGAGGCTTCCTACATTCGTACATACTTAGATTGGTTGGTCTCTTTACCTTGGTCGGTCGCATCAACTAATGATGTTGATTTAAAAGAAGCGCAAAAGGTTTTAGAGGAAGATCATTATGGTTTAAAAAAAGTTAAGGAAAGAATATTAGAATATCTTGCTGTCATGAAATTAGCTAAAAGACAAAAGAAATATGAAGATGAAAAAGAAAAATTAAAATTGAAACAGCATCAACCAACAATTTTATGTTTTGTTGGTCCACCAGGAGTGGGCAAAACTTCCTTAGGAAAATCAATCGCTAGAGCATTGGGAAGAAAGTTTGTTAAAGTATCACTAGGCGGTATTCGTGATGAAGCTGAAATCCGTGGCCATCGAAGAACTTATGTTGGGGCAATGCCGGGAAGAATTATCCAAGGAATCAAGCAGGCAGCAACCAAAAATCCAGTTTTTATGCTCGATGAGATCGATAAAGTTGGACGAGATTATCGAGGCGATCCATCTGCCGCTCTTCTTGAAGCTCTAGATCCAGAACAAAATCATTCTTTTTCTGATCATTATTTAGAGGTTGACTTCGATTTATCTGATGTGTTTTTCATTACCACCGCCAATATTCTTGATACCATTCCTAATGCCCTTTTAGATCGCTTAGAAATCATCCATTTTCCTGGATATACTGAGGACGAAAAATATAATATCGCAAAAAACCATTTAATTAAAAAACAATTGTTTGCCCATCATCTTGAAGACAGGAAAATCCTTTTTATTGAAGAATCAATTAGAACAATTATTCGTCGTTATACTCGGGAAGCTGGAGTCAGAGAATTAGAAAGACAGCTAGCAACAATCCTTCGAAAAATTGCCCGGGAAATTATTGAAAAAAAAATTGAAGAAAAAAAGATAATTATTACACCAAACAAGCTTCATCATTACCTTGGTCCTTATAAATATCCCACTCAGATGATCGAAGAGAAAAATACTATTGGTATTGCCAATGGTTTAGCTTGGACACAAGCCGGGGGCGACATTCTTTTTATCGAGGTAGCCACAATGCCCGGAAAAGGAATGCTAACATTAACTGGTCACTTAGGTGATGTTATGAAAGAATCTTGTCAAGCAGCTCTTTCTTACATTCGAGCGAGATATGGAATTTTTGGTTTGGAAAAAAATTTTTTCAATAAGCTTGATATTCATGTTCACGTTCCAGAAGGAGCCGTCCCAAAAGATGGACCCTCAGCCGGAATTGCTATTGCCACAGCGATGATTTCTGCTTTAACAAAAATTCCGGTAAAAAAAACAGTAGGGATGACGGGGGAAATCACCTTACGAGGAAGAGTCTTGGAAATTGGAGGAGTAAAAGAGAAAGTGATTGCTGCTCATCGAGCAGGAATAAAAAAAATTATTTTACCCAAAGAAAACAAAAAGGATTTAGAAGATATTCCTCAATATGTTCTAAAAGATTTAAATTTTGTTTTTGTCTCTCATATGGATGAGGTGTTAAAAATCGCTTTAGCCTTTCCTGGAAAAAAACCAACTTTTGATTTTTCTGCCGTTAAACCTTTTGCTACTTTAGCTCTAAAGAAAGTTAATTAGGATAATGGCATTTTTTATATTTTTTTCCGCTCCCACACCAACAAGGTTGATTTCTTCCTGGTTTTTTTTTCGGGGTGGAGGTGGCGGCGACTTTAGGTGAAAAGGCCGAGTTCTTAAAAGGATTAGTCACTGATGCTTCTTGATAAATTAACCGATCTCCAAAAGTTCGTCCCTGAGTAACAATTTCTACTTTGAACAAACGCCGAGTAAATTCGAAATTGATTGAGTTTATTAGTTGCTCAAACATCGAAAAAGCTTCATTTTTATATTCAACCAAGGGATCAAGTTGGGCATAACCACGAAGATTAATCCCCTCTCTAAGATCATCAATGGCGGTAAGATGCAAAGTCCAATGATAATCAATAGTTGAAAGAAAAAGTGAACGGACAATTTCAAACCAAATAGGAGGAGTTAATTCCTTTTTTCTTTCTCGCCAGGTTTTTATAATCTTTTTTATTAAAAATTCTTCCAAAAAAGGAATGTTGATTAGGTTTTTTTTGATTTGTTCGGGATCGACATTGATGATTGAGTTAATCTGATCAAAGATAATTGTTTCATTCCTTTGATTTTTTTCTAAACTTAATTGGTTGAGTATTCTTTTAATTTCTTCTTTAAAAACATTAAAAATCTCTTCTTCAAATAAATCTGGATTCTCTTCGACGTAAAAAAGAATTTTTTTTCTTAATGAATAAATAATCTCTCTTTGTTTATTTAAGACATCATCAAAATCAACAAGATGTTTGCGGATATCGAAGTTAAAACCCTCGACTTTAATTTGTGCCTGTTCAATCGCTTTAGAAACCATCGGGTGAGTCAAAGGTTGATCTTCAGGAAAGTTTAAAAAGGTCATCAGATTGCTAATCTGCTCACCGCCAAAGATTCTCATTAAATCATCTTCTAAAGAAACAAAAAATTTCGATTCACCTGGATCGCCTTGTCGCCCCGATCTTCCTCGAAGCTGATTGTCAATTCTTCTTGATTCATGACGCTCAGTTCCAATTACTAACAAACCGCCTAGTTTAACAACCTCGTTATGTTTTTTCTGCCATTCTTCATATTCTTTTTTTAATCTTCTCTCATTAATATCAAGTTGAAAACGATTCGGTGGCGCTCCTCCTAAAATAATATCAACTCCCCTTCCTGCCATATTGGTGGCGACGGTAATCGCATATTTTTCCCCTGCTCGAGCGATAATTGACGCCTCTTTTTCGTGATTTTTGGCATTTAAAATTTGATGGGGAATACCTTTTCTATTTAAAAGTGACGATAATAGCTCGTTTTTTTCAATTGAGGTGGTGCCAACAAGGACTGGTCGGCCAATTTGATAATTTTTAATAATCTCTTCAACCACCGCCTGAAATTTATTTCTTTCTTTTTTATAAATAAAGTCCGGATAATCTTTTCGAATAATGGGTCGGTTGGTTGGCAAAACAACCACATTGAGATGATAAATCTTATGAAACTCCTCAGTTTCGGTGGCGGCAGTTCCAGTCATTCCTGCTAGTTTTTTATACATTCGAAAATAATTTTGAAGAGAGATGGTAGCAAGAGTTTTTGATTCTTGTTTTACTGGCACATTCTCCTTCGCCTCAATTGCTTGATGAAGACCCTCAGAAAATCTTCTACCATATAACAAACGACCGGTAAACTCATCAACGATAATCACCTCATTATCCTTAACGATATAATCTCGGTCTCTTTTAAATAAAGTTTTTGCTTTTAAGGCAGCCTCGATATGAAAAATTGCTTGATAATCTTTCTCATAAATATTTTTGGTATTAAGAAGTTTTTCAATTTTTTCAATTCCTTTTTCGGTCAAATGAACTGTTTTTAATTTTTCGTCGATAAGGAAATCTTCTATTTCCGTTAAATGTTCAATTAAACGAGCAAATTGATAATACTTGGAAGTTTCCTCAGCAAAAGGAGCAGAGATAATATGTGGCGTTCTTGCTTCATCAATTAGGACTGAGTCAGCTTCATCGATGATGGCAAAATTAAATCCTTGTTGAACTATCTCTTCTTTAGATTGAGCCATGTTGTCACGAAGATAATCAAAACCAAACTCGCTATTAACTCCATAAGTGATATCTGTTTGATAAGCCTCTTTTCGACTAATCGGACGAAGATGGATCAATCGCCAATCATTTGCCTCAGGATTAGCATAGTTCTCGTCAAAGATAAAAGAAGCGTCAGCAACAATCGCTGAGGTTTTTAAACCAAGAAAGTGAAACACTTTCCCCATCCACCCGCAATCGCGCCTGGCCAAATAATCATTTACAGTTACCAAATGGACATTTTTTCCCAAAAGAGCATTGAGATAAAGTGGAATCGTGGCTGAAAGAGTTTTGCCCTCACCGGTTTTCTGCTCGATAATTTTTCCCTGATGAAGGGCAATTCCCGCCATGATTTGAACATCATAATGTCTTTCATCAAGAGTTCGTCTCGCGGCTTCTCTGACTAAAGCAGTCGCCCAAGGAAGGATTTGGTCAAGATTTTTTTCATTTTGATTAACAATTTCTTTAAGTTTTTTTGTTTCTTTTTGAAAATCTTCATCTTTTAAATTTCTTGCTTTATCTTCAAGAAGATTCACTTCTTGAACGATTTTCCTTAATTGAGAAAGCTCTTTTTCATTGTAATCAAAAATTTTTTTGATGAAATTAAACATTTTTTTTAAAGATTTATTTTAGAAAAAACTCTTGAGGAATAATAATCATTTTAATTGCTGAAGCGCGGTTAATTTGTTTATTGTTCGTTTTTTTAATAGCGAAGATAACTGAATCACCTTCTTTAATTTTGGAAAAGCCGACTGATTCTAACCGGTAATCTTGAATGCTTAATAAAAATTTTTTCGTATATGTTTCAATATCTAAAATAACCGCTTCTTTTTCTAAAGTATTGATCTTAATCCAGTATTCATCTTTATTAATTTCAATCACCTGTCCTGTTTGGATTAAAAAGTTCTCATCTTTGTAGATATTGTTAGCTTCTATTTGATTACCATCAATAATTCCGGTGGCAACAATAAAATCACCTTTTTGGATCTCATTTGGTTCAATTTCTTGTCGCCTATTATTAATCACCTGATAATACTTGGTGATTACTTCATCTGTTTTTATGTGATAGGTTTCGCCTAAATCATTATTAATACTGATAAGATTGTCTTTAATATTATCAATATAGCCACTAACACCGAAGTTGTTTTCATTTTGAATTTCAGCCACCTTACTGGCAATTTTTTCTTTTAATTGATCAATTTTTTCTTCTTCTTGAGCCGAAGGCGAAGCAGTAATTTGTTGGCTATAGATTCTTTTAAAACCAACTAAACTAAAGCTAAATAAAAAAATTAAAAGAACGATGATCGATTGTTTAATTTTTTTCATAGTTTATTTTCTAGAGAATAAATCGTTAATTTTTTTAAAAGTGGTGTTTGAATCCCTTTAAGATAGGAAAAAACAACGATTTGATTGGCTCCATAACTTAATGGAAATTCAACCTCAAAACTTTCTTTTTGATTTTCAAAAATTTTTTCGCTTGATGGTGATTGAATGATAATCAAACTTTTTTTTGGGGCTTTACCTTTAATCGTAATCGAATTTTTATTAACAACAAGGTGATTTTTCGGTTGATCAATCGTCAAAGTCTGAATCGTATCTTCGATTTTTTTAAATGGAGAAAGAGATAATGGGATATTTTTATTAATTAACTGCTCATTTAAATTTTTTTGTTCTCTTTTAAAGAAATTGGTATTGATTAAAACTAAATAAAACAGACTGCCAAATAACAAACCAAAAATTACGGCGACTAATGATTCTTTTTTCATCGGTTTATTGGTTAATAAAACTAGTGATTGTTTTTGGAATTTGATCGACAATCTTCTCTACATTATACCAATAACCATAAGATTGATAAAGTCGATCGGCGGTTTTTTTAAGAATAATTGAGGCAAAAGCAGCAGCATTAAAAGAGGAATTTTGACTAAAAAGGACGGTTGTTAAACCAGCCAAAACATCACCTGTGCCGCCTTTAGTCAAACCTTGATTCCCTCCCTTAATAATCAGAGTTTTTTGACCGTCAGAAATAATGTCAACAACCGCTTTTAAAAAAATCGTGATCTGATAATCTTTGGCGATTTGTTGTACGATTTTTGCTTTTTTATCGATTTCTTGATTACTTAACTCAATGTTAAAAAGTTGCCAGAATTCTTTTTGATGGGGGGTAATAATTATTTGATTGCTATTTTCTTTTAACCATTCTTTTTTCATCATTTGCAAAGCGCCGGCATCAACAACAAATTTTTTTTTGGAAAAAGTCGTTAAAAGATAGTGAGTAAGATGATAAGTAAAGTCTGCCTCGTTATTTGTGGAAAGAATTTTTTCGAAGTCATTGATAAAATTTTTAGGTGGATTTCCTCTGATCATTCCCGGCCCAAGAAGAACAACATCATCTTCTCTGACATAATTTAAGATATCTTTCTGTGAAACAACAATTCCATTCTTAAACTTTTTTTTTAATGATAAAAAAACCTGATTATTTTCTTGAGTCGAAGAGTAATGGACGATATCAACAAAATATGAGGCTACCTCAGCTGCCCAAATTGAGGCGGCATGAAAAAGAGAGGACCCGCCTATAATTAGGACGCGACCATTTTCGCCTTTATGAGAGTTTTCTTTGGGTAAAACAAATTGCTGAAAATATTCTCTGATCTTTCTTTCATCTTTAGTGTTAATTTGTTGAAAAGTCATAATATATAAGTATACCAATCTAACACCTAGCAACAAATTAATTTCTAATGCCAAAGGGCTCCCTTAGGAAGGATAACGTATAACGTAGAACGTGGACTTAAATTAATGTATGATGAATAAAAAGTAATGAATAATGGGGAAATACAATAGAAATACAGTTGAAATACGATTGAAATGCCTTTTTAAACTCAAAATTCAAAAAACAAAAGGCAAAAGTTAAAATTAGTGTAAATTGCCAAAAGGAGACCGTTGGGGTGTAAAAAACTGTAAAGATGTAAATATGTAAAGGAGAGTAAAGGTCGAAATCAGTTAACTAGTTGCTGGTTAGCTAGTTTGTTGGTTAATTTAAAATTAAAAATTAAAGATTGTCCGAATCAGAGTATTAGGTTAATTAGACGAATTAGAAATTTTATTCTTTATCTTCTCAAAACCGGTTAACGGTTGAAGAACTTTTGGGATAGTAATCGAACCATCTTCTTGTTGATAATTTTCAAAAATAGCAATCAAGATCCTTGGGGAGGCAATAGCGGTGTTGTTTAAAGTATAACAATAATCGGTTTCTCCATTGGCTTTTTGATATTTAATTTTTAATCTCCGCGCTTGAAAATCACTCATAATTGAGTTTGACATGGTTTCGCCATAATTCCCTCTTGATGGCATCCAAACTTCAGTATCATATTTAAAAATTTGTGGTTCACCCATCTCACCGGTACAGAGAATGACTCTGCGATATGGCAACTCTAACTCTTCTAAAATTTCTTCAGCGTTTCTTTGTAATTCTTCATGGAGTCTTCTTGCCTCCTTTAAATCATTTTTAGCAATGATCACCTGTTCTACTTTCCAAAACTCATGAAGTCGATATAATCCTTTTGTATCCTTACCATATGAACCAGCTTCTTTGCGATAACAAGGAGAAATAGCCACAAATTTTTTTGGCAAATCTTTCTCTTTTAAAATCTCGCCTGAAAAATATGCCGTCACCGGTACCTCAGCTGTACCGGCTAAATAGGCATCTTCATCATTTAACTGATAAACATCTTGCTCTCCCCAAGGACATTGACCGCTACCAATTAAAGTAAATTTTTTCACAATCGCTGGGGCAATTATGGGCATATATCCTTTTTTAACAAGCTTCATAAAAACATAAAAAAGAAGAGCTAAATGAAGCACCGCGCCCTCATTTTTGAGGAAATAACCTCGAAAACCCGACACTTTATTCCCTCGTTTTAAATCAATAATATCCAATAATTCTCCTAATTCGATATGTGATCGAGGTTGAAAATCAAATTGTGGAACTTTCCCCCATCTTTTTACTTCTTTATTTGCCTTTTCACTAAATCCAACCGGTACCTCATCCAAAGGAACATTGGGAATAGATAAAAGTAATTTGTCTAATTCAGTTTCAATCTTTCTCAAATTTTCCTCTTTTTCTTTTAAGGCTTCCTTTATTTTTTTTCCTTCGTTAATTATTTCTAGCGTTGGTTTATTTTTAGCTAATTGATTTCTTTTTTGACGAAGATTTTGAATTTCAGTAATTAACTTTCTTTTTTCTTCATCTAAAATAAGAATTTTTTCAACATCGACTTCTCTTCGTTTATTTTTTGCCGCTTGGATCAGCTTATCCTTATTGTTTCTTATAAAATCTATTGAAAGCATATTTTAATTATAATTATATAAAAAAATTTATATTCTTCGTGCTATAATAATTTTTAATTTTTTGCCGAGGTAGCCAAGGTGGTCACGGCACGGGTCTGAAAAACCTGGGATGTCGGTTCGACTCCGACCCTCGGCACATGAAAAAAACAATGCGGCGGTAGTTCAGTGGTAGAACGTCTCCTTGCCAAGGAGAAGGCCGTGGGTTCAAATCCCATCCGCCGCTCAAATCATTTTTCTAAAATAATCGTTACCGGCCCATCATTAATTAATTCTATCTCCATGTAATTACCAAATTTACCAGTTTTTACCGTTAATCCTCTTTTTTTTAACTCATCAATAAATAATAAGTAAAGTTTCTTTGCTTCTTCTTCTTTCATCGCCAAAATAAAAGAAGGACGTCTTTGACTGGTATCAGCACAAAGAGTGAACTGAGAAACGACTAAAATCTCGCCTTTTGTTTGGATTAAGTTATAATTCATTTTTCCATTCTCATCAGCCATTACTCGTAGATTAGTTAATTTATCAGCCATTTTCAGAACTTTTTCTTGGGTGTCATCTTGACAAAAACCAACTAATACTAGATAACCCTTTTTAATCTCAGAAAAGACTTTATTTTCTACTAAAACACGGGCCTTTTTTACCCGTTGGACAACGACTTTCATATTAAATAATGTTATAATAAAAAAATGAAAATTGACCACAAAAAATTACGAGAGTTATTCTCTTCTTTTTGGGAAGAAAGAAATCATAAACAATTACCTCCCGCTCCATTAGTCCCAAAAGAAGATCCAACAACTCTTTTTAATGGCTCTGGTATGCAGCAACTGGTCCCCTATCTTCTCGGTGAAATTCATCCATTAGGAGAAAGGCTTTATAACATTCAGCCTTGTTTTCGAGCTCAAGATATTGATGAAATTGGTGATAATCGTCACACGACTTTTTTTGAAATGATGGGTAACTGGTCATTGGGCGATTATTTTAAAAAAGAACAACTTCAGTGGTTTTGGCAATTTCTTACCCAGGTGTTAAACCTCCCAGAAGAAAGACTTTATGTTTCAATTTTTGCCGGTGATAGAAAAAATAATCTCCCTGCTGATCAAGAATCAAAAGAAATTTGGAAAAAAATTGGTGTTGAGGAGTCGCACATTTTTTCTTATGGTCCTGAAAAAAATTGGTGGTCCAGAGCCGGTATCCCTAACAATATGCCAGAAAATGAACCAGGTGGACCAGACAGCGAAGTTTTTTTTGAATTCACTCAAATAAAACATGATCCTAAATATGGCAGGAAATGTCATCCCAATTGCGATTGTGGTCGTTTTCTGGAAATTGGCAATTCGGTTTTTATGGAGTATAAAAAAACCCATCAAAGATTTTCTCTTTTGCCAAAAAAAAACGTTGATTTTGGCGGTGGTTTAGAAAGAATGATCGCTGTTTTAAATAATCAACCAGATATTTTTCAAACCGAACTTTATTTACCAATTATTCAAGCAATTGAAGAAACTCTTCATCTTCCTTATCAAAATGAAAAAAATCAATCCTTAATGAGAATAATTGCCGATCATCTAAAGGCAGCGGTTTTTATTATTAAAGACGGAGTCTTACCCAGTAATAAAGAAAGAGGCTATGTTTTAAGAAGATTGTTAAGAAGAGCGATTCTTAAAATGTATCAATTAAAAAATAATGATATCGTTCCTTCTGATTTTAAATTAATTCTTATGAAGATAATTAATCTTTATCGAAATATTTATTTTACCGACGAGGATTTTAACAGTATTTATCCCATTGTTGAAGACGAAACCATCCGCTTTAATAAAACACTAAAAAATGGTCTAAGAATTATTGACAGATTAACTCAGCCAACCGGCAAAGATATTTTTGCTTTATATCAAAGTTTTGGTTTTCCAAAAGAACTCTCTCAAGAAGTT
>JBBILO010000020.1:0-14918 GCA_037444855.1 Candidatus Roizmanbacteria bacterium | reverse complement strand
TTTCAATAATACCAAGATAGGCTTTTCCTTCAATTTGATAAACCTCACCCAATCGTAAATCAAAACCGGCGCCTTCTGGATTGGTTAATTCTCTTTGGTCGAGATCTTCAACGAGATTATTTTTTTTAACTAAAAAGAGAAGTTTTTTTGGGCCAATAATCATATTTATTTTTTAAGTAAAAATTTAAAGCATCACTTTTTCTTCCACTCGTTGATAGTCGATGATTTCTTCTTTATTAAACCAAAGGGGAATTTCATATTCAGCTTCTTCTCTTGACCCAGAAGCATGAAGGAGATTTTTTATCCCTCTTTTACTTAAATTAGCCAAAGCCGATGAGTCAAAAGCTAAATCACCTCGGATTGTTCCCATCTCTGCTTTTAAAGGTAGGGTGTGACCAGCAATTTTTCTTACCAAAGAAACAGCCAAAGGTCCCTGTAAAACTAAAGCCATTACCGGACCACTAGTAATATAATCAATTAACCATTGGCGAATGATCAAACCGATTTTTTTTGGATCATCGGTGCCCATTTGTTCAATGGGATCAATACCAACTTCGTGATAATTCTCTAAAGTTTTTTTTCCCATACCAACGATAAATTCTTCTCGATCAGAAGGATAATGTTTTTCTGCCAACTCTTTTGATGGCCAGACTAATTTTGCTGCCACCACCTTAAGGCCGGTTTTTTCAAAACGGGAGATGATTTCTCCGATTAATCCTCGCGCCACCCCATCTGGTTTGACAAGAATGAGAGTCCTTTCGATCAACTCCTCAACGTTTTTTATCATAAAATTATTTTAAAAAATTAGCGATTAAAAAACAAGAAGATTTTAAATTATTACCAATTTAATCCGATCGCGACGAGTTGGTATTTTAACCTAAAGTTTGGACGCCAATAATTTTCCCAAAATCTTTAATCTCAAATTGTAAGTCTTTTTTAAAAAAAACTTGATATAAAGGTAAATTTTTGGCGTAATTGTTGATATAAAAATAAAAGTGCTCTTCACCTGTTTCAATTAACGACATCGCCAGATACTCCTCATTTAAATTTGGAAAAAGCTTAACCACTTTTTCTTGAAATAATTTTTTGGCAAGAATTTTTTGTCTTTCTTCAAAAAGCGTTTGTTGAAAAATAATTAAGAAAATTTCTATCATTTTTTCTCCCTCAACGGTTTTAATTTTTAGAAAGCTGCGTGAAGGGATTGTTTCATAGCCCTTGATCATGATCACTCCTTGAGGACAATTATCTTTTTGAAACACTGATTGTGATGGTTTTTGATTGATGGTATTAACTATTTCCTCTAAAAATTTGATATCTTTTTCTTCTAATTGAAATTTCTCTGGTTGGTTTTTCAATAAATTAAGATAATAACAGTTTCTTTCAAGAAAAAAATTATTTTGCCCTTTTAAAAATTCAAAGTATATCGCTAAGAGTTTTTCTTTATTGATTTCAAAACCAAATGAGTTAGCGGCTGAAAAAAGAATGGCTATTTGACCTAAATCCCCACCAGGAATAAATAATGGTGTTTTTAAAGTTTTTTCTAAATAAACATCAAAACAAGAACAGGTATAAGTGTTGGATTTAATTTTTTGTCGATGATTTATGATTAAATGAGACAATTGGTTGCTATTAATGAAAAATTGGTTCACGATTGTATAATTATACTATAATGAAGACCTTGCGAATAACCACTCAGGGTTGGAGCGATATTATTGATATTACTGAGTTAATCCAAAAAGAGGTAAAAAAGGAGAAGTTTGAAACTGGTTTAATTTGTCTTTTTGTTCTTGGTTCAACCGCCAGTTTAACGACTATTGAAGCTGATGAAAATCTTTATCAAGATTTAAAAGAATTTTTAGAGAGAATTATTCCTTACCAAAAAAATTATCATCACCACCAAACTTGGGGCGATGACAATGGAGCGGCACATTTGCGAGCAACTTTGTTTGGACCAAGCTTAACAATTCCGATTAAAAATGGTCGACTTTATTTAGGGATTTGGCAAAGAGTCGTTCTTCTTGATTTTGATACTCGCGGTAGAGAAAGAGAAATCGTCATCAGTTTTATTAAAGAAAATGATTAAAAAAGTTGTCGTTTATGACCCAACCGTAAGCGATGAAAAAAGCCGCGTCCGGGGAATTGGACGATATCTTCAAATATTGAAAGAAAACTTTCCCCAATGGCAGTTTCTTAATGAAAGAGAAATTCTTCAACTAAAAAATATTGATGTTCTCATCAACCCTTTTTTTAATTTTTTTCAAAGACCACTTTTTTTAAAAAAAGTGGCAAAAAAACAGATTGCTGTCATTCATGATTTGATTCCTTTAAAATATCCAAACCATTTTCCGATTGGATTGAAGGGAAAATTTTTTTATTTTTTTAATCGCTTAATTTTAAAATATTATGATTTGGTGATTACCGATTCTTATGCTAGCAAAAAAGACATGATTAATATTTTAAAACTACCAGCGGATAAGATAACGGTGATTTATCCATGTTTGCCGCAAATTTTTATCAATAAAGGTCAAAAATCAAAAATCAAAAGTCAAAAAACCAAATTGAAATCAAAAAATCTATATAAAAATTTTGATCTTTCGGTTTTAACTTCTCACTTTTGTCTTTATGTTGGCGACGCCACTTGGAATAAAAATTTAGTTAATTTAGCTAAGGCGATAAAGATTATTAATGTGACCGCTGTTTTTGTTGGAAAGGTTTTTCAAGATTTAAAAACTCAAAAATTAATACATCCTTGGCAAAAGTCTTTGCGGGAATTTTTTTCTTTAACAAAAAATGATAAAAGATTTATTTTCCTAGGTTATGTTGCTGATGATCGGTTGATTCAACTTTATCAACATGCAAGAGTCAATCTTTTGGTTTCTTTCGATGAGGGTTTTGGTTTTTCCTATTTGGAAGCCGCCTCTCAAAAATGCCCATCAGTTATTTCAAAAATCGACGTTTTACAAGAGGTAAGTGATAATCAGGGCGTTTTAATTGCTAATCCTAATAATCCTAATGAAATTGCCATTAAAATATGTGAAATATTTTTTAATTATCGATTAAGGGAGCAATTGGGTTTAACTGCCGAACAACGGTCAGAATTTTTTTCAAGGAAAGAGTTTGTAAAACAAATTTTACATATTGTATGAATAAATTTTTAGTTGGTTTGTTTATAACTGTTATTGCATTTACTTTTCCAAAAATTACAAAAGCAGAGTTAGTTTCTAATTTAATTTTATGTTCTGAAGATAAAATTAATGATAATAGATTTACTCCCTATATCAATAATGGAAAGTTGAAAGAAGAACCAACATGCAGTAATAATTATTTAAATATCTATGATTGGAGACAATGCGTAAACGCGACAGGTACTATCATTGGAGTTAAAATTGACGAAAAAGTGAGCACAAAGGAACTTAGCGATGTCTTTTTTGATACGGTTTTCGATCATTGTAAAACACCGTTACTATTTAGAAGTATTTCTCCCGTATCAGATGATGTTTATTTTACCGCTTTACTTTCATCAGCTACTTTTTTTTACATAAGAGGAACTCGATATATCAATATCGGAGATATTAATACCAGTAGCGAATTTCGTAAAAAACTTCTTTTAGCTTATTTAAAATTTTTAAGCGATGACGCTAAAATTAAATATCCTCTTTTACATCGAGGCAATGGAGACCCTTGGATTAAGTTCCAAAAAGATGGAAAGTACGAAAATCCTCCCGATGTAGTTGGAATTATTGGTAGTGACTTTGCTATGTTTACTAATTTAAGCAATCAAATAAAAAGTTTTAGTTTTGATGAACTTTCTTCATTTGCGAATTTCTTTTTTTATTCAAATAAAAAATCTTCTCCAGAAAATTTTACTCTTAATACTTTAGTTCTTGACAAGGGAGAGGTAGTATTTATTACAAAAAACGCAATTTCTTCACCGCCTGATACAGTAACATCAATAATTTCAATTGCACCTACACCTACTCTGATACTAATTTCTCCGTCAACTATTATTCCCCCTTTTTTTGATATTCCTATTCAACCACCAACACAAAGTGAGACTTTATTTAATCCAACTAAAATTTTTTCGAACGATATTGATTATCAATCGTTTCACGAATTGAGTAATAAATTTAATTTATTTTTTTATCTTATCTTTGCCGTTACTTACATAACAGTACTTCATTTGGCCGTTGGCATTAAAAAAGAATTTAATCTGTTTTTGATGATTGGCGAATTTATTCTTGGTGGGATTGTCGGGTGGCAGATGCAGTCGTGGGAGATAGGGATAGTGGTAGGGGTAGTGTTATCTCTGCTGTTTTATTAATCGATTTAAATTGAAACTTAGAACCTGAAACGTGGAACCCAAAAGAAACCTCTTTTTGGATTACAAACCCCAAATGGCCCCCTTTGGGATTCCTAATCACAAATTACAAATTACAGTAAGTAAATTTTTAATTTTAAATGATAATTTTCCTCAAATTATTAGGCGAAAAAATAAGATTGCTTTACCTTAGTCATTTCAACCCCCCCGAGCCTGCCCTCCGAATTGGAGGGTTCGAGGAGAGAAATCTGGCGTTAGCGTCTTTATTCTTTACGCTCGCTTCGCTCGCTAGATTCCTCGGAATGGCAGGAGAAACGACTTTTTGCTTGGCTTGGAACGACAAAAGAAAACATCCTGCAGATCAGTAAAACTAGCAACTAGTTAACCGATTTAACTGATTTCCACGTTGATACTCTTTTACACTCCTCCGATTCGGAGAGTCCCTTCGGGACTTTACACTTTTATACTTTGTTACATTTAGATGTTATTACGATTCTATTCTAATTGAAACAACCTAATCGCATTCTCTGTTGTAATGTTAGCTAATTTTTCAAGTTTAATATTAAGAAGTTTAGCCATAAATTCAGCGAGTAATCTTAGATTGGCTGGTTGGTTGGGGTAGATTTTTTTTGATCTTAAGGGTTCAGGGATAAGAAAAGGTGAGTCAGTTTCTAAAACTAAAAGGGAAAGGGGTACTTTTTTAATAAAATCTTGTTTTTTTTTATTGTAAGTAATATCGCCATCAACACCAATATAGACCTTATTTTTAATCGCAAAATTTAATAATCCTTCTTCTGGTTCACAGCAGTGAAAAACGGCTAGGTAGTTGGCAATGAGTTGTCGGTAATCGGTTAAAATCTTTAATAAATCATCTTTTGCTTGGCGATTGTGGATAATTAAAGCTTTTTTATATTGATGAGCCAATTTTATTTGTTCAATAAAGATCTCTTTTTGTAAATTAATAAATTCCTCATTAATTTGATAATCTTGATATTTTGTTTTTTGATAAATATGTCGATCAAGGCCAATTTCGCCGATAGCGACTACTTTTGATTGGGATAAAAGCATTTCGATTTTTTGCAAATCGCTTTTAATCTCTAATTTACTTTGATTGGTGTTATTTGATTTTTGATATTGATAAACATGATGAGGATGAATGCCGATAGCGGCGTAAAGATTAGAAAATTTTTTAGCTAAAGATATTGCTTTTTGTGATGTCTTAAGATCAGTTCCAGGAACAACAATTGCCTTTACATCTTTTTTAATGGCATTTTTAACAATCCTTTGTTCTTTATTTAAAAAAGTTTCAAAATTAAGATGGCAATGGGTGTCAATAAGTACCATTTTAATACCTCTTGACAAATGATAATTAATTTTATAATAATATAAGCATGTTTTCGCTTATTTTTACTGTTTTAGCTCAACAAACAATCCAACAGCCGACATTACCATTGGATTTTAATCCATCGACCTTAACACTAACCAACGTTCTTTCGTTTTTCATGAAATTCTTTTTCACGATTGCAGCATTAGTGGCTTTACTATATCTTTTATTAGGCGCTTTTGCTTGGATTACTTCTGGAGGGAGTAAAGAAAATATTGAAAAGGCAAGAGAAAAAATTCAAGCAGCCGTGATCGGCATTGTGTTAATTGTTGCCGTTATCGCCATCGTTGTGACATTGGAACAAGTAGTCTTTAAGCAGGTAATTTGCTTTGGTTTAAGCTGTGGTATAAAAATTCCTGGTTTAATTCAATAATCGTTTGTTAAGCAAAAATGCTTTTTTCTTTATTTTCTTCCTTTGTTTACGGGCAGATTCAAGATTGGGATAAAGATGTCAGTCAAGGAGGTTGTTTGGTGAATGATGTCCCTACTTTAAAATGTTTGGAGGTTGTTTTTGGCAACTTACTTTTTATGGCATCAGCATTTTTTGTTTTAGTGTTATTTATTATGTTGGTCATTGGCGCTTTTAATTATCTCACCTCTTTGGGTAATGCTGAAAAAGTTAAAAAAGCTCAAGGTACGATTAAGTTTGCGATAATTGGATTAGTTCTTTTTATGATGTCGTATCTCATTCTTTTTATCATTGGTGTTTTGTTTTTAGGAGACGGGACAGCGCTATTTAAATTTGAGATTCCTCAATAATTATTTTGTTGGTGTGATTTGAATCACTTTAATCCCTTGACTTTCTGGAATTGGCGAATAAATTTTGTTTTTTTCTCGGAAAAAGTTAACTAGAAAAAGGATTAAAAATACTCCACCTAAAAGAATGATTAAATAACCTAAAGCTCTCATTTCTCAATATTAACTTTTTCTTTAATAATAAAAAGCGGTCGTTTTTGTAATTGATGATAGATTTTTCCAATATATTCGCCGATAATACCAATAGTGATCAGTTGAATTCCACCTAAGAACATGATAGCAACAAAAAGAGCAGTCCATCCGGTAACCCAAAACTCATGGGGGAGAAAAAGTCGACGATAAAGAGCATAAATGATTCCAAGAAATCCAAAAATTGCCGTTAAGAAACCGAGATAAGATGCCAACCTTAAAGGTTTAATTGAAAAAGAAATTATTCCTTCGAGGGCAAAGTTTAACATCTTAGAAAAAGGATAATGAGTTTGACCAGCATTTCTTTTTTCCCTTTTAAACTCAATCACTGTTGAAGGATAACCGGGCCAGGCGACTAATCCTCGAAGAAAACGAGATCTTTCCGGTAATTCATTAAGAAACGAAACTACCTCTTTATCTAGAAGACGAAAATCACCCACATCTTTGGGAATTGGAATATCTGAAAGAAGGTTGATTAATCGGTAAAATAAATCAGCGGTGATTTTTTTAAAAAATCCTTCACCTTCTCTTTCTTTTCTTTTCGCGTAAACAATTTTTGATCCTTTTTGCCATTGATCGATCATTTGAGGAATAATCTCTGGAGGATCTTGAAGGTCGGCGTCGATAGAGACAACAACATCACCTTTAGCATATTGATAGCCACAGGTCAATGCCATTTGATGGCCAAAATTTCTTTGGAAAGAGATTAATTTGATATTGTTATTTTTTTTTGCTTCATTTTTAATAATTGTTTCGGTGTTATCAGTTGAACCATCGCTAATAAAAGTTATTTCATAAGGATATTTTTTGATGACGGGGATTAATCGATGAAGAAGAGGAAGAATGTTTTTTTCTTCGTTATAAACTGGGATGATGATTGAGAGGAGGAAATCTTTCTTCATCATTTTAAGTATAGCACGGTCCTCCATATCTTACTTTGAGACTTAACTCATAGCTGTTCGCTCGGGGTCTCAAAGAGCGATATTAGGAGGACATAAGAAAGCGTAACTCCTCACTTTTTTTCGGCGACGCTTTCTAGTGTTACGGGGCCGGGAGTTGAACCCGGTCTAGGAGATTATGAGCCTCCTGTGCCACCGTACACTACCCCGTAATTTAATAATTCATTATAGCATAATTTTGAAAAAAATTAAAGTACAAAATCTCACAGGATTCTCTTTAAGTTGGCAAACAAATCACAAATTACAAACTCCTCCCATTCGGATGGCCCCTTCGAAATTTTTACAGTTTTAAAATAATCGGCTAATGTTTCTCTGGTCTTAAAACCTATTTTAAATATTTTGAATTCTTTATCATTCAAAGTTAAATCTATCAATTAAAATGTTAAATAGAACGCATTAAGAAACATTCTTTGATTGTTCTTTTTTCTCCACTCGATCGTTCGACCAACCTCCCCTCCAATATTAACTCTCTGTTCAAAAATTGAATATTGGTGCCATTTCCTTGCCTTTGGTTGATGAATTGCTTTCACTTTTTGGGATGATTTTTAATTCTCTCAAACTAAACTTTTCATCGGCTAATTTAATAAATGGATTATAACATGATTTTAGTTAAGACACTCTTTGTGATTTCAAAAAGGTAGAGTCAAATGAGTGTCATTATCCTTTTGCTCCTCTAAATATTTTTTCCAATCAACCTTAATTACCTGTTTACCTGATGTTGTTAGATAAAAAATTTCGCTATACTTTACTCCATAATCAAAAATTTTTTTTGTTAAAATAACATCATCTAGACAGTATTTTTTTAGCTGATCAATCTTACCTTCTTTATAATAATGAATAGCCATCAATCCGTGACCGGTTTTTTTCAAACCCAAAGTAGCTTGTAAGATATCGTTTAATGCCAGTCTTTTACCCACTTTTTCTTTAATATCTTCTAAAATATCAAAAACTGCCATTTTAGAAAAATCGCCTGGATAGTACGGCTGAAGCACAGGTAAATCAAATGAGCGAATATTGTAACCAATAAGATATGAGCTTCTTTCGATCAAAGGAAAAAGATTATTTAACTCATTTTCCAAGAATACAAAACTTCGATCTTGTTGGTAATCATAAACCGCGACTACGGTTACCCCTAATTTTTTAGGGTCAACAAAATCACGAAAAGTATGTTTGGTTTCTAAGTCTAAAATTAAAGGAAATTTTTTCATAAAGATTAATTGATGTTTTTATTGGTATTTCTTCTTCTCGTCACTTCAATCAACAGATAAGAAGCATCATCATCTTTAATTTCACTGATAAAATAGGGATTAAGATCGGCGATTAGTTGCTCTTTGATGTTCTCAAAAGAATTAAAAATAAATTGTTGTTGCTGTTTATCTAATAGATGAAAGTTTTTTTCTAATAACATATCTATTTTCCCCAACTTCCATATAACTTCAATAATCTTTTCTTCTGTTATTTTTTTAATTATAAGGGGATTGCCCTCAACTGAACGCATATAAAGACCCATTTCTTTAACGTCTTCTTTCATCTTCTCTAAAGAAGGTGTTTTTTCAAGAATATCTTTTAACTGAAGAAGAATTTTTGAAAAAATATCTTTTCTCCCCCCTTTTTTCATAGAAAAAATATTATAATCAATTTAAATATGTCAATCAAGGAGGAGATTCAAAAAAAATTGATTGAAGCGATGAAAAAAAGGGAAAAAGAAATTGTTGAAGCCTTACGATTTTTAATGGCGAAAGTTAAAAATTTTGAAATAGATAAAAAAGCAAAAAATAATCAAGACGTCAGCGACGAAGACATTGTTAATCTTATTCGAAGACTGATTAAAGAACTAGATGAATCGATCGCTGCTTTTGAAAAAGGACAGAGACAAGATCTAATCAAAACCTCAAAAAAACAAAGAGAAATTTTCTCATTGTTTTTGCCACCAGAGCTTTCAGATGAAGAATTAAGAAAAGAGATCGAAAAAATTATTAAGGAAAATCAGGAAATTTATCAAAAAAATAAAAAGGCGATTATTGGTGTAGCGATGAAGGCTCTCCGTGGCAAAGCTGATAGTCAAAGAATTCTTAAAATCCTTCAATTATTTTTATGAATAGGATAAAAAAAATATTTGTAGTTTTTATTTTTTTTCTTCTCCTTAACGGTTTAATTAAAAGTTTTTCTTCTTTTCGAGAAAAATATCAATTTTATCTCAATTTTAAAAATGAGTATGAAAAATTAAAAAAAAGAAATATTGAGTTAAAAACCGATCTGCTTCGAAAAAATGATTTGGCAGAGATTGAAAAAAAAGCTAGAGAAAAGTTGAATCTCGGAAAGAAAGACGAAACAGTGGTTATTCTTTCTTATCCAACGCCTACTCCGACGATTATCACTTCCACCCCAAAGCCTAACTGGAAACAGTGGCTTGGTGTTTATCTTCATTAAGATCGGGTAAGTTTAAATAAGAGTGAAAAAATAATTGGCTTGAAATCGGATTTATTAGTTTTCTAGTTACTAGTTTGGCGAATTGGCGAATTATTTTCTTTTTATTCAAGGCCCTTTGAACCCGCCCTCCGAATCGGAGGAGTGTAAAAGAGTATCAACGTGGAAATCAGTTAAATCGGTTAACTAGTTGCTAGTTTTACTGATCTGCAGGATGTTTTCTTTTGTCGTTCCAAGCCAAGCAAAAAGTCGTTTCTCCTGCCATTCCGAGGAATCTAGCGAGCGAAGCGAGCGTAAAGAATAAAGACGCTAACGCCAGATTTCTCTCCTCGAACCCTCCAATTCGGAGGGCAGGCTCGGGGGGGTTGAAATGACTAAGGTAAAGCAATCTTATTTTTTCGCCTAATAATTTGAGGAAAATTATCATTTAAAATTAAAAATTTACTTACTGTAATTTGTAATTTGTGATTAGGAATCCCAAAGGGGGCCATTTGGGGTTTGTAATCCAAAAAGAGGTTTCTTTTGGGTTCCACGTTTCAGGTTCTAAGTTTCAATTTAAATCGATTAATAAAACAGCAGAGATAACACTACCCCTACCACTATCCCTATCTCCCACGACTGCATCTGCCACCCGACAATCCCACCAAGAATAAATTCGCCAATCATCAAAAACAGATTAAATTCTTTTTTAATGCCAACGGCCAAATGAAGTACTGTTATGTAAGTAACGGCAAAGATAAGATAAAAAAATAAATTAAATTTATTACTCAATTCGTGAAACGATTGATAATCAATATCGTTCGAAAAAATTTTAGTTGGATTAAATAAAGTCTCACTTTGTGTTGGTGGTTGAATAGGAATATCAAAAAAAGGGGGAATAATAGTTGACGGAGAAATTAGTATCAGAGTAGGTGTAGGTGCAATTGAAATTATTGATGTTACTGTATCAGGCGGTGAAGAAATTGCGTTTTTTGTAATAAATACTACCTCTCCCTTGTCAAGAACTAAAGTATTAAGAGTAAAATTTTCTGGAGAAGATTTTTTATTTGAATAAAAAAAGAAATTCGCAAATGAAGAAAGTTCATCAAAACTAAAACTTTTTATTTGATTGCTTAAATTAGTAAACATAGCAAAGTCACTACCAATAATTCCAACTACATCGGGAGGATTTTCGTACTTTCCATCTTTTTGGAACTTAATCCAAGGGTCTCCATTGCCTCGATGTAAAAGAGGATATTTAATTTTAGCGTCATCGCTTAAAAATTTTAAATAAGCTAAAAGAAGTTTTTTACGAAATTCGCTACTGGTATTAATATCTCCGATATTGATATATCGAGTTCCTCTTATGTAAAAAAAAGTAGCTGATGAAAGTAAAGCGGTAAAATAAACATCATCTGATACGGGAGAAATACTTCTAAATAGTAACGGTGTTTTACAATGATCGAAAACCGTATCAAAAAAGACATCGCTAAGTTCCTTTGTGCTCACTTTTTCGTCAATTTTAACTCCAATGATAGTACCTGTCGCGTTTACGCATTGTCTCCAATCATAGATATTTAAATAATTATTACTGCATGTTGGTTCTTCTTTCAACTTTCCATTATTGATATAGGGAGTAAATCTATTATCATTAATTTTATCTTCAGAACATAAAATTAAATTAGAAACTAACTCTGCTTTTGTAATTTTTGGAAAAGTAAATGCAATAACAGTTATAAACAAACCAACTAAAAATTTATTCATACAATATGTAAAATTTGTTTTACAAACTCTTTCCTTGAAAAAAATTCTGACCGTTGTTCGGCAGTTAAACCCAATTGCTCCCTTAATCGATAATTAAAAAATATTTCACATATTTTAATGGCAATTTCATTAGGATTATTAGGATTAGCAATTAAAACGCCCTGATTATCACTTACCTCTTGTAAAACGTCGATTTTTGAAATAACTGATGGGCATTTTTGAGAGGCGGCTTCCAAATAGGAAAAACCAAAACCCTCATCGAAAGAAACCAAAAGATTGACTCTTGCATGTTGATAAAGTTGAATCAACCGATCATCAGCAACATAACCTAGGAAAATAAATCTTTTATCATTTTTTGTTAAAGAAAAAAATTCCCGCAAAGACTTTTGCCAAGGATGTATTAATTTTTGAGTTTTTAAATCTTGAAAAACCTTTCCAACAAAAACAGCGGTCACATTAATAATCTTTATCGCCTTAGCTAAATTAACTAAATTTTTATTCCAAGTGGCGTCGCCAACATAAAGACAAAAGTGAGAAGTTAAAACCGAAAGATCAAAATTTTTATATAGATTTTTTGATTTCAATTTGGTTTTTTGACTTTTGATTTTTGATTTTTGACCTTTATTGATAAAAATTTGCGGCAAACATGGATAAATCACCGTTATCTTATCCGCTGGTAGTTTTAAAATATTAATCATGTCTTTTTTGCTAGCATAAGAATCGGTAATCACCAAATCATAATTTTTTAAAATTAAGCGATTAAAAAAATAAAAAAATTTTCCCTTCAATCCAATCGGAAAATGGTTTGGATATTTTAAAGGAATCAAATCATGAATGACAGCAATCTGTTTTTTTGCCACTTTTTTTAAAAAAAGTGGTCTTTGAAAAAAATTAAAAAAAGGGTTGATGAGAACATCAATATTTTTTAGTTGAAGAATTTCTCTTTCATTAAGAAACTGCCATTGGGGAAAGTTTTCTTTCAATATTTGAAGATATCGTCCAATTCCCCGGACGCGGCTTTTTTCATCGCTTACGGTTGGGTCATAAACGACAACTTTTTTAATCATTTTCTTTAATAAAACTGATGACGATTTCTCTTTCTCTACCGCGAGTATCAAAATCAAGAAGAACGACTCTTTGCCAAATCCCTAAATAAAGTCGACCATTTTTAATCGGAATTGTTAAGCTTGGTCCAAACAAAGTTGCTCGCAAATGTGCCGCTCCATTGTCATCGCCCCAAGTTTGGTGGTGATGATAATTTTTTTGGTAAGGAATAATTCTCTCTAAAAATTCTTTTAAATCTTGATAAAGATTTTCATCAGCTTCAATAGTCGTTAAACTGGCGGTTGAACCAAGAACAAAAAGACAAATTAAACCAGTTTCAAACTTCTCCTTTTTTACCTCTTTTTGGATTAACTCAGTAATATCAATAATATCGCTCCAACCCTGAGTGGTTATTCGCAAGGTCTTCATTATAGTATAATTATACAATCGTGAACCAATTTTTCATTAATAGCAACCAATTGTCTCATTTAATCATAAATCATCGACAAAAAATTAAATCCAACACTTATACCTGTTCTTGTTTTGATGTTTATTTAGAAAAAACTTTAAAAACACCATTATTTATTCCTGGTGGGGATTTAGGTCAAATAGCCATTCTTTTTTCAGCCGCTAACTCATTTGGTTTTGAAATCAATAAAGAAAAACTCTTAGCGATATACTTTGAATTTTTAAAAGGGCAAAATAATTTTTTTCTTGAAAGAAACTGTTATTATCTTAATTTATTGAAAAACCAACCAGAGAAATTTCAATTAGAAGAAAAAGATATCAAATTTTTAGAGGAAATAGTTAATACCATCAATCAAAAACCATCACAATCAGTGTTTCAAAAAGATAATTGTCCTCAAGGAGTGATCATGATCAAGGGCTATGAAACAATCCCTTCACGCAGCTTTCTAAAAATTAAAACCGTTGAGGGAGAAAAAATGATAGAAATTTTCTTAATTATTTTTCAACAAACGCTTTTTGAAGAAAGACAAAAAATTCTTGCCAAAAAATTATTTCAAGAAAAAGTGGTTAAGCTTTTTCCAAATTTAAATGAGGAGTATCTGGCGATGTCGTTAATTGAAACAGGTGAAGAGCACTTTTATTTTTATATCAACAATTACGCCAAAAATTTACCTTTATATCAAGTTTTTTTTAAAAAAGACTTACAATTTGAGATTAAAGATTTTGGGAAAATTATTGGCGTCCAAACTTTAGGTTAAAATACCAACTCGTCGCGATCGGATTAAATTGGTAATAATTTAAAATCTTCTTGTTTTTTAATCGCTAATTTTTTAAAATAATTTTATGATAAAAAACGTTGAGGAGTTGATCGAAAGGACTCTCATTCTTGTCAAACCAGATGGGGTGGCGCGAGGATTAATCGGAGAAATCATCTCCCGTTTTGAAAAAACCGGCCTTAAGGTGGTGGCAGCAAAATTAGTCTGGCCATCAAAAGAGTTGGCAGAAAAACATTATCCTTCTGATCGAGAAGAATTTATCGTTGGTATGGGAAAAAAAACTTTAGAGAATTATCACGAAGTTGGTATTGATCCCATTGAACAAATGGGCACCGATGATCCAAAAAAAATCGGTTTGATCATTCGCCAATGGTTAATTGATTATATTACTAGTGGTCCGGTAATGGCTTTAGTTTTACAGGGACCTTTGGCTGTTTCTTTGGTAAGAAAAATTGCTGGTCACACCCTACCTTTAAAAGCAGAGATGGGAACAATCCGAGGTGATTTAGCTTTTGACTCATCGGCTTTGGCTAATTTAAGTAAAAGAGGGATAAAAAATCTCCTTCATGCTTCTGGGTCAAGAGAAGAAGCTGAATATGAAATTCCCCTTTGGTTTAATAAAGAAGAAATCATCGACTATCAACGAGTGGAAGAAAAAGTGATGCTTTAAATTTTTACTTAAAAAATAAATATGATTATTGGCCCAAAAAAACTTCTCTTTTTAGTTAAAAAAAATAATCTCGTTGAAGATCTCGACCAAAGAGAATTAACCAATCCAGAAGGCGCCGGTTTTGATTTACGATTGGGTGAGGTTTATCAAATTGAAGGAAAAGCCTATCTTGGTATTATTGAAA
>JBBILO010000019.1:0-15644 GCA_037444855.1 Candidatus Roizmanbacteria bacterium | reverse complement strand
GACAACTGTTAAAAACAATCACTAAAACTATCCCTGCTTATGGTTGGTTTAATACTTATGGAGATAGTGATTGGAATAGTCTACCTGACAATTATGATTCCACAGGTATTCAAACATTAGGATGGGCAGTAATTACTTCAGATAAACCAATATTCGGTATCAATCGATGGCGAGGATTAAATGGGTCAACCTATAGCTCTCCTCCAGTTTCTATTATCGACTCTAATCTTATCACTTCAACTAATCAAACTCTTTATTCAGCATTAATCACCCGCAACTGGCCGGGCGGACCTCAAGGATCAACTCAATGGAATGATATCCTTATTGCCAATCCTAATAACTCTCCAGTATCGGCAACAATTAAAGTTTACTCGGCCATAGATGGCGCTGGTAAAACTAAAGGACAACTGTTAAAAACAATCACTAAAACTATCCCTGCTTATGGTTGGTTTAATACTTATGGAGATAGTGATTGGAATAGTCTACCTGACAATTATGATTCCACAGGTATTCAAACATTAGGATGGGCGTTGATAATAACATCTTCTTCCATCAATCCATCAATCACGCCAACTCCCATTTCGCCAACTAGAGTTTCTACCTCTAGTCCAACAACATCTCCTAATCCAACCAATACCGGTAATTGTCTTTGTCAATCCAATAATACCTGCTCATCCACCTGTCCAGTTAACAATAGCAGTAATTACTGGAGTGGGGCATCCAATAATTCAATTTCTTACACGAATCCAATGAAGTGTGTTTTAACTAATAGTACTTTTTACGCTTCTTTACCTAATGAAGGAAATAAGAATTCCAATTGCAACCGGTTACTTAGACCAAAAGGAGATATTGACGGTAGTGGTAACGTTAATTTTTTAGGCGATTATCTAAATTATATTCACATTATGTCTGGTGGTAAAATATTTCCGGATGTTAATCCAGATGTCAATGGTGATGGTTTAGTCTCAGCTGAAGACGGCTTGATAATTAGAAACAATATGTAATATTATTATTACTCTAATTATGAATTCTCAATGGAGTCAAATTATCACAAAGATTTTGAATAAAAGGATATTGTTTATTTTAATTATTATTCTTATTATCAGTATCTATTTTATTAATTTTTTTTTAGGCAAAACTAAAAAAAAATCAAAAGCTGCTAATGAATCAGTTGAAATTACTTTTACACCCACTACTTTAAATGGAAAAGCAAATGATATTCTACCTGAATTAAAAATTATGGGCAAACCATCAGTTGATATTGCTGTTCGAGGATACGAACTAATGTTAGTCTTCAATAAAGATCATTTATCAGTTGAAGAAATCAACTATCCATCAACTTGTTCATCCGTTAATGGATACTCAACTACCGCTGATCTAGCTAACCAAACAGGTTCGATTCGTATTGCATGTGCTAACACAACTACTAGCGGCTTTGTTCTTCCTGCTTCCTCACCCCAAGAAATCACTAGAATCATTTTTAGATCAAAAAATTCTAACAATTCTACAATCACTATTAACCCTTCAACAATTGGTTTTTCTATGATTAATTATTCAGGTGGATTAACAACTATTCGTGCTTCAAACCAACAGAATATTACTGCATCAGTGAGAACAGGAGAAGCGACCGAATCACCAACAAATACACCAACACCAACTCCAACAACGGCAACAAGACCAAATGCCACCAATACACCAACACCAACTCCAACATCAACAAATACTCTCAATCAACAACCAGAATCAACCAATATTACGTTAAATCTTTCTCTTAAATTTCAAGGAATTATTAACTGCCCTGAAGGAAATAAACAGATACAAGCAAAAATTAAATTAGGTGGTCGAACTCAAACCGATTATCAAATAGGAACTTTCTCTTGTCAAAATGGCAAATGGCGCGGTTCAGTTTCTTTCAACGTCCCACCAGGTGATGGATATTATTTATTAATAAAAGGAGAAAAGCATATTCAAAAAAAGATTTGCGAATTAAATTACAATGAGCCTATTGGAGCAGAAGGTAGTTATCGATGTGTTCAGGGTCAAAGCCTTAATTTGGTTCAGGGCGACAACAATCTTGACCTCTCTGGCCTTACTCTTCTTGCCGGCGACCTTCCCGCACAAGATGGCGTCGTTAACTCATATGATACTTCATTGGTGAGAAACAATTTAGGAAAAAAAGATGAGGAAGCTTTAAGTTTAGCTGATATTAATCTAGATGGAATTGTTAACACCCAAGATCATTCATTAATTATCTATGCATTATCAGTTCGAGTAGATGAGGAGTGATTATTATGGATAATATTTCTGAACAAAATCATAATCAAAAATTTTCACCTTTACTAGTGGGAGTAGTTTTCCTTCTCTTATTGATTTCTATTTTTGTTTTCTATTTATTAGCAAATAAGCCTAAAATCAGTCAAATTAGTAAAGACAATCAAACTGCGAATGAAAAACAAAAAGAAGAGGTTATATCTCCTACTCCTATCTCTCAAATCTCTTCTTCAAAGAAATTTTTTAAATTAACTCTTCCATCAACCAAAAATACTTTTTCTTTCAACGATCATGTAAACATCGAGATCTATGCTGATTCAGAGGGAAAAAATATCAGTGGTTATGATCTTATCATCTCCTATGATCCTCAAGGATTAGAGCTTGTCAGTGCTGATTCTAATCTTGTTAATTTTTCTTTATATTCCTTTAAAAAAGATAATTATCTTACCTTAATGGCAACCAAAAAATTAAACTCAAATACTCAAACAGTCTTCACTTCAACAAAAATCGTCACCCTTAATTTTAAACCCAAAAAACTTGGCAAATACCAAATTTCATTATTAGAAAATTACGGGAAAGAAAAAACTCAAATGGTTGATGACCAAACGAACATATATTATCCTTCAATAAATAAATTAGAAATTGAGATTCGTTAGAAAACAACTTTTTTTCACCTTGAGGATTATTCCTTTTATCTGGCTGACGATGAGTTTAAGTGGCGGATATTGTCTTTGAGACGGTTTAATATGATCAGGTTTAGGTAAAGGTAAATTAGGTAAAAATTCATTTGGTTTTTTGTTAGGTAATTTTGGCTTACTAGATAATCTTTCAATCATAAGAAATGATTATGTCTGATATAATAAGTATTTATTAATATGAATCCTCATCTTTTTTCAATCATCGCCGCATTCCTTGTTAATCTTGTTTCACTTATTGGAATTTTTACTCTTTCAATAAAAACCGAAAAACTAAAAAATTTTCTTATCTATTTTGTTAGTTTTTCTGCTGGCACCTTATTTGGTGATGTTTTTTTTCATCTTCTACCGGAAATTGCCGAGGAAGGATTGTCAATTAACAACTCGATGGTTATTATCGGTGGTATTCTTTTTTCTTTTTTTACTGAAAAAATTATATGCTGGCGTCATTGTCATTTACCAATAGAAAAAAATCATATTCATCGCTTTGCTTATATGAATATTTTCGGTGATTTTCTCCATAATTTTATTGATGGTTTAACTATCGGCGCATCCTTTCTAACTTCAAAAACTATCGGAATTGCCACTTCGTTAGCAGTTATTTTTCATGAAATCCCCCAAGAAATAGGGGACTTTGGTATCTTGATTCATGGCGGTTTTAGAAAAATTCAAGCATTAAAATTGAATTTTTATACCGCACTATCTGCCTTTCTTGGACTTTTTATATCATTTTTTCTTTATGCGAAAGTTGAAGATATAAATCAAATTTTAATTCCTTTAGCCGCCGGCAATTTTATCTATATTGCCGGATCTGACCTTATTCCAGAACTTCATAAAGAAACCGCTCTTAAAAAAAGTTTTCTTCAAATCACATTCTTTGTTGTTGGAGTTTTAATTATGTATTTGTTAACTTATATTGAATAACGATTAAATCAATTAAATTAATTAAATCAGTTAAATAGGGTGGAATCAGTTAAAAATAATAAATAACTAATAACAAATTTTTAATCAAAATTTTAATAATTAATAAATTAATAAAAAATCAAAAAAATATTAAATATTAATTTATTAAATAAAAATTAATTATTAATTATTGGTTATTTTTTTATTTTAATATTTAGATGAATTAGGTTAATTTTCTAAACACTTAATACTTAATAATGTTAGTATTAGACGTTCTAAGGTATACGTTATATTTTAAAGTTTTAGGCCTTTTAGACGTTATAAGTTAAATTAACTATGTATCAACCTCAAGGCATAAAAAAACTCTATCACCAAACTCGCCGCTTTATCGCTAAAAAATGGCTATCTCTTTTTTATCCAATCCAAATCGGGATCACCGGCAGCCAAGGAAAAACTTCAACTGCCCAAACTTTAGCAAAAATTTTATCTTCCTTTGGTCCAACCGTCGTCACCGATACCAATCTTGATACAAATTTTAACGTACCAATCACCGCCCTTAAAGTTAGGCCGTGGACAAAGTACGTTGTTTGGGAATTGGGGATTGATCATCTCAATGAAATGGATAGACATTTAGAAATTACCAAACCAACAATTGGTATTATTACCGGGATATCACCAGTCCATTCAGATAAAGAACATTTAGGTTCTTTAGAAAATATCATTAAAGAAAAAAGAAAACTTATCGAATCACTTCCTTCATCAGGAGCGGCAATTTTAAATGGAGACGACGCTAATGTCAGAAAAATGGCTCCTTTTACCAAAGCTAAAGTTTTATTTTATGGAAACAAGAAAAATAGAAATGATGTTTGGTGTGATAACACTCAACCTTCTTTAGAAGGAACAACTTTTGAATTATTTTATCTTTCTAATGAAAAAAAAATGAAAAAACTAGCAATTAAAACTCGTCTTTTAGGTATTCATAATTCATATACTGCTATGGCTTGTTTTTTAGCCCTTAAAGTCATTTTTAGAGATGAGAAAAAATTTCTTTCAAAATTTTTTCAGATCTTCTCCCAATTAAAGCCTCTCCCTGGAAGAATGAGTATCGAAAAAGGGCCTTTGGGAACGATATTATTAAACGACTCTCTTCGGGCTAACCCAAAAAGCACTGATGTTGGTTTGGAAACTTTTTATCGCATTCCATACAAAAAAGGCCGAAAAATCGCCGTCTTGGGAGTGATGGGTGAGTTAGAAAAACCAATCGAAGAACATAAAAAAACTGCCCAAACTCTGATCAAATATCCTCCAGAAATTGTTATTGGAGTAGGGGAGTATCGTAAATATACTGTCGATGAAGCAATTAAACAAGGTTTTCCAAAAAACAAAATCTTCTATGCACAAAATGTTTTTGAAGCCGCTGATCTTCTTAAAAAAATTTTAAAAAAAGATGATTTTATCTATCTTAAAGCATCGCTACTGAGAAATTTTAAACGGATTATCAAAATTTTAAACAACGAGCCAATTTGCTGTCGTCAGGATCTTTGTCCTTATGAACATTGTCATGACAATTAAATAATGTTTAAATTCTCATCATAAGATTCCCTTGAAAATAAAAAACTTTAATTATTATAATTTTTCCATGAATACCCGCAAAATTAATCACTTATTTAAAAGCTTTTATCCTTTTCTTTTTATCACCTTTTTTTTAGCATTAATTAGTTCTATTGGAAGAAAAATTATTGATATCTTTCCTAATATTGCCAAGGAAAACGATTTTCAACTTTTTATCTTTGGTTGCATCCTTTTTTTGGGTTTTATTATCAACCGAATCTCTCCCAAGACCAAAATTCCTTCCTTTGTTTGGTTAATCTTTGCCGGAATAGCGATTCAACCCTTTTTATCTTTTTTCATCCAACAAAAATCAATCCTAACAATTATGGTTGAAATTCTTGGCGCGGTTATCTTATTTGCAAGTGGTTTAGAAATACCGTTTGGTCGATTTAAACGATGGTTTTTTCCCATTCTTTCTTTATCTCTTATTGGTGTGCTGATTTCTTCATTATTAACGTCTACTTTAATATTTTTCTTATTTAAAATTATGGGTTTTTTTGAAAATGAAACCATCATGATCAGCTTAATTCTCCTATCAACCGCTCTTGCATCGACCGATCCTACTGCTATCCTTCCTACTTTAAAAAATATCAATCTTAAGAGAAATTTTATCAAAGAAATTGCCATCTCAGAAAGCGCCCTTACCGACATTTCAGGCAGCATCTTCACTCGTTTTTTACTTTTAACTCTCACTATCCAAACAGTGGCTAAAAAATCGATCATCGACTATTTTCTTCCCCTGATACAAAAATCAACATATGATGCTTTAGCGCTACAAATCCTTTCTGGAATCATTGTTGGTTATTTAGGATATTATCTGATAAAAACTTTTTATCAACCAAAAAAAACCGAGGAAAACTTAAACGAACACGATCCATCACTTATGATCTTTATTCCCATCTTTACCTTTTTTATAGGTAATATTTTAGGTGGTGCCGGTTTTTTAGCAGCATTCTCTGCTGGCTTATTTTCAGATTTAAATCATGAGATTAAAAAAAATTTTCATTTTTATGAGCAGTTTCTCAATAACCTAATCAAACCAGTAATTTTTGTTATTCTTGGAGCAATGATTCCTTTTTCGATAATGATTAAAACTTCCCTTTTGGGAATATTAAGTGCTCTTCTTTTTATTTTTGTTGTCAGACCAATTGTTGTTTTTATTTCTTTGTTGCCGTGGATTATTAAAGGGAAATTTAAATTAGAAGAATTGATCTTTTTAAGTTTTATTAGAGAAACGGGAGTGATTGCTGCTGTTTTGCTTATTATTCTTGCTGATTCAAAAATTGTTGATAGTACTTTAGTTCTCTCTCTTGGTATGTGGATAATTCTTTTAACTTTGGTGATTGAGCCTCCTTTAACACCTCTATTAGTGAAAAAAATCGGTCTTGAAAAAAACCAAAGAGAGAGTTAAATGCTGATAGAGTTAAATTTATTGATGTTAATAATTATCTTATTTAACTTATTTATCCAAGTTTATCTCAAATAATCCCTAATGATTAAAAGATAATCCTAAATTCATGAATGAATATTAATCTCTTTATTAACACAAAATCAAGCCTCGCAGGTTGATTGCTAGCCTCGCAAGTTTGCAAAAGGCGATTATAGGGACGTTAAAATTTGCTAAAATTTCTCATATCATGAATTTTTCCTTATCGATTTTATCCAAAAATAGGAGAGGGGGGATAATTTTTTCATTGCCAAAATCTAATCACTATCATCAAATAAAAAATCTCCAAATTGCTCCAGGCCCTAATCTTCAAATACTTGACCAATGGGGGAATGAAATTATTATCTTTAACGACGTCTTAAAAATCCGCATCAAATTTAAAGCTACCTTAAAAGAAATAAAAATCAAGAAGGAACTGATTAAAAAATTTCTCCTTAAAGATTATCAAAAACTACCAAAAGAAAAATTGATTTTTTATACTCAACCCAATCGCTTTATCAACGGTGAAGATAAACAAATAAAACAAATTGCCAAAAAAATTGTCGGTCAAGACACCAATCTTTATCGAATTATTGAGAAAATTTATTCTTATACTCTTAATCATCTCAGTTATGCTGATCCAATCGAAGGTCTTTATTCATATCATCAAGCACTAAAAGAGAAAAAAACTGACTGTGGTGGTTTTTCCACCTTTTTTATCTCTCTATGCCATTCATTAAACATTCCTTCACGACTCGTAGTTGGATTTCTTATTAAAGAGAACATATTAAAAAAAATTTTCAATACTTTCCATGTTCTAAGCTCTACGTTCCACTCTCTTACTATTCACGCCTGGCCAGAAGTTCTTCTACCTGACAGTTATTGGTTCCCTGTCGATCCCTCAATCGAATGGCGAAGAAAAGAAGGACTGACAAAAAGAAAAGGGGGATTGGGTTATATCCCAGCTGATCGCTTAGTAGCTTCTTTTGGCTGTGATTTTAAAATTAAAATGGGGAAGATCAATTATCAGTTAGATATATTGCAAAACCCGATTTCAGTTAAAATGAGTTAAAAAGTATACAAGTATAAAGGTGTAAAGATGTAAAGGTGTAAAAGGGTGTAAAGGTTGAAATTAGTTACAATCAGTTAAATCGGTAATTTTCTCTTTGTCATTCCGAGCGAAGCGAACGAAGGGAGCAAAACCATGTCAGACGCGTGGCCGAGTCGAGGAATCATTGATTAGAAATTTGAAATTTATATGTTTCATGTTCAATTCTCCAAGGAAGTCCCTTCGGGGTTCCACGTTATACGTTATACTTTAAAATGCTAGACGAACTATGATCTCGTGCGACTTAGCGCCAAATGAAGAATGGGATGATATCTTAGCATCAATAAAAATTTTGTGTCAACCATGGCGTTGGTACGGGAAAAATGAGATTTTAGCCGTTAAAAAAAATATCCTAGAGTATTTAAAAACTTCGGATGCTGAAATCCATTTTTTTCTTACTGGCCGTTTTGCTCTTTATCATCTTCTTAAATCTCTCAATCTTAAAAAAGGAAACGAAATTATCGTTCCCGCATTCACTTGCGAAGCAGTCATTTTGCCAATTTTAGCTTTGGGACTAAAACCAGTCTTTGTTGATATCGAAAAAAATACGTTTTCAATTGATTATAACAAGCTAAAATCCTTTATTAGCAATAAGACTTCGTGTTTGCTAATTCAACATACGTTTGGTTTTAGACCGTCAGAACAAGAAAAAATCATCCAATTAGCCTTAAATTATAATTTAGCAGTCATTGAAGACCTGTCTCATGGTTTTTTTAATTACCAAATACCGTTATTAATAAAAGAAAAAAATAAAGTAAAAAATTTTAATTATTATCTTCTTTTATCTTTTGGTCGATCAAAAAGTCTTTCATCCGTTTGTGGAGGAGCAATAGTCGGTTTTAATAAAAAAGTTAACGAAAAATTGAAAAAACAATTAAAAGAAGTTTATCGAATTACCTATAGTCAATTAATTAAACTTCTAATTTATAAGCCTATAGTTTTTTTTGCAAAAAAAACCTATAATATATTTGGTTTGGGTAAATTAATTCACTACTTATATCGAAACTCCTTCTTTTTTCCTTTAGAAATTACTCAGAAGGAAAAAAATGGTCAACTGGATCAATCTCTCAATTATCAGTACCCCAACGCTTTAGCTTACCTTCTTCTTAATCAAATTAAAAAAATAAAAAAAACTAATCAAAAAAGATTAAAGGTTGTTCATTTTTACCAAAAAGAATTTTTTTTTCAAAAAACAAATGATATTCTTATTCGATTTCCTTATCTTGTTAAAAACCCAAAAAAATTGATTGAAATAATGAAAAAGAATGATATTTACCTTGGTCGCTGGTATGAGCAAGTAGTTGCTCCAAAAGACTTCCCTTTAAACATCGTTGGTTATAAATATGGGGCTTGTCGAAGCGCTGAAAAAATCTGTAAATTAATTGTTAATTTACCGACGAATATTGATCTTGCTGATGCTCAAAAAATTGTTAGGATATTAAAAGAGAATCCCGATTGAGTCGGAAATAATATGTAACCACATTTTGTCATTCCGAGCGAAGCGACCGAAGGGAGCGAAGTCGAGGAATCTTTATATAATAATTTAAGATCCCTCCACTTCGGCCCGTAATGACGGGGCTTCGGTCGGGATTACTGAGAAGAGAGATTTCTATTTACGCGGGAATGACATATAGTCAGATTTGTCATCCCCGTCCCGACAAAGTCGGGATAAACTCCAGCGGGAATACCAATTTCAATAAACCTATGTTAATCAAGGAAATCAAAAATCAATCAACCTGGGATAATTTCTTTAATCAAAATGGCTCACCTTCTTTTTTGCATTCATGGGAATGGGGAGAGTTTCAAAAAAGCTTGGGTGAATCTATTTGGCGTTTGGGTATTTATGAAGGAAATGAACTTTTAGCCATTGCTTTAGTCATTAAAATTTCTGCCAAACGTGGTCGATTCTTTTTTATCCCTCATGGACCGATTTTTAGTAAAAAAATTGTCAATAATCACCAACGAATAAAAAATATTCTTAATCTTCTTATTAATACGCTCAAAGAACAAGCAAAAAAAGAAAATTTCTCCTTTATCAGAATCGCCCCGATTCTGACAAAAAACGAAAAAAATAAAAAAATTTTTCAAAGTTTAGGTTTTCGTATTGCCCCGATCTATATGCACGCCGAAACCATCTGGCAACTAGCTCTCAATCTCTCCGAAGAAAAACTTCTATCTCAAATGAGAAAAACCACTCGTTATCTTATCAGAAAGGCTCAAAAAGAAAACGTTATTATTGAAAAGCGAACCGATAAGCAGGCGGTTGAAGATTTTTATCAAGTTTATCAGGAAACCTTCAGAAGGGAAAAATTCACCCCTTTTTCAAAAGAGTTTATTAGAAAAGAATTTGAAGCCTTTGATAAAACCGGTAGGGGAATATTTTTGTTTGCTAAAATAAACAATAAAGCGAAGATGCCTGTTTCGAACGACTTGGGAGGTTCGCAGTCCCGACTTGTCGAGGCGAGCACGCCCACCGGAGTAAGAAACACGGCATCGAGCGAACATTTAGCTAGCGCTTTAATTGTTTTCACCTCTTCAACTGCCTTTTATCATCAAGGCGCCTCAATTCACACCCAAATCCCAGCCACTTACTCACTTCAATGGGAAGCCATTAAAGAAGCCAAAAAACGCGGTTGTCAATATTATAACTTTTGGGGAATTTACGATGAAGATTCAAAAAGAACCCTAAAATCATGGCAAGGGTTAACTTTGTTTAAAACCGGCTTTGGCGGTGAAAAGATTAGTTATTTAGAAACGATGGACTATCCGCTATCTTTCAAGTATTGGTTGACTTTTTTCTGGGAAAAACTGCTTTTTTTAAAACGAAATTTTAATCAATAATCAATCTTTTCAATTCACCAATCATTTGAAAAAGGTTTGATCCACCAATTTTTTCTTCTAATTTTTCTTCATTAATATTGCTTTTTCTAATAATTTCCTTTGCTTGTTTCTTTGATAAAAAACTGATTATTGGCAACCTAAAAATAAGTAATTAACTCCTCTCTTAAGACATTTTTTAACTTACTCTCTTTATGCTCAAAAAGATAATCGACAGGCTTGAATTAACTTTTGGCGCTGGATAAAAAACTTTCTTTAGGATAATTTTTCAAAAGTTCAATCTCAAATCGACTTTGAAAAATAAGTGGTAGATCGGAATTAACTTTTTTTGGTAAAATCAGTCATTTAAAAAATTTAAACATAACAAATTAATTATAACTGATAATGTCTTGATTTAACCTTCTGTTCTGATATAATAAGAAAAACTTATGTCGGAAAAACTCCAAATTTTTGATCCTCCCTCAACGCCGACTCGAGTCTTTGGTCCTTTAATCGCTGAAGCTTCGAAAAACGGAAAAACTGTTTATCGGGCTGATGTTGGTATGCCTCAAGAACCATATCCACTTCAAGCAAAAGAGGCCTTAATCAAAGTCGTCCAAGAGATGAAAATCGCCGGCTATGGCCCGGAAATTGATCCAAATCTCACTCAAGCTTTAGTTAGTTTTTATCAAAAAAGATTCTCTCTTCCTCTTGATGAGGAAACGATATCAAAAAGCTTAATCGCCGGCTTAGGTGCCTCAGAATTTTTTTCATTAGTTTTACCATTAATTACCGATAATGGAGACAAAATTTTTGCTTTTGATCCTCATTATGGTAATTTTAATATCCCTATGGCTTTATTTGGACGAGAATGGATTGTCGGAAAAACTGATGAAAATTTTCATCCTCAAATCGCTGATTTAGAAAAAAGTCTGGGTGAAGATAAAGAAAAAAGAATTAAAATCTTATATTTAAATAGTCCTAACAACCCAACGGGCGCTGTTTATACCAAAGAAGAAATTAAAAAACTGATTGATTTAGCCATTCAGCATCAGCTTTGGATTATCTGGGATGGTGTCTATTGGAATTATAATTACACTGATAATCCAAACTCAATTCTTGAACTGATTAAAGATTATGACCGAGAAACTCAAGCTCAAATTTTAAATCAATTAATTGTTTTAGACAGTGTTTCAAAAACATTTTTCCTTTGTGACTGGCGCTTGGGTTGGGCGATGATTTTTAACCCAAATCTGCGACAAGCAATATCCAACGCCGCTAGTTATCGCGGCAATATCTCCATTGCTACCCAAAAAGCCGCGGCCGATCTTGTTACTCAAACAATGGCTGATCTTTCAATTTTAGAAAACAATAAAAATCTTTATCGTCAAAAAAGAGATCTTGTTTATCGCCATCTTCAATTTATAGTTAATCAAGGACTAATCCGCTTAAATCAACCACCAGAAGGCGGAATTTATGTCACTTTTCAATTGACCAAAGGAACCGCTGAAGAATTTCTCCGTTTTGTTTTGACCGAATATCAAGAAAATGATATCTGTACTTTTGTTCCTCTAACCACAGAAAGTGGTAGCTTTTATCTCAATCCCGAAGATGGTAGACAAGCAATTCGACTTTGCTTTGGCATGCCTAAAAATCAAATTGAAAACGCTCTCCGAGCTTTTGTTGATCAACTAAACGCTTATTATCATAGATTAAATAATTCATAAAAAACCTCTTCCCTAGTGATAAGAAATAATGGGGTAGAGAAGGAAATAGAGTATTGTAACAATTTAATATTCTTGAAAGGGCCTCCTAAGATATTAAAAAATTGAACATTAAAAAAATAGAGAATTCTTGAGATTTTTTTGGTTTTTTTAATTTTATAATTAATAAAAAAAATTTAACAAAATTCATTTTTAGATTAAGATAACAATTTTTCCTCTCCTCTTCTGTTAGCCATGCTTAACTTCGTAAAAGATACAATTTACGACGTTCTATATGAGCCTACCCTTAAATTGATGTCCCTGATAAATATTAAATTTCCGCAGTCTTTATGTAATAAACATTATTCAAGAGAAGTTATCTCTCCAATTCTCTTATATTCCTTCTTTAATAAGCATTTAATTATTAGTAAATATTTCCTTAATTCTTTATTAATTTATCCCTTTCAACCTCTTCTCTTGAAAACAAATTTTTACCCTTATTCTTTTGTTATATTTAGCGATTATTAAGGCTCCGTTTCATTGATTTCGAGGCTAAATTTATTAGCAACATCATTAATGTTTGTTAAAACTAGGATCGTTTTAATTAATTTTAGAGCGTTATGATAATCTAAATAATAATTTTTGAGGCAAATTTTTTTCTCTGCAAATAAGATGTTTTGTTTGTTTTAGGCCATTATAACAATCCAAATTAATAATTTTATGGCTAAATTTTTTGTTTATCCACATTGACGAGAAGTTATATTTAGACCGTCCTATCAATTTAATCTGTAATTATAGCTTCGAATTTTTTTTAAATTTAAATTAAAAATTTAAAAATTAAGTTAAAATCCTATAGTTTTGTTAACTTATCCTATAGTAACGTTCACGTCCGTTAAATTTATTATAGGATAATTTACTGTTTTCCCTCTACCCTCTTCTCTACTTCCGTCTAACTTCTAACATCTAACATTTTAAAGTATAACGTATAACGTGGAACGTAGAACATAATTTAAAATTTTAAATTAAAAAACCCATCAACCAGCTAACCAGTTATCTAGCTAACCAGTTAATTTTCGAACCTTTGCGCCTTTACACTTTCATACTTTTACACTAATTTTAACTAATTCCAACTGATTGCAACCAATTTCAACCTGCTAACTCGCCAACCAGCTAACCAATTAACCTTTACACTTTTACACTCTTTTACACTCCTTTACACCTTTACACTTTTACACGTTTACGCATTTACACTTTTAAACATTCATACTTTTGCGCTGACTGATTCAAAACCAATTTGGGTTAATATTGTACTGAGAAAAGCATCATCAATGAGGTGATAACAAGGACGATTAAATATTCACGAATAGTTTCTTTGTAGAAACTTTTATTTAAATAATTATGAATCAAACCGGTGAGTATGTAATAATTGGAAACTAAAAATAATGAAAGGATTGAATAATTGACTGGGATAAAAAAAAACAAAGTAGCAATCTCAACAATAACAAGCGCAACAAAAAATCCGTATTTAATCATTTCTTTAGTAATTGTCGGTTGTAAATCTCTTATCCAAAAAAAGTAAACAGCAAGAATAAAACTAATCAATCCCACAAGAAGAGCATTTATTAAAAAACTAAAATGAAATGAGAAAATTACTTGCAGAAAAAGGAAAAAAGTAATTAACTGATAAAGAAAACTGATAGAGAATGCTGGTCGATACAATTGTAAACTCTTCTCTACCCCAACATTAAAAATATTTGAACTCAAGGAGATAGCATAATAAGAAATCGCTAAAAAAATTAGCATCGGCAATCGAGTCAACCAACGACCGGGAAATAAAAAATAAAAAAAATATAAACCAATAACAAATAAAATTTGAGGGAGAAAAAGGGTTAACCATTCAATTTTTTTAATATTCTCTAAAATCGAAAAATAGGTTAAAAAATAACTGGTTAAAATCAATAAAGGAACAAAAAATATCGCTTTATCAAAGAAAAAAAAAGTCGAAAAAAGAAAAATTACAGTGATAACAAAAGTTGAGATAACAAAACGAAGGCGTTTTTCAATTTTAAGAAATTTTTTTTTAAGCATTAATAAAATTTGAAAAAACTTTATAGACGTCGCTCAATTCTTCCAATTCGTTTATTAATAAATTAATTTTTTCCTTTTGATCTGAAGTTAAAGAAATAGGCATTTTTGGCTTGTACATTGTTTCGAGCTCCAAAATCTTATTATTTTTAAAAACTTCCTTTGATTTTCCAATGTTAGCAAAGGGAATATAAAAAAGACATCGGTCGTCAATAATCTCAAAATCAACTGCCTCAATCTGAGCGGCAAGATTAAAAATTTCCTCTTCGGTCAAGCTTCCCTTTTGGATTATCATTTTCCCCAGATGATCAAAAAGATAAGCCGCTGTTCCTTTTTCACCAATTTTACCACCATATTTATCTAAAACATTTCTAATTTCTGAAAGAGTTCTGTTCGGATTATCGGTAGCGGTTATGATAATCAATGATATGTTGGGTGGAGCAAAGCCTTCATAAACAATTTCTTTTATCTGATCTCTTTCTGGTCCAAGACCTCGACTGATTGCCCGTTCAATTTTATCTTTGGGCATATTGGCTTCTTTGGCTTTCTCAATGGCCAATCTTAATTTGATATTATGTTCAGGATTGGTTATTCCGTTTCCTTCAATAACTGCGATTGAAATCAAGCGCGAAAGTTTTGAAAATAGACTACCACGAATTTTATCTTGAGTTTCTTTTTTTCTTTTAATATTAGCCCACTTTGAGTGTCCGGCCATATATCTTCCTATTATACACTTTATTTAATTATTTCGGTATTCAATTGGTTCATCAGTAAAAAACCAGTTAACTAGCAACCAGTTAACCGATTTTACCGATTTAAGTGATTCAACCGATTTAACTGACTACCGATTCAACTGATTACCGATTTCAACTAATTTCAACCATGGCACCCATCCGACTCGGAGGATTCCTTCGGGATTTTAAATTTTAAAGCCTCTAGACAAAATAACTAATAAATTTTATTGTATTTTTTTTAAAATTTGTAATAATTCTTTTTTCATTTCTTCCGGTGTTTTCTTCCATCAC
>JBBILO010000018.1:0-16101 GCA_037444855.1 Candidatus Roizmanbacteria bacterium | reverse complement strand
TGGAAGAAAAAGTGATGCTTTAAATTTTTACTTAAAAAATAAATATGATTATTGGCCCAAAAAAACTTCTTTCTTTAGTTAAAAAAAATAATCTCGTTGAAAATCTCGACCAAAGAGAATTAACCAATCCAGAAGGCGCCGGTTTTGATTTACGATTGGGTGAGGTTTATCAAATTGAAGGAAAAGCCTATCTTGGTATTATTGAAAGAGAAACACCGAAGATAAAACTAATCGCTAAATACGTTCCCAACAAACCATCATCAATTATTATTAAACCGAATAATTATTATTTGGTTACCACTATTGAAAAAATAAATCTTCCTTTAAATATCTGTGCTACCTTTATTCCAAGAACAACCACTTTTCGATCGGGTCTATTTTTAATAACCGGTATTGCTCAACCTGGTTATCAAGGAAAATTAACCTTTGGTTTGAAAAATGAAGGGCCGATCGAAGTAAAAATTGATTTAGGAGCAAGGTTTGTTTTTGCGGTTTTTCACCAAGTCTCAGGTGCCACTTCCTATCGCGGTCAATGGCAAGGTGGAAGGGTAACAACGGAAAAAAGGGAGAAACAAATTTAATTAATAATGAATAAAGAATAACGGACAATGAAGAAATGCAATTGAAATGTTTAAAAATATATAGATGTTAAATTCTGGATAGATCTTGTTTGGGCTTTATGTTTTATGTCTCAAAATTACCCTTTGGGGTTTAATGTTCGATGTTTGATGTTTGTTGTCTATGCATCCGGAATATCAATATCTTAACTTAATTAAAGAAATTTTAGAAAAAGGGGTGAAGAAGAAAGACTTGGGAACAGGCGATATTTCTTATTCCCTTTTTGGTCGACAAATTCGTTTTGATTTATCCAAAGATTTTCCTCTTTTAACAACAAAAAAAGTTTATTGGAAAGGGGTCTTATATGAGCTTTTTTGGTTTTTATCAGGGCGGTCAAATATTAAATATTTAGTTGATCATAATGTTCATATTTGGGATGACTATCCATATCGAATTTATAAAATCCGAAATCCAAAATCCAAAATTCAAAAAGATGAGTTTATTGAAAAAATAAAAAATGACAAAAAATTTGCTCAAAAATGGGGCGAGTTACCAAAGATTTATGGCGAACTCTGGCGTCGCTGGCCGACTCGTTATGGAAAAACAATCGACCAACTTCAATGGGCAATTAATGAAATTAAAAAAGATCCCAATGCTCATAATGCTTTAGTCACTTCATGGAATCCGGAATATCTTTACACGATGGCTCGCTACGAAGACACTTCTCATTTTCCTATCTGTCATAATCTTTATCAGTTAAATGTGAATAGTGGTCGCTTGTCTCTTCAACTTTACCAACGAAGTGCTGATATTTTTCTTGGCGTTCCTTTTAATATCGCCTCTTATGCCCTTTTGACTTTAATTATTGCTAAGATTACTGGTTATCAACCAGGAGAATTTATCCACACTTTTGGCGATGTCCATCTTTATGAAATGCATATCGAACAAGCAAAAGAACAGATTAAAAGAAAGCCTTATCCTTTTCCAAAAATTCGCTTTACCGCTGAGTTTAAAACAATTAATGAATTCAAACCAGAGTATGTTGAATTAGTTGATTACCAATATCATCCACCATTAAAAGCTCCTTTGAGTGTCTCTGGTGGATATGTCGGTGAAAAGAAAAATATTCATCAAGTGAAATAATATGATTGCCATTATTGCTGCTATTGGAAAAAATCGCGAGATTGGAAAAAACAATCAGCTATTGTGGCACATAAAAGCTGATATGGAGCGATTTAAAAAATTAACTCTTGGAAATGTGGTAATTATGGGAAGAAAAACCTATCAATCATTACCACAAAAATTTCGTCCCCTTCCCCAGCGAATCAATATCATTGTTTCTAAACAAAAAGATTTTACTTCTGATCCAATTATTCTTGCTCCATCAATTGAAGAAGCAATTAAAAAGGCAAAAGAATTTAAGAAGGAGATTTTTATCGCCGGTGGCGCCTCTATTTACGAACAAACCCTTCTATTAGCAGACAAACTTTATTTAACCCTTGTTGAAAAAGAATTTCCAGATGCCGATGCTTTTTTTCCTCCTTTTGAAAAATATTTTCCAAAAAAAATTAGAGAGCAAATTGTTAAAGAAAGCGAATTCACTTTTAGATTTTTAGAATACTCCAAATAATTATTTTTTTCTTCCAAAAATACCTCTTTTTTTGACACGATCGTAGCTCAAAAGGAGATATTTTTTAGTGATATAAATTAACTTTAAGATTTTTCCAACAACCTAAAATAAAAAATTGTCGCTTATAAAAAACTGAAATTTTTAAAACAACCGTTCAAAATAAGTTTATGCTAGCAAAGATTTTTTCGGGGACGACCATCGGACTTGAGGGTGAATTAATTGAAGTTGAGGTTGATGTTGCCTCCTCTGGTTTTCCTACTTTCACCATCGTTGGTCTACCAAACAAAGCGATTGATGAAGCCAAAGATCGGGTGCGAACGGCGATCATTAACTCCTCTTTTGAGATGCCTGATTCTCGTCTTACTATTAACTTAGCTCCAGCTGACTTACCAAAAGAAGGTTCAGCTTTTGATCTACCAATGGCGATTGGGATTTTGGCAGCGACGGGAATGGTAAAAAGAGATCTTCTTTTACAAAGTCTTTTTTTGGGTGAACTTTCTTTGGATGGAAAGTTGCGTCGCGTCCCAGGCGTTTTGCCCATTGCCATCATGGCTAAAAAGAAAAAAATTAATTATCTGTTTATCCCCAGAGAAAATCTCATTGAAGCTTCAGTTGTTGAAGGAATCAATGTTTTTCCAGTAGATAGTTTAATCAATCTCATTCTTCATCTGAACAACAATCAATTAATTGAACCAGCAAAAAAAATTAATTTAGAAAAACTAAAAGAAGAAAATTCAGCTGAGTTTGACTTTTCTGAAATTAAAGGCCAATTGTTGGGAAAAAGGGCGATGGAAATTGCTGCCGCCGGCGGTCATAATGTCCATCTCACAGGTCCCCCAGGAGCTGGAAAAACAATGCTCTGCCGGGCATTTCCATCAATTTTGCCAGAAATGGATGAGGAAGAAATTCTTGAAGTCTCAAAAATCTACTCCATCGCTGGACTTCTTACCCATCATTCTTTAATTCTCAATCGACCTTTTCGCAGCCCACATCATACTATTTCTCGAGTTGGTTTGGTGGGTGGTGGCTCTAATCCAAAACCAGGAGAAATTAGTTTAGCTCATCGGGGCGTCTTATTTTTAGATGAATTTCCAGAATTCCCCCGCTCAATTTTAGAAGCCCTTCGACAGCCATTAGAAGATGGTCAAATCGTTGTTGCCCGAGCTCAAGGGTCGATCAATTTTCCCTCGCGTTTTATTCTTTTGGCGGCTTCAAATCCCTGTCCCTGTGGTTTTTTAGGTCATCCAAAAAAAGCCTGTCGCTGTCTGCCAGGTCAGATAATTAAATACAAAAAAAGACTTTCTGGACCACTTCTTGATCGGATTGATCTTCACCTCTTTGTGCCTCCAGTCGAAGAGGAAAAACTGATTTCCCAAGCCCCTTCTGAATCAAGTAAACAAATTAGAGAAAGAGTAACCCATGCAAGAAAAATTCAGAAAAAGCGATTTCAAGGATTAAAAATAAAAACTAATGCCGAGATGACTCCGTCTCATATTCGTCAATTTTGTCATTTGACCAATGAAGCCCTCAATCTTTTAAAACAAGCCATTAGTCGTTTTTCCCTTTCTGCTCGCAGTTACTTTAAAATCATTAAAGTCGCCCAAACCATCGCTGATCTCTCTAAATCTGAAAAAATTGAAGCCCATCACTTGACGGAAGCCTTACAATATCGACCAAAGGAGGAATAAAAAATTAAATCATTAAAGAAAGAGAAAGATTATAAAAAAGATGAATCAGAATTGATAAAAAAAGTCCGTAATCTAAGAATATTAAACTATTGATAAAACCAAAAGCCAGATTTACTGCTAAAACGGTTAAAAGTAAATTACCAGTTAACTGGGGGTTGGTGAAAACGATGGGAATATGGAGAAAAAAAAACAGGACACTGGCAAAAAAAGAGGCTGAGAGTTTATTTTTTGAATCTTCATAAAGACGTTTCAAGATAAAACCGCGTGACAAAATTTCTTCAGAAGTTGCGGTTGCCAAACCAAGAAAAACAAGAATCGGCAACTGATTAAGATTGGGGAAAACTACCTGTTTCGTTTTTAAAAAATGAATTAAAATCGGAATTAGAATCACAAAAAAACCAATGATTAAACCGGTGAATAAATCAGAAATGATTTTTTTTGGCCGAAAGTCAAGTCCATTAAGAAGATTTTTTTTTTCTTTTTTTAAGATGTACCAAAAAACCGGTAAAACAAAAACCAAAGGCTTAGCCACAAGCTCGTCAAACCAAACAGGCATTCTTAGTTTTGCCCTATAAATCGCCCAAACGATCAAAATCACCGACCAAAGATTAAGGGCTTTTTGAAGATTAGTTTTTTCTTGCCTCATTAACAAATAATTTACTCCTAAATTTAGTAAATATCAAGAAGAAATAGTCTTTTTTGTAAATATTTTGATAACTAAACTCACAAATACCCTAATTAATTAAGTTAAATTCAATTTAGGTACTTATACGAGACGATCGTCATTTATAAGTACCAAGCAATTGAAATCGTCCGAAGTTGATGTTTGAAGATAATTTTTTTGCAAAAAAAATTCGTCTCTTAAAAATTAACCTTTTGTCTGGTTTTTAATACTTTCAATCACTTCCCTCACTTCATTATCACTTGCCAGATAATATTTTTTTAAAACTCTTAAGGAAGAATCAAGATCATAGACTAACGGAATACAATAAGGTATATTAACACTAACAATCTCTTTATCAGATAAATTATCTAAATATTTCACTAACGCCCGTAAAGAATTAGAATGGGCAGAGATAATCACATTTTTACCTTGTCTTAATAATGGTTCAATTTTTTCTCGGAAAAAAGGAATCACTCGTTGATAAGTATCTTTTAAAGACTCAGAGGCTGGTAAAAGATTGGTCGGTATTTCTTTGTATTTCTTATCAAATCGTGGGTGACGAGGATCATCCCAATCCAAAGGAGGAGGAGGAACCTCATAACTTCTTCGCCAAAGATTAACTTGTTCTTCGCCATATTTTCTCACCATTGCTGGTTTCTCCTTTCCTTGTAAAGCCCCGTAATGTCTCTCATTTAAATGCCAATCCTTAATCACTGGAATATCTTTTTGACCGATCTCTTCTAAAACAATATCAAGGGTTTTGTATCCTCTTTTTAAAACCGAAGTAAATCCGTAATCAAATTCTATTCCTTTTTCTTTTAATCTCTGAGCGTATTTTTTAGTCATTTCAATCCCTGCCGGCGCCAAATCAATATCAGTCCAACCGGTGAATTTTTTTGTCCATTCAGTTAAACCATGACGAACAAGAACGAGATAAGACATGAATAAATTCTAATTTCTAATTTCTAAAGCCTAAACAATGGAAAATAACCAATAATTAATAATCAATTTTTATTAAATTTAATTATTCATTATTAATTGACAATATTTCTTACTCTCAACTTCTCTTTCAATTCTTAATAGTTGATTATATTTTGCTGTTCGCTCAGACCGAGCTGGTGCGCCAGATTTAATCTGCCCAGCACCCATGGCCACGGCTAAATCAGCAATAAATGGATCTTCGGTCTCGCCTGAGCGATGAGAGATAATGGTTTTAAAACCATTCTTTTTAGCCAGAAAAATCGTTTCAATGGTCTCAGTTAACGTCCCAATCTGGTTCAATTTAATCAAAATCGCGTTAGTCGCCCATCCTTCAATCCCTTTTTTTAATCTTTTTTGATTGGTGACATAAAGGTCATCACCAACGATTTGGACCTTATCACCTAATACCTGGGTTAGTTTTTTAAATCCTTCCCAATCATCCTCAGCAAAACCGTCTTCGATGGAAATAATCGGATATTTTTCGACTAAATTTTGATAATAATTTAAAAGTTCATCGCTGGTTAAAATTTTATTTTCTTTTTTCAAATGATATCGACCGTTTTCATAAAACTCAGAAGCAGCCGCATCAATGCCAAAAAAAACATCTTGACCAGGTTGATATCCAGCCTTTTGGCAAGCCTCAGTTAATAATTGAAAAGGTTCTTCGTTATTAATTAAATTTGTCGGCGCAAATCCTCCTTCATCACCAACAGTAATTGAATATTTTTTGCTTTTTAAAATTAATTTCAGTTGATAATAAATTTCTGTATTAGCTCTAATGGCTTCGTTAATAGAATCAACCCCTACTGGAAAAAGCATAAATTCTTGAATATCGGTTGCCCAATTGGCATGCTGTCCGCCATTAATAACATTCATTTCAGGAATCGGCATTAGGTAAGTACGATCAAAGTCGGGATTAAAACGGGTCAAGTATTGGTAAAGAGGTAGTTTCTCTGACTGAGCTTGGGCCCGTGCCACACTTAAAGAGACCGACAAAATGGCGTTAGCGCCTAAATGACTCTTGTTTTCAGTTCCGTCTAACTCAATTAATTTTTGATCGATCTCTTTTTGTTTTGAGGCTTCAAAACCTTCTAAAACTGGAGCAATTACTTGCTCAACATTATTAATCGCTTTTAACACTCCTTTACCAAAATACCGATTTTTATCGTTATCTCGCAATTCAACCGCTTCATATTTTCCTGTTGAAGCACCCGATGGCACCGCCGCTCTACCAATTGATCCATCCTCAAGAATAGTGGTTGTCTCAACCGTTGGTGTCCCTCGACTATCAAGTATCTCCGAAGCAAAAATTTTTTTAATTTTCATAAAAATATTATAATGAATTAATTTTTGATTTTGTTAAATACTCAATTCTTTTTGTCAATTCAACATCTTTTGCTTTTGTCAAATAACTTCCTAGACAGGCGACATCTGGGATAAATTTTTTTTTAAAAATTATTAGCAAGGTTTTTTCATTCACTCCACCATCTAAATAAATTTTATACTTATAACCTAATTGTCTTAATTGGGTAATTTTATTGAGCGTTTCTTTAATAAAAGGCTGTCCTTGACTTCCAGGATAAACTGACATAATTTGCAACCATTTAATCTTTTTTAGATTGTAATAATTGGCTAAACCTTTGACTTCATCTTCAGGATTTAATACTAGTCCTATATTTTTATAATATAAGTTAACTAACTTGTTGTGATCCGGGTAAAGATTAAAATGAATAAAAATCTTTCCTAACTTAATTTTCCTCTTAAAATTGACAATTCTTTTAATTTCCGATCGATAATCTTTAACCATCAGGTGAAAGTCAAGAATAATTTTTTTTATTAAATCTTTATCTTTTAAAAAAGTAGTGAGAATTTCTTTAAGCGAGGCAGTTTTAGAGGAAACATATTGACCGTCGGCGATATCAACTTGAAAGGTAGAAAAGTAACGAGATAGCCTTTTGATTTGAAAATAATAATTTTCCGCTTTTTTTTCAAGGATTGAAGGAACAAAAAACATAGAGTAATTATAATAAATTAGTTGGGTCGATTGGAATCGGAAAGTGTAAAGGTGTAAAAGAGTGTAAAGATTTAAATCAGTGAGCTGGTTATGGGTTAATTGAAAATTTAAAATTAAAAATTAAAAATTTTTCTGAAATTCAAAGGATTTATAATTGTAATTTGTAATTTGGACTTTGTGATTTGGAATTTTAAGTTGAATAGGTTAGTTAGAAATTTTTATTGTCTTAAGTTTTATGTCCCGAGGGATCCTTTTGGGGTTCCAAGTTCCAAGTTCTATGTTTTACGCTTTAGTTGTTTTTATCCGACTGAATTTTCTAAAATAATCGGTTATTATTCTTTTAATGGAAAAAGAATTGCCTTATTATTTGGGCTTTTCATATTTTCTTGGAATTGGGCCGGTACGTTTTCAAGCCCTTTTAAAACATTTTCCTTCGGTTGAAAAGGCGTATTTTGCTCACACAAATGAATTAATTCTTATTTTAGGAGAAAATTTAGCTAAAAAATTTGGTAAGTTTCGGGCGTCGTTTAATCCCAAAAATGAGCTAGATAGATTGAAAAAGAAATCTATAACCGTGATTCCCTTATCTTCTCCCCTTTATCCTTTTCCTCTGAAAAATATTTCTGATCCACCAATTTGTCTCTACTCGATTGGTAATACTGATTTGTTTTCTCAGTTAAACCAAGAAAAACTAACGTTTTTTGCTATCGTTGGCACAAGAAAACCAACTAATTATGGAGCGACTATCACTAAAATTTTTACCAGTGAATTCGCCAACGCTGGGCTAGTAGTTGCTTCTGGTATGGCGATTGGTATTGATAGTCTGGCTCATTGGGAAGCCTTAAAATCTAATGGGAAAACTGTGGCGGTTTTAGGGGGCGGCGTTGATATTGTTTATCCTCAAAGCAATCAAAGGTTATACGAAGAAATTATTAAAAAGAACGGTTTGATTCTTTCAGAATTTCCACCCGGTCATCTCGTTAAAAAAGGTCTTTTTGTTGCTAGAAACCGAATCATTTCCGGTCTTTCCAAAGGTGTGTTAGTTATCGAAGGAACTTCTGATTCAGGTGCTTTAATTACTGCTCGTTATGCCGCTGAACAAGGAAGAGATGTTTTTGCACCACCGGCACCGATCACCTCCTCGATGTCCCAAGCACCATTGATCCTTCTCAGACAAGGAGCAAAGCTAGTCATTTCTCCAAAAGATGTTTTGGAAGAACTAAACATTCGGTATTCGCTAAAGCAAGATGAAAGTTTAAAAGAATTGACTGAGGACGAAAAAGCGATTTACTCTCTTTTAGAGAGCGAGGGAAAAACAGTTGATGAATTAGTTTTTGCGACCAATAAAAATCCTTCAGAGATTTTAAATCTTTTATCATTGATGGAAATAAAATCGCTTGTTGTTAAAAGAGAGGATGGAAAATACTACAAGGAGAAGCCCTGAAGTAAGGAGAAACCTTGTGTCAGGTTTTCTTCTTAACGGTATAAACAATTACTTTATTAATCTGAGAATTTGGTAAATAAATTAAATTACCATCTTTATCTTTAAGAACTGTCATTCTTAAAGTAATCTTAACCACCTCTCCTTTTTGATCGTTTAATTGGATCCAATCACCAACATTATATTGATTTTCTAAGATGATAAAAAAACCAGCGATTAAGTCTTTGACTAAAGTCTGGGCGCCAAAAGAAAAAGCCAAACCTAAAATGCCAACGCCGGTGATAAAAGGAGTTAAGTCAACACCCACCTCTTTCAATAAGTAGAAAATAAAGATAATTAATAAAAGATATTGGGCTAGGTTTTTTAAAAGTTTTTTTAAGGTTAACAATCGCTGATAGTTAGCTGTCAATGAAGTCTTTTCGAAATTTTTAAAAGTTAGCTCAATCCCGGAAAAAATTACTTTTTTCCCAAAAAGATAAGCTAGGAAAATTAAAGAGAGTTTGATAATTTTAAAAAGATAGTTGTTAGTCAATACAAAAGATAGATCCATTTTTTTATTTTATCAAAGACTATTTCTCCTCGACTAATTTTTAAAGAAAGTTTCAATCCAATGCCTTATCCAGCGAATTTTTGCATTCTTTTTGTGATCAAAGGGGCTTTATGGTCAAATAATAGGTTTTTCTTTTTAAAACCCTTCAATTTCATATAAAATATTGTAAAATTATAAAATAAAACTTAAAAATATATGCTCAAAGTTGGAATCGTTGGTTTGCCCAATGCGGGTAAATCAACCTTATTTAACGCTTTAGTTGAAAAACCAAAAGCCCCAACGGCCACTCATCCTTTCACCACAATTGATAAAAATATCGGCTCAGTGAACGTCTCTGATGATCTTTTGTTTAAACTGGCATCTTTAGAAAATATCGAAAAAGTCACGCCCGCTTCAATTACTTTTATTGACATCGCCGGTCTGATTAAAGGGGCGCATCAAGGAGAAGGTCTTGGCAATCAATTTCTCCATTATATCCGTGAAGTTGATTTAATACTTCATGTCGTCCGTTTTTTTGAAAATCCTCAGGTCCCTCATGTCCATGCAACCATTGATCCAGAAGAGGATTTAAAAATCGTGAACGAAGAACTTCTTTTAGCCGATTTAGAATCTCTCGAAAGAAAATTAAAAAAAGAAAAACTTTCCAAAGAGGAAAAGGACTTGGTTAAGTATTTAATCAAGGAATTAAATCAAGGCAAAATGGCGAGTGAAATTTTATCTCAGTTAGATGACAAACAACAAACCATGGTTAAATTCTATCAATTATTAACGGCTAAAAAACAAATCGGTGTTGCTAATATTGATGAAAGCGATTTAAACAATCCACGAACCAAAATTAATAATACTTTTCTTCTACCAATTGCAGCCAAATTCGAGGCCGAATTGAATGAATTACCGTGGGTAGAACAACAAAAAATTTTAAAAGATCTCGGATTGAAATCGTCATCTAAAACCCAGATTATTCAAAGTTGCTATCAAAATTTAGATCTAATTACTTTTTATACCATCGCCAAACGAACCGAGGCTCGAGCTTGGCCGATAAAAAAAGGATCAAAAGCGATTGAAGCGGCGGAAAAAATTCATTCAGATTTTGCAAAACATTTTGTTAAGGTAGAAGTAATTGCCGCCCAGGAATTAGTTAAAATTGGTGGTTGGAATAAAGCAAAAGAAATAGGAAAAATTATTTTAGAAGGAAGAAATTATATAGTAAAAAACAAAGATGTTTTAGAATTTAAAATTTCTCTTCATTGATTGATTGAGTGTTTTGTTTCAAGGATGGATTTTGAAATTCTTCAATTTTTTTTATCCGACGAAGATATTTCTCATCGGTTTTTGGTTGAGCACTCAAAAAAGCATCAATAATTTTTGTTGCTTGTTCAAATGAGATGTAATCGGCGGCTAAAGCAATGACATTGGCATGATCATTCTCTCGAATATGTTTTGCCTGATCTTCATTCATCGCCAAACCGGCCCGAATATGAGGAAAACGATTCACTGCAATCACTACGCCGCATCCTGATCCGCAGATAGCGATTCCCAAATGATTGTCTAAATTTTGAAGAACTGCCTGAGCGACTCGTTGGGCAAAATCAGGATAGTCATCTTGCGCATCATATTGATAGTTGCCTAAATCCTCAATTCTTATTCCTTTCTCTTGAAAATACTCCAAGAGTTGATTTTTTAACTCAAATCCTCGATGATCAGCGGCAATAAAAAGAGTCATTAATTATATTATAAACGTTAAAAGTTTAGAGTTCAAACATTTTTTCCTCATTCCCATGAAAATAAATCTAAAAATCTTAACGAAATCCCCGATCAGATCTCCCATTGTATCGAGAATGATAGAAATTTATTATCCGAAATAAACGCCAGTCTTAACACAGTAAAGTAAAGAGATCTTAAATTATTTTATAAAGATTCGTTGAACCTCCAATTCGAATAGTTCGAAATGACCAAAACAATATTACTGATTCCACTGATTGCAAGCGATTATAACCGATTCAACCAATTTACTGATTTAATCGACTACTGATTTAAGTAATTTCAACCTTTACACCTCTACACTCCTTTACACATTACACTTTTGTACTTTCATAATTTTATACTTTCGTTATTTAACATTTGCAGTTTTTCCTTTTTTATAATAATATTAACTTATGGATAAAAAAGGAATTTTGAAATTTTTCTTTATTTTTTTATTTTTATTAGCTGCCTTTTCCTTAACAAAACCATCCTACGCTATCCGCTATAGTTTAATCGCTCCCTCCGACACCCTAACTCGAGGACAAACGGTAACTTTTACCATTAATATTGATACTCAAGGAGAAACAATCACCGAGGCTAAAATAGGATTGACTTATGAAACTCAATATCTAGAATATGTAAACACCATTGCTGGCGATGCTTTTCCCAATCTCACAACTACACCTCAAGAAGGGGGAAAACTTATTTTCTCAGCCACTTCGTCAGGCTTTAATGGCAACACTACTTTTGCCCAAGTAAATTTTAAACTTATCGCCGACGCGCCAGGTGAATCTCAACTTTGTGTCCTGTGGGAGGTGCCAAACGAAACACCATCAACAACCACCACTCCTCAATCTCTCTCTCCCCAACCAACATCTACTTCTCTACAACCAACAGCTTTACCTACCAGTGGTGATAGCCAATTGACAAAGAAATTGGGTTTGGCCGGAGGTGGTTTTTTTATTTTTAGCTTCTTGGGATATCTTCTCTCAAAAAATTCCACTAAACTGAAGGGTAAGAAGGCGGCGAATGGCGTTGACGGAGATAAAAGTAAATAGCTACCCCCGTGATTATAACTACAGACATTATCATTACAATTAACAATATTAATCCTTTATTAACTTCTCTCTGTTGGTTATATCCTTTTTCAAAAAGTGTTGGTGATGAAACAGGTGTAAAATTACCCCTTGCTTCTTTAATAGTTGGGGTAATAAATTTCCCCTGATTATTTTTAAGAGTATAATAACTAATCTTAGATGAGACAAATAAATCTTTGTTATCGTTAATCACCTTAGAAGTAGTCACCTCTTGAATTTTTCCCGTGGGCAAACTGTAGATTAAACGGTATGGAACACTTGGCAATTGATCCGAGCCTAATACGTAATAACCTTTTTCATCTGTTTTTACAGAGCTATATGGAACGTTACTTCCTTCAACATAAACCTTTACTTCTTGATTGGCTAATATATTACCGTTTTCATCATAAGCAATTCCTTCAATGTAAGTAGGAATAGGTTTAAGAGTAAATGTCAATCTATTTTTTCCCTCTTGACCAAAAACTAAGAATTTACTCTCTAACCAACTAATCAATTTTTCAAATCTAAATTTTGATCGAGAATGAACGAATGATCTTAAATCAACTTTGTCAAAATTGACCTTAAATTCTTTGTAACTTTTTCCTTCATTATTTTGAGGGAATAGTATTTTATATCGACCGAAGTTATCAGCTGCCTGTTGAATGATTAATTCTTCTTGATTATCGTTTGTTACTCCATAAATAGAAATATTAGTAAATGGATGGGAAACAGAACCTTCAAAGATGAAATTTCCCGTTAACCGATCAACTGATTGAAAACCACTAATAACCTTCAATGGATATGTTTTTCCTGCGTAAGAAATCGGCAAGAGCGGAATATCTCGATATTGAATTTTTCCTCTTTGTTGAATTATTTCTCCTGTTTCTGTTGGATAAATATACGTTTTCCTCACGCCATTTTCTAAATAGTAGTAGATATTTTTATAATTTGAATTAATATCGGATAACGAATCAGCTACTTTTGAATAACCTAAAGAATAAAAATTCAAAACATTTAACTGATAATCACCGTCGGATACAAAATAAGAAAAACTTCCCTGAGGGCCGGTAGTTTGAGGATTAACAATACCTAATTCTAATTGACTGGCATCAACAAACTGTCCATCACCTTTATCTTTTGTTAAAAAAACTCTCGCATTGGGAATTGGTTCAAGGGTATAGGCGTCAAAAACTCTTCCTGCTGGATCCCAGTGAACAACCGCGCAATCTTTATCAGCGTTAACCCAATCAAACGAGGTTGCCTGTTGTTGGCCACCAGTACCGACATCAGGATTAGTGACCGGAGAGATTTTTTGAAGAAAGTAAAATTTTCTATCATGGCCTTCTGGAGTATAACTCTGCCATTCAAAAACTGAGGCTGGATTATTCGAATCTTTAATCATCAAACCACTTGATGGTCCTGTTGCATAAGTTTTGGAGCCAATTCTTACTGCTTCTTGGTTTTCTACCAAATAAATACCATAATTTGCATCTTTAGTTAAAGAATAACCAATATCAGCAGACAGTTGAGAAAAATTATCAGAGTTAAAAGCACTCAAATCAAGCTGACTATCACCCGTAGTGCAAACCCATTTAAGTTCTTTGTTTACTGTATACGACAGACATTCTACTAAATAAGTTTCGCTATTGTTGGGTAAAATCTTATTATTAGGATCAACTTCCAACCTAACTCGATGGCCATTTTTTAAAGTAAGAGTTCCTTCTTGACAATTTTTCCCATTACACCAAGTGGTTTTAGCACAAAACCATGCTTGGGATTGATCGTTAGTCAGGGCAAAAATATTTGAAGAGAGAATAAAAAAACCACTTAAGAAAAAAATTATTAAAACAAAGGCTTTTTTGGCTTGATAAAAAAAATTCATAATTTAATCCTAAAATAATAGAAACTAAAAGTCAAGAAAATTTTATTCTTGAATAAAGAAAAAAATCATTTTAATATTAATTTAATGACCAAAATGAGCGATGTAATAAAAAAAATTATCTTATCAGTGGCTGTTTTTTTTGTTTTCTTTTTTTATCTCCAATCTGAGATTAATGCCGAGGAAAATCTCTACTCTATTCTCCAAATTACACCCATTCCGTGTGGTTGTCCAGCTAGATTAAACGAAGGAATTTATCGATTGAAAGGAGAAAGTTGTACTAATGATTTTGAAGAATTTAAAAAGGATCCGATCAGTCAACATTTTTGGATCAGAGACCCGAAAATCACCGAACAGGGTAAAGCCGATGAAAGAGCAAGACAGTTTATCCATTGGGTGATTTCCCATCCTTCAATAGACAATCATCCAACGATTATGAACATCTGGAATTTTACCAGAAATATCGCCTATTTTCTTATCATTTTTATTGTTGTTTTATTTGGTTTGGGATATATTATTGGTCAAAGAACAAACTTTGACTTAGGAATTAAAATCTGGCCGTCAATTTATAAAACTCTTCTTCTTTTACTTTATATTACCTTTTCAGGAACAATGATTATTTTTTTAATTCAAATTAGCGATATCTTAATGAAATTCTTTATTGAAAACCTACAAGGGGATCAGCTCTTTAATATTTATTTTTCAGGACCCCAGAATAGTGAACAAAGTTATACCACTTTTTATGGTTGTCGCGATTTAAATTTCAACGTTCAAGAGGCAGTAAATGCTGAATTATTTCTCCTTAAAGCCACAAACATTACTTACTATATCATGGGAACAATGTTGATTTTAAGAAAAATAATCTTGTGGTTTATGCTTTTTGTCTCACCTTTTTTAGCTCTTCTAATTCCATTTGTTTTTATCCGTAATATAGGCTGGATTTGGATTGGTGTTTTTTTCCAATGGCTTTTTTACGGTCCCTTATTTGCTTTATTTTTGGGAGCCTTGGCCACTATTTGGAAAAGTGGTATTCCCTTTCCCTTTGATTTTTCTCGAGTGGAAACAGCCGGTGGCCATATTTTTCCAACAGCAATCAATATCTTTTACGGCGGTCCGGCTCAAACCTTGTCTATTTTAAATAATGGCAACTATATTGATACCTTTGCGGAATATGTCATTACTCTAATTATGCAGTGGGCAGTAATCTTTTTTCCCTGGTGGCTTTTAAGAATCTTTCGTGATTATTGTTGTGATGGAATATACGCGTCAAAAAATATTCTTTTGTCCATTTATGACCAAATCCGTAGCGTTCCAACACCGCCTTCTCCTCAACCACCAATTTCTTCATCTACCATCTCAACTGCTCTTAAAATACCAAAAGAAGTGAAAATACCAGTGAAGATAAAGCTTGAGACGATCGAAGAAATTAAAAAGGCCAAAACTGAGGAAATTACTCGTTCGGTTACATTTGAAGCTAAAAAACTAACCGATATTGCTCATTTTGAAACCAACAAGCAGATTAGAGAAACCGTTACTAAGAATATCAATTACCTTAAAAACCCCCTCCAAGCAGAGACTCCAACTGAAAGGCAAAAGTTTATGAATCTAAAAAATGAACTTTATCAAAGAGCTATAAAACAAGATGCTGTTGCAAAAAACATCGTCTCTGCGATCTCAACCTCTTCTATTGAACAACAACAAGTTAAAGAAAAAATCTTGCAAACGCTACCGAAAACATTACCGATAACTCAATTAGTGATAAACAAAACCAATGTTAAAAACACTCAAACCGTCCTCTCAACCACTCAATCTTTCTTTAACTCAATCGCCAGCAATGCTTCTTTTGTCAATCAGGTGGCAAAGAATACTAATTTAAC
>JBBILO010000017.1:0-16825 GCA_037444855.1 Candidatus Roizmanbacteria bacterium | reverse complement strand
AAATTATCATTTAAAATTAAAAATTAAAAATTTACTTACTGTAATTTGTAATTTGTGATTAGGAATTTGTGATTTGTTTACTACCTGGGATTATAAGTGATCACATATAAATTTGATATAATTAATTTATTTCCCCTGTAGCTCAATTGGTAGAGCAACCGGCTGTTAACCGGTAGGTTCCAGGTTCGAGACCTGGCGGGGGAGCCAAAATGAAAAAAAGGTAATAGTTTTTCTATTATTAACGATTATTTAGAAGCTTCAGTTACTCCTAAAAACAAGAATCAAGGGGAAATAAAAGTCCTTAATCTTCGCAGTGAGATTGCTTGACAACATATGAGTGAAGCGGCAGCCAAAGTCGAAGAAAATTTGACCACGCAAACGGTTAAGGGGGGTATCGGTGAACAGGTAAGACAAATCGCCTAAGAACAAAAAACCGCCCAACAACAGACATAGCGTTTTTCAAGAAAGAATTAACTTTGAGAAAAAACAGGCAGTTTGTTTGGTTGGCTATTTAAGTTGTTTGCAAATTGAGTATATTATATAGAGGATCTCTTGTTATAAATGGGGCGAGAAAGGGAACAAAAATCTTCTCATCGTTGTTGCTGCAATAATAGTCATCGGCAACGCAATTTAATTATCAAAAAAATTCATTACCTAAAGAAATCAGTTAATTTAAATCAATTGGGAAAAAAATGACTTGCGGGTTGGAATTAAAAGAAGAAAAGCAAAATGTTCATCATATCTTCAATCACAGGTTGATATCGATAAATGCGGTAAAGATGATTTTTATGTGGAGAACAAAGCGCTTATTTTGCCAAAAATCACTGTCGATTTTTGAAAGATAAGGTTTGGCAACTGATTCATGAAGACTATCCCAACCTTTGAAGATGTCAGATCTTTTGGTGGCGGATATAATAATCAAAAAAGGGCCGAAAAAATTGCTGTCTCGTTAATGGAATATGGGGACAACGCCATTTGTTTCTGGATTTATATGAGAAAACAAAATTTGTTTATCGAAGTTAATTTTTTCGATGTTTTAAATGGTTAGGTTGATTAAATTGACTTCTTTTAAGGTGGCCTCCTTTATTACAGTAAAGATCACCATTTCGATTATTATACTCTGACCAATATTGCCAATCTGAACCACCATATTGTTCTGCTTTTTTAAGATCTTGACGAGAAAGTGGGCATTTCAATTTTTCCATTTTTAACAGCAAAATATTAAAAAAAATATTATATCATACAGTAAGATAAAAAGAACATTTTTTAACTTTTAATAAAACATTCTCAATGAAATTGGCCAAACTTTATCAGTCACTATCTAATAAAAGGTTCATTGTTTCGCATATTCTTGGTATTGTCATATTAGTCTAAATCGAGTTCGGATTTGTGCTGCTCGTTATAATCAAAATGAAAAATTTTCTTCTTTAACTATCGAGAAGTGATTGGTTTGTGTTCAGATCCGGTTGAAAAAAACCGTCTTAACATTTTTTCTCAATGAAAAATTAGTTTCTTTGTGACTGTTGGTGGTATTTTTTGTTTTTTTGTCAAAGTTGGGAGATGGTAAATGAAATTAATTTAAAAATAAAAATTTAAGGTTAAAAAAAACTTAAGTTGATTTTACTAATTAATATTAACAAAATTACTCTAAAAGAAATCATCGAAATGGCGCTTCATCATAAAGCAAAATGAATTGAAGCTTGTTTTCAAACCTCGTAGGTTTGAAAGCTTTATCTTTCTTTAATTCTTAAAGAAACAAAAAAGACGACAACTATTATTAAGGCGGCGAATAAATAAGGGTAATCTTTTCCGTGAAGTTGAAATATTTCGCCAGCTAATATTCGCCCAATATCCTTCCTATGGATTTAGCAGATTGGAGTAATCCAGGATTTTCTCCGTATTCATCTTTAGAAACATTTTCTGAGGCAAAAGCTTGAATTGTCGGGTTAGTCAGACCATTTCCTAAAGGCATAAAAAATAAAGAAAGGTATAAAAATCCAGGTTTAAGAGTGAAATCAATTAAAATCATTCCTAAAAAAGTAAGAAAAAGCGACGCTGAAGGAATTTTGGTTCATGAAATTTTTTTACAATAAAAGGTAAAATTTGGGTTTTAAAAACCACCGCTAAAATTCCAAAATAGCTAAAAAACCAGCCGTTATCGCTTAGTATAATTTCAGTCCATAAAGCAAAAATCCTGTTTGAATCGAGAAAGCAAAATTTAGTAAAAGAAAATTATAATCAGTATTCCAATCGTATATTCTTTTAAAACTTTTATAAACTGAGAGACTTTTTTATGGAAAAATTATTTTCCTTTTTTTCCTTGACTGTCTCTTGAAGAAAAAAAAGTTGTTGTTAAGACAGTTATTTGTGAAATAATGGTAGCAAAATAAGCGGGCGCTGAATAAAAGATCTTAGATAAAGCACCACCAATTGCTGGACCAAAAATAAATCCTAATCCAAAAGTGGCTCCGATAAGCCGCATTCCCTTAGCACGATTTTCTTTTGTCGTGACATAAGCAATGTAGGCTTGAGCGATTGAAATATTGGCTCCGGTTATTCCATCAATTATTCGAGAAAGAGAAAGTAAAGCAAGATTATTAGCTAAACCAAGAAGTAAGACCCAAAGGCACTGCCTAATCGAGAGATAATCAAAAGTTTTTTTCTTCCGTAGATGTCAGAAAGACGACCAAGAATTGGTGATGAAATTAGTTGAAAAAATGAATAGGTGGCAGTCAATAAACCAATCTGCAAAGGATCGGCTTGATATTTTTCAGCGATATAGGGAAGTAAAGCCAAAATGATTCCAAATCCTAAAAGGTCAATAAAAACAATCAAAAAAATTGTTAGTAAGATCTGTTGGTTTTTATTAATAAAATCTTCTAAAATTACGAGAGAAAATTAATTTTATCAAATAGTTAATTAAATTAATTTAAAATTGATGTTTTTTCTTATTGACAAAAATCAATAAATATTTTTTAATATTTTAATATAAAGATTATCAATTAATAAAATTTTCCATCAATATGAAAAAAATTATCAGTCTTGGGTTAGTGGCGGGTATTTTTATTTTAGGTTACTTTTTTGTCAATCAGTACCAAAAAGAAAATCAAAGGATGGAACAAAATAATAATCAAAAGATCCAACAACCGGAAACAGAAGCAAAAGCGATAGAATCTTCCTTAACTACTCTTGAAGAGGTTAAGAAACACAATACAAAAGACGACTGTTGGGTGATTATTAACAATGAAGTTTTTGATCTAACGAATGCGATTGATAGTCATCCCGGTGGCGCCCAAGCGATTATTCAAGTCTGTGGTGGTGATGGAACCAAAGCGTTTCAGGAAAGGAATGGTAAAGGACCCCATTCAAAAAAAGCCCAGGAAAATTTAAAAAAATATAAAGTTGGCGACTTAGCTCAATAATTTTTTATCGAAAATGAAAAAGAATCCTTATCTTATTGCCCGAGACTTACACCGTTTATTAATGTGGGCGACGATTGTTGTTGTTGCCATAATGGGTATGACCGGTATATTTCTTAAGTTCCCGATTATTGCCAATAGATTAGGTTTAGATTTAGATCTCATTCGATTTCTCCACAGCAATTTTAGTTTGGTTTTTTCATTAGTGATGATTTTAATGGCTGGTAGTGGTGTAGTGATGTATTTTTACACGAGAAAGAGATAAATTTTACAGACTTAATTTTTTTACCACCTCCATCGGCAACAGAGCGCATTTTAATCTGGTTAGTCCCAAATCAATATGAAGGAGATTTAAAATTATTTTTTTATCTAATTTTTTTATTTCATCAACCGATTTATTTTTTAAATAACCACAAATCATTGAGGCTGATGCCTGGGAGATGATGCACCCATGACCAGAAAAAGCGATATTTTTGATTTTGTTATTAACGATTTCTAATTCAAAATTAATGACATCGCCACAAGAAGGATTGTCACCACTAACTTTATGAGTAGCGTTTTTCAAATGCCCGCGGAATTTTGAGTTTTTGTAGTGGTCTAAAATTATGGTTTGATAAATAGACATAGGCAAGAATAATTTTAAATTATAAATTTTAAATCCCCAAGGGATCCCTTCGGGATTATAAAACATTTATTAATTTTAAATTATCAAAATTTCAATCTATTCTTGCCTCTTGAATTTTGAATTTCACTGGAGTATTTTAATACATTTATTCAACCCCTCAATCAATCTTTTGATATCTTTTTCATCATTATAAACATAAAAACTAGCTCTAACCGTCCCTTTTTCAGTATTTAATCTTTGATGAAGGGGCATAGCGCAATGATGGCCAGCGCGGACAGAGACCCCTTCGTCGGCTAAAATTTGGGCGACATCATGAGGGTGATAATCACAAAGATTAAAAGCTAGAATTGGCCCTTTTTGATTAAAATCGGTCGGTCCATAGAAAGTAATCTTTTGGCCAAAAACTGTTTTTAATGAGAGATAGGCTTTTTGGGTGAGATTTTTTAGATATTGCTGAATATTTTTTAAACCGATTTTTTGAAGATATTTTACTGCTTCTTGAAGACCAATCACCTCGCCGATCGCTGGGGTTCCGGCTTCAAATTTATGAGGTGTTTTTTTAAAGAGAGTTTTTTCTAAAGAAACCGATTCAATCATCTCACCGCCATACATAAAAGGGAAAATTTCTTCTAATAATTGATATCTTCCCCACAAAACCCCAACACCAGTTGGTCCAAGCATTTTATGAGAAGAAAAAGCAAGAAAATCAACTCCCAGATTTTTAACGTCAATTGGCAAATGAGCGATCGCCTGAGCGGCATCAATAATGATGATAATCTTGGGATTGATTTTTTTGGCAGCGTTAACAATTTCTTTAATCGGATTGATTGTTCCTAAAACATTTGAGACATAAGTTAAGGTGATAATTTTTGTTTTTTTAGTGACAATTGATTCAAGATCGAAAGATCCGTTTTTTTCTCCCAGTTCGAGATATCCTTGATCGTTAATGTCAATCACTTTTAATGTCGCCCCTGTTTCTTGAGCAAGAATCTGCCATGGGACAAAGTTTGAGTGATGTTCCATAATTGTGCTTATGATCTCTTCACCTTTTTCGATGATTTTTCTTCCTAACGAGTAGGTTAAAAGATTAAGTGATTCAGTGGTATTTCGAGTAAAAATAATTTCTTCCGGTTGGGCGTTGATAAAATGAGCGACTGTTTGCCGTGTCGTTTCAAACTCCTCGGTTGCTTTTTCCGATAAGGGATAGATACCTCGAAAAACATTGGCGCTATATTGTTGGTAATATTCAATTAATTTATAAATGACTGGTTTTGGTTTTAAAGTTGTTGCGGTTGAATCAAGATACGAAAGACTGGTATGCTGGGTGAAAATAGGAAAGTCTTTTTTGATTTGTAAAAAAATGTCATTCATCTGGTAATATTGTACCTCGAATTTCTGATAAAAAACCTTCGATGATTAATTTTTCCGCCTGTTTTTTGGTTAATCCTCGAGTTTGAAGATAATAAAGCTCTTCTTGGTTGATATACCCAGTGGTTGATCCGTGGGTGCAAAAAACATCATTGGCTAAAATCTCAAGTTCCGGTTTTGAATCAACAAAAACATCGGGCGAGAGGAGGAGATTTTGATTTTTCTGATAAGCATGAGATTTTTGAGCTTCTTTTTCAATCCGAATTAAACCACGATAGAAAAATTGACATTGATCATCAAAAACTCCTTTAATTAAAAGATTGGAAGTTGATTGGGGAGCAAGATGGTGTTGAATGGTCTCAATTTGAAATCTCTCTTGAATTTTTCCATGATAAACGCCATAGATTTCTAAATTGACATTTTTTTCTTTGATAATAAATTCAAATTTTCCGGAAAGATTTTTGAAAAAAATTAGGTAGTCACCTGGCTGATTAAAAATCAGGAGTCGTTCTTTTCTTTGATTAAGATCGATAAAAACCTTCTTTTCTACTGCTTTACTGTTTGATTGTTTCATTGTTTTGTTTTTAACTAGATAACTAGTTAACCCGTTAATAAGCTAACAGAATTTTAACCAACTGATCCACTCATCTCTAAATTGATTAAACGATTTAATTCAATGGCGTATTCCAAAGGTATCTCTTTTGCTACTGGCTCAATAAAACCATTGACAAAAAGGCTTTCCGCTTCGGCTTTTGGCAGGCCGCGAGACATCAGATAAAAAAGTTTTTCCTCGCCGATTTTTTCCACTGTCGCCTCGTGTTGAATAGATACTTGGTTATTTTTTATCCGCATATCTGGATAGGTGTCAGAGCGAGAAAATTCATCTAAGATCAAAGCATCACAACTAACATAAGAAGATGATTGAGTAGCCTCAGGCATAATCTGAACAAGTCCTCGATAAGAAGTTCGGCCACCTGATTTTGAGATTGATTTGGAGATAATTCTTGATTTAGTTTCTTTGGCAAAATGGATCATTTTAGCACCAGCATCTTGATGTTGATTTTTATTAGCATAGGCGATTGAGAAAACTTCTCCTTTTGATTTTCGACCAAAGAGATAGACCGATGGATACTTCATGGTGATTTTACTGCCAATATTACAATCAACCCATTCCATTACTGCTTCTTCATCAGTTCTGGCCCTTTTCGTTACTAGATTATAAACATTATGACTCCAGTTTTGGACAGTGGTATAGCGGACTCGGGCGCCTTTTTTGACAAAAATTTCAACCACGGCCGCATGAAGGGAATCAGTGGTGTAAATTGGAGCGGTGCAACCTTCGGTGTAATGAACAAAACTTCCTTCTTCAGCAATGATTAAAGTCCTTTCAAACTGACCAAAATTTTGGGCATTAATTCTAAAGTATGCCTGAAGAGGCATCGAAATTGAAACATTCTTTGGAACATAAACAAAAGAGCCGCCTGACCAAACGGCTGAGTTTAAAGCGGCGAATTTATTATCATACGGAGGAATCAGTTGGCCAAAATATTGTCTGACAATTTCTGGATACTTTCTAACCGCGGTGTCCATATCACAGAAGATAACGCCTTTACTTTCCAGATAACGATTGATACTTTCATAAACCACCTCAGATTCGTACTGAGCCGAAACACCGGCTAAAAATTTTTTTTCCGCCTCTGGAACCCCAATTTTGTCATAAGTTTCTTTAATCTCTTTTGGTAAATCTTTCCAAGAATTCGCTCGCTTTTCAGTTGGTTTAATATAGTAATAAATATCGTCAAAATTAATCTGTGAGAGATCGGCACCCCAAGTGGGGAGGGGTTTTTTAATAAAAATTTGATAGCTTTTCAAACGAAAATTTCTCATCCATTTTGGCTCGTTTTTTAAGAATGAGATCTCTTCAACAACTTTTTCAGAAAGCCCCTTTTTGGCTTTGTAAACATAATTTTGGGGCATTGAGAAGCCAAAGCGATATTTAAATTCTAATGATTTCATTTAATGATTGACATTAACGTGTAACGTGAATCGTAAAACATGGAACATAAAACATAGAACATGGAACTTAGAACGTGGAACATAAAACATGAAACCATATAAATTTCTAATTAACCCAACTAATATAAATCATAAATCCTAAACGCTTAATTCTAAACGAGTTAACTAGTAACTAGCAACAAGATAACTTTTGAAATAATTAATTTTTATTCAATAATCAATAAATCAATATTTAATATTATTAATTATTAAAATATTGATTAAAAATTTTTTATTGGTTATTAATTATTAATTCCCTAACTGGTTATCCCATCTCTCACCCTACTGTTATCCCGATCGAAGTAGAGGGATCTTTAAAATTATTAAAAGATTTCTCGATTCCGCTGCGCTCACTCGGAATGACAAAGAAAAACAACCCGCTAACTAGCACAACCAGCAACCAGTTAACTGATTTAACCGTTTCTAACCAATTTCAACAACTCAACCGATGAATTTGTATCCTTTTTTTTCAATCTCTTCAATTAATTTTTCATCTCCTTCTTTTTTCAGTTGACCATTTTTTAAAATGAGCACCCGATCAGGTTTTAAATATTTGACAATTCGATGATAATGAGTGATTAAAAGATAAGTCTTGTTTTTTTTATTTTTATTAATCGTCTCACCGATGATTTTTAAGCCATCGACATCAACACCAGTGTCAATCTCATCAAAAATCATTAATTTTGGATTAAGGATCAATCCTTGAATTAGTTCCGCCTTTTTTCTTTCACCGCCTGAGGCACCTTCGTTTAATGATCGGTATAAAAGATCTTTTTTAAAATTTAATTCTTGAGCGATTCTTTCTAGTTTATTTTTTAACTTCAAAGGTTCAATCTTTTTTCCTAAAGAGGTTTTTAAAAGCTGAAAGAGATTAATTCCAGTTAGAGAGAGAGGGGATTGAAAAGAAAGAAAGATTCCTAATTTCGCTCTTTTGTCAGCTGACAATTCATTGATTTTTTTATTGTTGAAAATGATTTCTCCTTCTTGAATTTGATAGGTTGGGTGACCCATAATAGTTAAAGCAAGGGTTGACTTACCTGAGCCATTGGGTCCCATGACGACATAGATTTTTTCTTTTTCAAAAGAATAAGAGAAGTTTTTAATAATTGTTTTATTATCGGCTTTGATGGTGAGATTTTTAAGAGCAAGCATATTTATTGGACAACTTCTTTTAGCTTAATTTTCTTTAACGGCCGGGTGATAATCTTGTTAATTTTTTTTTGAAAAAGATGACGATGATGGCAGATGTTCTGATATCGACATTGATAGTTCTCTTTTAAACAGTCAACAGCTTCTAAATCTTTCTCAAAAATTTTTAAAAAATCAAAAAAGGAAATTTGGTTGAATTTTTTTGTCAATTTATAACCGCCGATTTTTCCTTCACGACTGGCAATAATTTTATGCTTGACTAATGTCGAGGCGATTTTCGCTAAAAATCTCTGCGGAAGATCGGTTTCTTTAATTATCTGAGAAAGAGACAGATAAGCTTTTTCTTGGGCGAGTCTTTCTAATAAAAGTAAAGCGTAATCAGTTTGTTTACTAAAAGACAACATAGATAAACAACTAATACTAATATAGTAATAGTTTAGCAAAAAAATTAAGAAAGACAATAGAAATACTTTATAAAGTTCAAAAGGCAAAACGAAAATAGTTAAAAAGTATGAACGTGTAAAAGTGTAAATGTATAAAAGTGTAAAGGTGTAAAAGTAGAAAAGTTAATCTATTAACTGTTTTTCTGGTTAGGGGATTTATCGGTTAAAATTAAATTAAAAAATTAAAAGCGATCAGTTTAAAATTGAAATTCATAATTAGCATTAATTATTGTTTCGAATTTCGTGCTTCGAATTTCGAATTTATTTATTGTTTAGAATTTAGAAATTAGGATTTGGGATTTGTTTAGTATTTAGGATTTAGAGTTTAGGGTTTATGATTTATTATGTTCTACGTTCCACGTTCTACGTTTTAGGTTCCGCGTTGCCAAACTTTAAAAAATTCTCTTGCATCTCAAAAATTTTTTGCTATAATATCTTTTTATCATATGAAGTCAGCGGTTTCTAACATCATTATCCTCTTTTTCGTCCTCATCTTTATTGGATGAGGCGGGGGGATAGTGATTAAAGAAACCGCAAATTTTTTTAGAAATTTATCCCCCCTCCGATTCGGAGGGTTTTTTTGATGGAGAAAATATGAGCACAAAGGAAGCAAAATTAACTTATCAACAACAAGGAGAACATGAACTTAATAGATTAACAAATAATGATTTATTAAATTTATTGTTGAGAAGTAAAGAATCATACCCTTTAATTAACAATGGCGGAGAATTAAGAATTGAAGGTGAAATTGGGCAATCTGGACTAGTAATTTTGAACAATGGGAGATTTGTTGCTGCTGTCAGATCTCCTGATTTTATTCCATCCCAAATTGATTTGAATCAAAGAGAAGTTTGTTTTGGCGGGGAACAGACAGAAAACATGATTGAGTTGTCTTTAGAAATTCCTTTAGGAAAAGAAGCAGCTGCTCAGGTTGCCAGCATGGTGTTAATTGATTTAAGAAGAGGATTTGAACCATCTTTGGTTTCAATGGCTAATTCTGGTTTCGCTGCCATTGGTTCAGAGCCAGAGGCTTGGTTAATTGATCCAAACACAGGTGATTTGGTTGATGTTTCGGCAGGAGAATTACAAGCTGGTTTACTTGAAGAAACCCTACCACCAATTTTTAATCCAAGAGAATTTTTAAGAGAAAGAGCTAAATATAATTTAGAGAGAGTGGGCAAACATCCAGGATGCTATATTTTAGACACATCAGTTTTACCTACTTCTGATCCTCTTAAACCCCAAGTAAATACCGGTCATGATCTAGGACCATATGTCTACGCCATTCAGTCGTTATTAAGAGAAAAAGCTTTTAATGAAAGCGATCAATTAACAGAGATGATTTTACAGCAAATTATTAATCGGTATGGTTTTACGTCTCATTCTGAATTAAAAATAGCAAAAGGAGATATGGCTTATTGGGTGATGGCCGCCTCTCATGCCAGTGTTGGTTTGCCTCATCTCCGACGTCGGGCTTCTGAATTTTTTGTTCCTGCTGAAATTGCGATTGCGGTATCAGATATATTTAACTCAGACTTAGCTACGATAGCAGAATTTTTAATGTTTTCTTCGCCGATGATATTTGGGGTTTCTCAAGTAGAAGTTGATGGTAAAAAAATATGGCCTCGTGATTATCGAGCAATATTAAGATATTTAATGGACACAACCAACCCTGCTCCTTTTATCGAATCTTATGAAGAGATGGTTAAAAGAATTACTTATGGAATTGTTAATGGTTTAACCCATACCGCCGATAGAAGTTCTTATATCGCTGATATTAATGGTCGATCGGTTGCCGTGATGCATGGGAGAGTAAGAAACAGAATTTGCTCATCAGAGCCAAAAAATCAGACAGGGAGAGTAGAGTTTACTGGTTGCGGCGCCTCTCCTTCGTTATACGATGAAGTCGCAAGAAACTGTTTTTTGCAAATAATGGCTGTTGCTTCTTTAGAAGCGGTAGAAAACGGTCAAACACCAATGGAATATTGGGGAGAAAATTATCCTCATATAGCTTCTTGGGAAAATCAAAAAAGATTATTACAGAAAGCTTCTTTAGAAGGTTTTCGAGTAACAGAAATAAGGCAATTAATTCAAGAAGGTTTGGCTTTTATTGAAGATGTTTTAGAGCGTTACCCCAGTTTACAAGAGATTGGCCAAATAGCTTCCGAAAGAATTCAAAATTTATTAGAAGAACCAATAGATTCATTAGAAGAATATATTAATAATCCGAAAGGACCGATTTCTGAAGTAATTCAAAAAGAAATCGCTCGTGGATTAAGTTCTTTAGAATTAGTAAAAAAAATCCACGATTTTCAGTTAGAATTATCTCAAAAGATTCTAAACGACTATGAAAACCCAAATCCTTGATTTAACCTCAAAACTAATCTCAATGAAACCGGTTTTAATTTGACTTTTTCAGTACAATTTTATATATTTATTGTACTATGGAGTCGGTTTTAAAAACAATTCTCTATGAGTGGTTGGAAAGAAAATTGCCAGAAACTATTGAGAGAGAGACTAAATTAGATTTAAAAGAGGATTTTTTAGTAAAAAAGATCACCGTAGTTACTGGTTTTAGAAGATCAGGTAAAACTTATCTTCTTTTTCACCATATTAAAAAACTTTTAAAAAGGTATTCAAAAAAAGAGGTTGTTTACATCAATTTTGAAGATGAAAGAATTGTTCCTGATGTCTCTTTTCTCTCACAACTGTTACCAATGATTCAAGCCGTTTATGGAGATAAGCCTAAGTATTTATTTCTTGATGAGATACAAAACATTCCTCTTTGGTCAAAATGGTTAAGAAGAGTGGTTGATGCCGAGTCGGTAAAAATTTTTCTTACTGGCTCCTCTTCAAAAATTAGTAGCGTTGAGTTGCCTTCTGAATTGCGGGGTCGTTGTTTTGAAGTTAAAATTTTTCCCTTAAACTTAAGAGAATTTTTTCGTTTTAAGAATTTTATTGTTGATAAGGAAAAGATAAAATATCTCGCTGATGAAAAAGCGAAGTTTGAGTTTTTATTTAATGAATATCTTTTGTGGGGAGGAATGCCGGAAGTGGTTCTTTTACCGGTAGAAAAAAAACAGGAAACCTTGCAAAACTATTTTGCCACTGTTGTTAAAAAAGAAATCATTGATCGTTATAAAATTAAAAATGAATTAGCGATAAAAACCCTTTTAAAATTAATTGTTAATTCTACTTATATCACCGTTTCAAAACTTTATCATACGTTAAAAAGTTTAGGCTTAGCAATTGGCAAAACAACCGTTAATCAATATCTCTCTTTTATTGAATCTTCTTATTTTTTTACCCCAGTTTATTTTTATTCGCCTTCGATGATTAATCAACTTAAATATCCTCGTAAACCCTATTTAATTGACAATGGCTTTATTACCTCTTTATCAACCAAATTTTCAAAAAACTACAGTCGTCTTTTTGAACACTTTGTTTTTTGGCACTTAAAATTAAAAGAAGAATCCCTTTTTTACTATCAAGACAAAAACAAAAACGAGGTTGATTTTGTTGTTTTAAAAGATGAAAAACCTGAAGCTCTTTATCAAGCTTGTTATGATATTTCAGATTTTGAAACAAAAGAAAGAGAAATTAAAAGTTTAAAAAAGGCAAAAAATAAATTAAACGGCTTAAATCTTTTTCTTGTTACCAAGGATTTTAAGGCTAAGCTAAATGAAAAAGATATTCACATTCTTACCCCCCTTGATTTTTGTTAGTTTGGCTATATAATAGACAAAATTTAAGTTATAATTTTTTTATGACATCCCAAATCCTTAACTTAACCTCAAAACTGATTACCCTCCCTTCAACCAAAGATAACCTTAAGGCCTTAAAACAAGTTTTAGATTTGGCTTTATCTTATTTAAAAGGTTTTACCATTGAATATTTTGAAAAAGATGGCGTGCTAAGTGCCTTAGTTTATCCTCAGTTAAAAAGACCAAAAAAATTTAAGGTGATTCTTAATGCTCATTTAGATGTTGTTGCGGGAAAAGAAGACCAGTTTCAGCCAAAAATTAAAAACAACCGTCTTTATGGAAGAGGCGCGATTGATATGAAAGGGGCAGCGGCAGTTGAGATATTAGTTTTTAAAGAATTAGCCAAAAAATTAAGCTATCCTTTAGCCTTGCAGTTGGTGACTGATGAGGAGATAGGAGGATTTTCCGGGACTAAATATCAGATTGAAAAAGGGGTCAGAGCTGATTTTGTCATTGCCGGTGAACCAACAGATTTTGGGATTAATCACAAAGCCAAAGGAATCATCTGGGCAAAAGTGTATTTTTCAGGAAAAAGCGCCCACGGCGCTTATCCTTGGCAAGGGGAAAATGCTTTATGGAAAGCCAAAAAAGTCCTCGATCGTTTAGAAAAAGTTTATCCAGTGCCAAAAAAAGAATCTTGGCAAACCACGGTTAATCTAGCCAAAATTGAAACCAGTAATCAAACTTTTAATAAAGTCCCAGATAGCGCTATCCTCTCTTTAGATATTCGCTATATCCCAGAAGAGTTAAAAGGAAAAGATTTTCAAAAAGGAAAAGAAATTTTAATCAAAAAATTAGAAAAAATTTTTCAACCTGAGGGCAAAACGGAGACGATCTTGGTTGAACCACCACAAATAACTGATGAAAACAATCCTTTTGTTTTAGCTCTAAAAAAATCAACGGAAGAAATTACTAAAAAAAAGCCAAAGATGATTGTTAAACACGGCGGAAGCGATATTCGTCATTTTAATCAAGTCGGTGTTGATGGCGTCACCTTTGGCCCAATCGGTTATGGTCTTCATAGCGATGAGGAGTGGGCGGATATCAAAAGTTTGGAGGATTATTATCAAATTTTAAATCGTTTTTTAAAATCACTTTAATTGAAGTTGATTGCCTAAAATTACTACCGCCTTTTGCAAATCGCGATAGTGAATGATGATATTTATCTCGGTATAGGTTGAGATAACTTCAATAATATTAATGTTGTTTATATAAAAAAGATTGGTTAAAAAAGATAAAAGTCCTGGAGTTTGAACTAGTTTTTCATCAAAGAAAATTGAAAGACTGGCGAGATCTGATAAAAACTTTTTGGCAACAAAATTTTTCTTAACTAAAGGAATAATTTTTTCATCGCCAACAAGATTGATCTCTTTATCACCGATAATCACTCCTAAAAGACTGTCTTTTTTTACAAAAATTTTTTCTAATTTTTGAAGATTGCCATAATTCTTTTCTAAAACAATTTCAAAAATTGGCGTTTTGATTTGAAGGTGGTAAAGATTTTGTCTGATGAATTGAGTTATATTTTTTTCTTCAAGATTTTTTTTTTCTCGGGCAAGGGCCATAACAATGCTTTGAATTTTTACTGTTTTATGGGTAATTTTTTCTACCTGAGGCTGGATTTTTTTTGCCACTTGGTGAAGGTTGGCAATTTTTTGAGAAAGAATTTGATATAAGAAAGGATCTTTGCTAATAATTTCTCTGACAGATTGACTGATTGTGATCATGTGATAATTATAACAAATTGTGATAAAAATGTGAAATATCTTGAAAAATTTTACTTTCGATTACCTTCTTTAATAAAATAGCCTTTTCTATGGCAAATCTAGAGCAAAATAATCATTTTTATGATACTCCAAAAGGAGGAGAGTATACTTCCAGTATCGGCGCTGTTGTTTGGCCTCCTGTGGAAGCCAGTTTTCAAAGAAAAAAAGGTTTTTTTGGAGAAGTGATTGCCGATGGAAATAGTTTAATAAATTTTTTAAGAGATTTTAATCAATTACCTTTTGATAATTTTACCCGAATATCGGCAAGAGTAATTGTTAATCAAGAAATATTAGCTGAATATCTAAAATTACGCTTAGAAACAAATAGTTTAATTGAAGCGATAATTCACCTTGCTGGATGCGGAATTTCCCAATTAGAAGATAGTTCTCTAGTTTATTTAGGAAAAAACACAGATAGTAGACGATCACCTCGTGATATCTTAAATCAACAACTTCAAGGAGTCAGGGAAATTTTTGGTTCTTCTTTAGAAAATAATTTTTCAAGATCTTTACCTGATGGGTTTGAGGTTAGATTACTAACAGAAGATGATAAAAAAAACGAGGAAATTTGCACCTGTTATTATGAACTTTACCAGCCTTTTGGTTGGACAGAAAAAGAAGTTGAGTCTCTTTTATCAAGTCCAAATAATATTTTAGTGGCGGTTTTTAATGATAAAGGAAAAGTGGTTAGCTCAGGGATGGCCGAAATCGGTCAAGTACTTTTTTCTCATCCTGATAATTTATTAACTTTCAAAATGGCAGAGATTACCGAAGCCGCTACTTTGCCTGAATATCGAGGTAACGGTTTTTACCAAAAAGTTTCTGATGAAATTTTAAGAGTTTTGGCAAGGATGTCTAATCCACCGAATCTTGTTTTTGGTGAGCTGAATTTAGATTCACCCGGTGTTTTAAAAGTGGCCGCTCGGCAAGGTCGAACTTGCGCTTGGCAGACGGCTCTTAATTTAAGTTTAGAACCTAATCAAGGCCATTGGTTTTTAGAGCAACACGTACCGATAAGTAGTGGTTTGGGTAATTGCCGAAGAGAAGATTATCCTTATAACAATTTAATGCCGGCCTGGTTGACTCAGAGTCAGTTATTACAAAGATATGGAAGGTAAAATTTTATCATTATTAAAAAAGATGGTTTCAATTAATTCGATTTATCCTGACGAGAGTAAACTAATAGATTTTTTATTTGAATACTTAAAGGAAAACAATATTTTTGTTGAAAAACAAAGAGTTGTTGGAAATCGATTTAATCTTCTTGCCACCAAAGGTAGAGGAAAGAAAGCCATTCTTCTTTTGGCTCATGCGGATACGGTCAATCTCACTGGAGATTGGCAAACTAATCCCTTTCAACTGATTCAAAAAGATGATCAATTGTTTGGTTTGGGCGCTTGGGATATGAAGGGAGGCTTAGTAGTTAACATATTAAATTTTTTAGAAGCAGAGCCGAAAAATTATCAGTTAAAGTTGGCCGTCACTGTTGATGAAGAAAATATTTCTCAGGGCGGTTATCTTTTGGCAAATAGTGATTTTGTTAAAAATGTCGATTGCGTTATTTCTACTGAACCAGCATTCAAATATGGCACAAGAGGGATAATTATTGGTCGCTCAGGGAGAGCGGTTTATCAGATTCATTTAGAACGACCTTCTCTCCATACGGCTTTTTATCATCCAAAAAAAGATTTAAGTTTGCTAATGACCGAGTTAATTGGTCAATTGAAAAAAATTTATCAGGAAAAAAAAGGGCGAAAAAGATTAATTCAAGTAAGAAAAATTGAAACAGAGAATACCGGCATGTCTTTGATTTCTAAAATCAGCCTTGAACTTGAATCGATAATGACGCCACCTTTGACTCATCAATTAGTTAAAAACAGATTGAATCATTTGTTAAAAAAGATTGTCAGAAAATATGATTCAGCGATCAAATTTCAAATAAATTATTTTCCTCGAAAAACACCGTTTTTAGAGCCTTATCTAGTTAAAAAAAGCGATCATTATTTAAAACAGCTTAAAAAATCAGTCAAGAAAATTACTCAAAATCAGCCAATTTTATATTTTCGCTCCTCAGTGGCTGATGATAATATTTTTGGCGCCATGGGAAAGACAGTTTTGGGGATTGGTCCTGAAGGAGGTAATGCTCATAACACTAATGAGTGGGTGTCTTTAAACTCTTTAGTGAAATTGAAAGAAATATTAGTCGATTTTCTAAAAAGTATTGTTTAGGTAGTTT
>JBBILO010000016.1:0-16972 GCA_037444855.1 Candidatus Roizmanbacteria bacterium | reverse complement strand
CAATCACGAACATAATTACCATCTCCGTAAATGGGAACTTTTTTTCCTTCTAGAATATTGGTAATGGCTAATGGGATTAATTTTTCCGGATATTGAAAGGGGCCGAAATTGTTTGAACAATTAGAGATCGTAATGGGTAAATTGTAGGTATAGTAATAAGCACGGACTAAATGATCTGAAGCCGCTTTTGATGCTGAATAAGGACTTCTGGGGTGATAAGGAGTTTTTTCATTAAATTTTTCTTTTGAGTTTAAAGGTAATGCACCAAAAACTTCATCAGTTGAGATATGATGGAATCTTTTTTTACCATTTTTAAGAGCCGCTTCTAATAAAACATATGTTCCAGTGATATTCGTATCAATAAAAGGCGCTGGTTCTTTGATAGAACGATCAACATGAGATTCAGCGGCAAAATGGATAATAATATCAATTTTTTTCGTTAGATCGTTAACAATTGAAGGGTTCGTGATGTCACCTTTTACAAAATGATAGTGAGGATCGCTTTCGACAATTTTTAAATTTTCTAAATTACCGGCATAAGTTAGTTTATCGAGATTAATTATTGTGTCTTGTGGATATTTTTTTAGCCAGTAAAGGATAAAATTTGAACCGATGAAACCAGCTCCTCCGGTGACTAATAATTTCATATAAATAATTTTATCATAATGAAATTGTATTAATTCCTAAAACGAGGTTTATTAATCAGATTCTCCAAGATTAGCCAACGTTTTTTTTTGATCTCATAAGGGATATCATCTTTGAAGACTTTTGTTGCCGCCGTCATTGGTCGTGGAGAATACATGGCAATGTAAGCTTTCTCAAAACCAACTTTTTGACAAAGTTTTACTGTGTTATTAAATTCTTTTTCAGTTTCACCGCAAAACCCGACAATAATGTCAGTAGTAAATTTTACTTGAGTAATTTTTTTTCTAATCTTTTCTATTAGCTCAAGGTATTGTTCAGCCGTATACCATCGGTTCATTCTTTTTAGAACATTATCATCACCTGATTGAACAGGGAGGTGAATTGTTCGAGTAATATTTTCGTTTCTGGCAATGACATCAATTAATTCATCGGAAAAATCCCATGGATTGCTGGAAATAAAATCAACTTTTTTAAAACCAATTTTAGCCACTTTTTCTAAAAGATAAGGAAAAAGAGTAGGGATGCGATAACGACCGAGATGTTTTACATAGACTGGCTTAATTTTTTTGTTTCCAAATAATTTGTATTTTTGAATTTTTACTTCTATTTTTGACTTTTGCCTTTTGATGTTTGACTTTTTAAAATATTTTTCCGGTAAATCTCTCATCACTTGAATATTTTTTTCGCCTAAAATGAGATCTGCGCCGTATGAGTTGACATTTTGTCCAAGAAGAGTGATTAATTCATATCCTTGTTTTTTCAATTCTAAACATTCTTCAATAATTTCTTCAAATGGTCGACTGATTTCTCTTCCTCTAGTGAAGGGAACTACACAAAAAGTACAAAAGTTATTACAACCATTTGAAATCTGCACCCAGGCATTTTGCTTGTCTTGACGAATTGGGGGATGATCAAAACCAACTTCCTCAATTGGCATAAATTCATCGACCTCAGGCATTCTTTCTTTAATTTTTTTCAAAAGTTTGCCGCTTTTATCTCTAAAAGCAACCCCAACCATACAGCCGGTTAAAATAATTTTTAATTTTGAATTTTTAATTTTTAATTTTGAAAGATTGTTTACCAACCCATAAACTCTGTCTTCCGCTGATTGACGGACCATGCAAGTATTAATCACAACATAATTAGCATCATAATAGTTTTTTGCTTTTTTTAACCCTCTGGCTTCAAACGCGGCCGCAATTCGTTCCGAGTCTGCTTTGTTTTGTTGACAGCCAAAAGTTTTGATAAAGTATTTCATTGATGATTTTGAACTTATTTTTATAGATTATCAGTCTATATTATAAAATAAAATTATCGGGACTATTAACTAAAAGTTATTTTAAACAACTTATTATGTTCAATCCCCTAGAATAAGATCATCATTACATTATTTTAGTTTCTTCGTTTGTTTAAAAAAAAGATAAAGTTAGACAAATTTGTTTACCCTAAAATTTTATTGATATCATTTAAAAAAACCGTTAGGTTTAATCTTTAAAATTAAACTTCCTTTTTTGAAGAATACTTGAGATTTTGGAAAAAATAGGGCTTTTGATATTCCGAAAAAAATAGGTTTTTTAAAACAAAATATATGATGATATGCTAAAAATTATTTTTTAATTTAGTATTCATTAACCTAGTTATTTTTTTATAATTGCAATTTAATCAATAAAAATCAATAAAAGCAATCCAAAGATTTGAATAAAAAAAATGAGCAAAATTAAGAATGGATTTATAGAAATAATTATGAAATAAAAGAGAAAAATAATTATTTTTTAACTTTGACTTTAACCTTTTTTTAAACTAAAAAGAATAATACTCTTGAAAAAAATTTTTCGAAGGAAAAAATATTAAAAAACCACAATAAGTACTCGTTGATTTGGGCTAAAGACACAATTGAATTAACAGTAGTTTTTTGCCAATAAAAGAGGAAGATATTTATCAGTTTAGGTTTACTATTAAGGTTTACTATTGTGTCGGAAAAACAAAGGTAAACGAATTTTTAGTGCAATATTAACGGCGTGTGGAAAAAAATATTTACTTTATTCCAATCAAGATTGGCATTATAAATTGTTATGAAGCCAGTGTAATTTATAATAGTGGCGGGCAAGAAAAATATTTTAGGAAAAATAGAGGAGTTTTTTTATATAGTTCTTCAATCCTTTTCCTTTTATCATCTGGATAAGCTTTTTGAAAACAGGTTTCCAAAAAGTTTTAGATTTGTTAGTTTTTTAGCCCTTTTACTTGTAGATTTATTTTAATTCTTGATTTATAATTTTATTGTTGCGATATCTATGAAGAATTTCGTTTTGATTTTCTTATCATATTTTTTCTTTCTTTTTCCTAATAAAGTATGGGCCGATGTGGTTCCGCCAAACCATCACGTGCTTGATAGATGTGTTAAAATCGTGAATCTTCACGAATTTCCAAATATTGTGTTAATTGGGTATTACAAAGAAGTGATGTTTGGTGGTTATCAGACTTATCAAATTGAAAACAATAAATGTTTGACGAAGGGTTATAAAGCCAATATTTTAAAAATTTATTGGAATGAAAAAGATAAAGCCAATTTAGTTGAGCCAGATAAATTATTAACCGATCAAATTGACCCCTATGGACGTCCTATTCCTAATGGAAATCCTTTAATAAAAGAAATTATTGAATATTCTTTAGGTCAGACAGATAACGGAAAACTCTTTTTATATCAATCAAAAAAAATTTCTGAATATAGCGATGGAATATCTCCAAAGATCGAAACTTTTGCTAATCCTTTAAAAAAGACAATTCTGAGAGAACAAAAATTATACACACTTGAAATTAGCCAATCACCAAGAGTTATTTTGAAGAAAAGTAATGATCAATCAAGACTTAAAAAATTAAAAAATACATTTTGGCATTCTATAGTGTGTTTTTTTTATCGTTTAATGGGAGAATCTTGTCGATGAACTTATGCTTTATGAAATAATTTTTTTACTTTCTTTAGGATTAACTTTGCTTATTGAAGGGATTATAGCAATTTTTTTTCTTCACGTTATTAACCGGAAGGAAAAATTTAAAATTTGGAAAATTATTTTTGTAGAACTAATTGGTTCAAGTTTAACGCTTCCTTATCTTTGGTTTATTTTTCCCATTTTTTTCAGAGAAAGATTTTGGTTCTTATTGATAGGAGAAACCTTCGTTGTTATTACTGAAATGATGATTTATTACCAATTATTAAGCATAGGATTTAAAGAATCTATTAGTATTTCAATAATTAAAAATAGTTTTTCTTTCCTTTTAAGTTATTTTTTGAGATAGCTTATTTTTTTTAACTTGGTTAATAAGAATGATAAAAAATATCATTAAAATAAAAAATGATATTAAAAAAATGACTTTTTCTATACCCTTCAAAAAAAGGCTGGCGATACCCAAGATGGTAGTGATTAACCAATAAAAAATCGCAATTCGTCTTCTTCCCCACCCAATTTCTAAAAGTCGATGATGAAAATGGCCCCAGTCAGCCCGGAAAGGCGATTTTTTTTGATAAATTCTTCGACAAATTGTATAAACGCCATCAATTATCGGAACTGAAAGAATGAGAAGAAGAGTGCCAATTTTACCAAAAGAAAGAATAGAAATGATTCCAAGAAGAAAACCAGCCAAGGCACCGCCACCATAGCCCGGCATAATTTTCTGTGGATAAAAATTCCACGGTAAAAATCCTAAAAAAGCACCGGCGACAATAAAGGAAAAAATCACTGTTGTTTGAATAGAGATATCATGAGCAGAAAATCTTTGGGCCAAAATTCCTAAAAAAATAGCCGCAATACTTACAAATCCAGGTAGTTGACCATCAACACCTTTACTCCAATTGATGATGTTGGTTAATAATGTTAGCCAGATGATTGCCAATAGATCGGCAAAAATAAGAATTTTTCTTACGCCAAAAAAATTAATCGTGAGGATACTTTGATCAAGTCTAATTACTCCACCAAATGGATTTGAGATATATGGAATACCTAAACCGAAACCGACAATTAAGACTGATAAAAAAATATTATAAAAAAATCGTTGATATGGCGAAAGATCAAAAATATCGTCTAAAAGTCCAACGATTATTAAAAGAAACGAGCTTAATAGAATACCGAAAATAATTTTATTTATAGGACAAAAAAATAGGGTTGAGATAAGAATTGAAAGGTATATTGGTAAACCACCAGCTCTAGGGATTAATCCCTGGTGGGTATGGGCAGGATGGTATCGTTTTTTTTTGTCGGTGACGATATTAAATTTTTTGGCAAGAAATATGGTGGGAAAAGTTAACAAAAAAGAAATAATACTGGAGAGGAATAAGGGAAAGAAGTATTTCATGAAATGATAAAAATAATTTTAATAAAAGCAAAAGCAAAACCTAAAAGAATAAAATAATTTAGATATTGGGAGATTTTGTTTATCAAATAATTATCTAAAAATAATTTTTTGGTTAAATAAATATTTAAAAAGAAGAAAACGTTCATTATAATAGGAATAATAAAAATAAGCCAGAGATCAGTTAATTGATTTTCTGCTGGAAAATGAGAATAAAAAAGTGGGATTTGAGGCGGAAGAGTTTTTATTCTAAGAAAGAAAATTAGCAACATTAAAAAACTGATAAAGATATCTGATATAATCATATAATAATTATAATCGACACTTTATTGTTAACAACTTTAATTGACTATGAAGGATAAAAAGGTACTCTTTTTTATACTAAAAGAACGAAAAAGGCAAAGAGAAGGGATTGAGTTAATTCCATCAGAAAATTATGCCTCAAAAGAGGTAAAAAAGGTCTTATCCTCCGAATTTGTTAATAAATATTCCGAGGGTTATCCTGGAAAAAGATATTATGGCGGCAACGAGTGGGTTGATGAGATAGAAAAATTAGCTCAAGAAAGAGCAAAGAGACTTTTTAACGTTGAATATGTCAATGTTCAACCATACTCTGGTTCTCCGGCAAATTTAGCCGTTCATATGGCTTTATGTAAACCAGGAGAGGTGATTATGGGACAAACTTTAACTAGTGGGGGTCATCTAACTCATGGTCATCATGTTTCGGCTTCGGGAATTTTTTTTAAAGCCTATCAATATGGATTGAAGAAAAAGGGAGTTTATCAAGACAAGGATCTTTTTGATTACAATGAAATTGAAAAATTAGTGTCAAAGGTGAAGCCAAAAGCGATTTGGGTTGGGACAAGCGCTTATCCTTTAATTATTAATTATAAAAAATTTTATGAGATTGCTGAGAAAGTAAATGCTTATTTAGTTGCTGATATTGCTCATATTGCTGGTTTAATCGTTGCTGGCGTTCATCCATCACCAGTTCCATACGTTCATGTGATCACGACAACAACTCATAAGACTTTAAGAGGTCCAAGAGGAGCGATGATTATGATCACTAAAAAAGGATTAAAAAAAGATCCGGATTTACCTAAAAAAATCGATAGCGCGGTTTTTCCCGGTTTACAAGGAGGTCCCCATGATAATCAAACAGCTGCTATTGCTGTCGCTTTGTATGAAGCGAGTCAGCCTTCTTTTAAAAGATACGTTTTACAGATAGTTAAAAATGCGAAAAAATTAGCAGAAGTGCTAAGAGAAGGTGGATTGCAGCTCGTTGGGGGTGGGACCGACAACCATCTTATTTTGGTTAATTTAACCAATATTCTTGGTCCGGGCGCAGGAATTTTTGTGCAGAAGGCTTTAGATAAAATTGGCTTAACGGTTAATAAAAACACTGTGCCAGATGAAACTTCCTCACCTTTTTACCCATCAGGAATAAGATTAGGAACACCAGCAGCGACATCTCGGGGAATGAAAGAAAAAGAGATGGAGTTTATTGGAAAAAAGATTCTCGAAGTTATTGATTTGTTAAAAAAATATCGTTTACCAAAAGAGAATCAGGAAAGGGTAAAATATATTGCTAATTTTGAAAGAGAAATTAGCCAAAATAAAATCTTAAAAAGAATGAGGTTAGAAGTAAAAAAAGTAGCTTTAAAATTCGCTATTCCTTAAAAAACTAGATTTATCGGTTTGCTCTCAAGAAAATTTTTAATGTTTTGAATTGTCGTTTCTAAGATTCTATCCAAAGCTTCATGAGTATTAAAAGCATTATGTGGAGTGATGATTACTTTTGGATGATTGATCAGAATATGATTTAAAGCCAAGGTTTTTAAATCGACTTCTTTCTTATAATTTTGGGTTAAGACCTCCGTTTCTTCAGCTAGTAATTTTTCTTTTTCTAAAACATCTAAAGCAACTCCTTGTAAAATATTTTCTTCTAAAGCTTTAACTAATGCTTGAGTTTCAATCAAAGCCCCGCGGGCAGTATTAATTAGAAAGGCGCCTTTTTTAATTTGATAGATATTTTGACTATTAATTAAGTGATATGTTTCTTGGGTTAAAGGTGTATGAAGAGTAATGATATCTGATTGAGAGAGAAGAGTGTTAAGATCAACATATTGAAATTGATATTGTTTGGCTAAAGCTTCTTTTTTTGTTCGAGTATAAACTAAAACGTTCATTTGAAACCCTTTGGTAATTTTTAAAACCTCAAAACCAATCTTTCCCAAACCGATAATACCCAACGTTTTACCAAAAAGATCAAATCCACGGATCTGATTATGATCAAAATTGAAAATTTTTGCTTGATTGATTGATTGATAAATTTTTTTTATGAGAGTAAGAATTAGAGCAAAGGTATATTCAGCCACTGTTCTTGAACCGTATTCCGGAACATTGGCGACAAAAACGTTTTTTTTTCTAGCAAAATTGAGATCGATATGATCAAAACCTGTAGAGCGAGTGGCAATTAATTTCAAACGTGGCAGTTTTGCTAATACCTCTTTTTTTAGATTGGAATAGATAAAACAGGAAAGAATTTCGACGTTTTGATATTGTAAAAAATTATTTTCATCTATCGGTTGAGGGACAATTTTTGCTTGTGGAAAATTTTTTTCAATAATTTCCTTTTCCCAATCTTCAACCTCAAAAAAAATAATTTCCATATATTTATTATAAAATATAAAATCGAAGATGAAAATATACTTTTGTTTTTTATTAATTTTAATTTTATGTTTTTTTCTTAGGTTTTATCGTTTAGGTGATATTCCTTCCGGTTTTCATCAAGATGAGGTAGTTAACTCCTATGTTGGTAAGTTCATTTTATTAAACGGAAAGGATTTGTATGGTAACCTCTGGCCAATTTTTTACTTTGATAAATGGGGCGATTATCCACCGGTTTTACCGATGTACTTCTCTGGTCTTGGAAGTTTAATTTTTGGCGATAGCGTTTTTGGAGCAAGGGCAATTAATGCTTTTGTTGGTTCATTAACAATTATTAGTTTTTATTTTTTGATTTTTAATTTATTCCAAAATAGTTGGCTAGCATTGGTAGGAAGTTTCCTTTTAGCGATTAATCCTTGGCATATTGCCTTTAGCCGTACCGCGGCCGAGGGGATTTTTGCCTCTTTTTTCTACATCAGTGGTTTAGCTCTTCACTTTAATAAAAGAAAAATCTTACTTGTTAAATTCTTTATATTGATTAATTTTTTGCTGGCGTTTCTTTCTTATCCGAGTTTTAGATTGATTATTCCACTGACTTTGTTGATTTTATTAATTTTTAATTTTCAACAAAAAGAAAAGATACCTTTTTATCTAATTATTTACTTTTTAATTTTTTTTATTTTATTAGTTATTTTTAGCTTATCAGTTTGGGGAAAGTCTCGGTTTACTCAAACGTCGATTTTTAATGAAATTACGATAAAAAAAGATTATTTTAATCAATTTATCTACAATGAAAACTCGATTCTTATAGCCCGTCTTTTTAATAATAAATTCGTTTATTTGACAAGGATATTTCTAACCCAATTTTTAATATATTTTTCCCCGGTTTATCTTTTTTTAAATGGCGGTAATCCCCCTTGGTTTCAGATCCCTAATTTTGGATTGTTTTATCTATCTCAATTGATTTTAATTATCTTTTATTTTTTTATTAAAGAAGATAACAAAAAGATAGAGAAAATAATGAAATTAGTTATTCTTCTTTTATTAATCAATGTTTTTCCCGCCGGTTTAACAATTGAAAACAGTCCTCATATGCATCGGTCTTTACCAATGTTATTTTTTATTATTTTAATTTCTATTATTGGTTGGAAAAAATTTATAAAGCTATGCAATAATAAATTTGTTCTCTTCTTTTATATTTTTTTAACGATTGAATTTATTTATTTTACTCATAATTATTTTCAACACGTCTCAATGTTTACTGCTATTGGGCGAAGTGATGGCAATCAGAATATGGCAATTTATTTGGCAGAAAATAAAAATCAATATCAGCGAATTTATTTTTTTGTTTCCGGTTGGTTCCCAATTTATTATTTATATTTTTCTTCCAATTATCAACCATCTTTAGTTGGTAAAATCCAAAAAGGGATGAGAATGAATTATTTAGATAATATTTATTTTTTTAATCAAGATTGTCCAAAAAAAGATCAGGTTGAGAGAATAAAATTAGAAGATAAAGATTTATTAATTTTTAGCAGTACTTGTCAAATAGAAAAAAAATGGATGGTTAAACCAATAAGAAGTATAAATAACATTAACAAAACTCCTGTTTATTGGCTTTATCAAAAGGCTTCCCTCTAAATAATTTTTTTGATAAAATTTATTATCTATTTTTTTTAACTAACCAGGGGTGCCGGAGTGGTCAATCGGAGCAGTCTGTAAAACTGCCGGGTTATCCCTGCGGAGGTTCGAATCCTCCCCCCTGGACTGCCACGTAGAATGCATCAGGAGAATGCTTCACCATGATTTAGTGAACTTTGAGTTAATGCGTGAATGTAAAATAAATCTTAAAGAGTTAAAAATATGAAAAAACTTTAAATTGGGTTTATATTCTTCTTTAGTTTAGAAAATTTCCAATTTTATATCAACGACATAACCAGTGTCGATTAGAGAATAATCTTATCTTTCTCTGACAATACAAAAGCAACTTTGTTTCCTTGCTTTTTCAATCTTTAATCAAAAAAACTACGCGCCAAGAGAAAAAAATGTTTTAAAACAAGCGTCAGTAGAAAAACTCTTAAAATACTAGTAAGAATCACCGAACAAGAGTTTAATGAATTCCTCTTTCCTAATTCGCTCCCAAAGTGAAAATTTATTTATAAAAAAATTATGAAGATTTTAAATCCAAAAATAATCTTTCTTTGGCTTTTAAAGTAATAGAGATTAAGAAAATCGATTTCTTTGTTGTTTAGTTTTCGAAGATAGAACAAATTTTAACAAATTGATTATTCATGAAGGATATACTTTATGAATATCTGTATTTTTCCCTTACCAATATCAAAAAAAGATTTTAAAATTCCTTCCCAGGAGATGAGTTAGATAAAAAGTTAGGACGTGGGTGAAAGTAGGATTAAAATATCAATCCAATTTTTTTTAAACGAAAAAAACTTTTTTTATTTCAAAAAGGAGATAAATCACATATATTAAAAGAAGAATTATCGCTTCTTTTGCAGAGAGTTTATTTTCACTTTTTATAAATAAATAAAAAATAATTATGGATAAAGCGATAAAAAACGAGTATTGATGAAAATGATTGGGAACAATGATTGATTTATTATTGACTACAGTTAATACTCCCAACAGAAATACATTGGCTGTAGCTGAACCCAAATAGTCGCCAAAGGCAATGGTTTCTTTTTTTTCTTTTACTGATCTGATAATCAAAGAAAGTTCTGGCAAGTTGGTTCCAAAACTAACAATAATCAAAGCAACAAAAAAGGGTGAGATTTTAAAAAGTGAAGAAAAATAAAGAGTGTTCTTGACGATCAAGTGGCTTGAAATTGTCACTAAGATAATTCCAAGAATGATTTTTAGAATATCGTTAAGAAACAATTTCTGATGATTGGTAAATTCGACTGATAGCTTTTCCAAAAGAGTTTGTTTTCTTTCTAAAAGATAAAAAATGATTAAATAATAAACAATTAAAAATATGCCTTCAATGAGATTGATTATTCGATCAGAGATAAAAGCTAAAGGTAAAAGAAGGTAAATGACGATCAAAATTAAATTTTTATTTTCCAGATCATGAACAAGTTTTATTTGGCCGTTAATAACTGCCAAAAGAGGAATAACTAAACTAAAGATAACGACAATACCTCCAATCAAATTTCCAACAAAAATCTCTGGTTTTTGATCAATAATCGAGTTAATTCCCACCGTTAATTCAGGCATCGACGTAAGGATACCAAGTAGAAAAAAAGAGATTGAGAAAGAAGAAATTTTAAGAAGATGAGAAAATTTACTGACATTTTTTACGATTAACCCAGAACCTAACCAAAGGATAAAAAAAGAGATGGTAAAAGTTATTAAATTATAAAAAGCGGTCATAAAAATATTATATATCGAAATTTAAAAAAATCATGAGTCTGTAAAAGTTTAAAAAAACAGTTAAGAATTAAAATTATTATCAGATTCCCGATTAAAAGTAATATATATTTTTAAAAAAAACCCCCTCCTAATCGGAGGGGGGGAATTCTAAAGTCTCTTTACCGATTAATATTCAGGCATCGATGGTGTTGACGTTGATTCCTTTTTTTCAGGGATGTCGGTGATCAAAGCTTCGGTTGTGAGAATCATTGTTGCAACAGAAGCGGCATTTTCTAGCGCGCTTCTTACCACTTTGGCTGGATCGACAATCCCTCGTTTAAACATTGACCCAAATTCTAAAGTTAAAGCATCAAAGCCATAGTCAGGATCTTTCGACTCTTCTATTCTTCGAAGAACCCAGCCAGCATCAGCACCGGAGTTTTCAGCAATTCTCTTAATTGGTTCAGCTAGAGCTTTGTAAACAATTTCTACCCCGGTCTTTTCTTCTTCCGTTTCCATTTTTTTCTTCAAGGCTTCAAGAGATTTTCTTGCTTGAAGCAAAGTGACACCGCCTCCAGCAACAATGCCTTCTTCTAGGGCTGCTTTCGTCGCAGCAACGGCATCGGTGACTCTTTCTTTTTTTTCTTTCATCTCAACTTCAGTGGCGGCTCCAACATTGATTACGGCAACACCACCAGTTAATTTTGCCAAACGTTCTTGCAGCTTTTCTTTATCAAATTCAGAAGTAGTTTGTTCAATTTCTCTTCTAATCTGAGCAATTCTTGCTTGAATTTCTTTTTGAGATCCTTTACCACCGATGATTCGACAATTTTCTTTATCAGCCCAGACTTTTTCTGCTCTACCACAATCTTCAATTTCAACATTTTCTAATTTTTTTCCTAAATCTTCAGAAATAACCGTTCCTCCTGTTAAAATAGCGATATCTTGAAGCATTTCTTTTCTTCGATCACCAAAACCAGGAGCTTTTACCACTAAAGCATTGAAAGTTCCTCTTAATTTATTAACAACCAAGGTAGCTAAAGCCTCCCCTTCGACTTCATCGGCGATGATGACTAGGTTTTTCGACACTTTAACAAATTTTTCTAAAAATGGTAGAAGATCAGAAACTGCTGAGATCTTTTTATCGGTAATTAAAATATACGGATCTTCGATTTCAGCGACCATTCTTTCTGGATCAGTGACAAAATAGGGTGAAGCATATCCTCTATCAAATTCCATTCCCTCTTTATACTCAATTTCCATTTGAAGACCTTTTCCTTCTTCAACCGTAATTACTCCATCTTTTCCAACTTTTTGAAACGCCTCAGCGATTTTTTCTCCGACCTGAGGATCGGCGGCTGAAATGGTTGCTACCTGAACTAATTCTTCTTTGTTGTCGATAGAGACTTTCTTTGACATTTTTTTAATTTGCTCCACCACTGTTTTTACTCCTTCATCAATTCCTTTTTTCAAAATCATTGGGTTGGCACCGGCGGTGATATTTTTCATTCCCATATTCACCATTGCTTGAGTAAGAAGGGTAGAAGTAGTTGTGCCATCACCGGCGACATCGTTAGTTTTTGAAGCAGCCTCTTTTACTAATTGAGCGCCCATATTTTCAAAAGGATTCTCAAGTTCGATTTCTTTTGCGACAGAAACACCATCATGGACGACGTTAGGTGCACCCCATTTACGGTCCAGAGCGACATTGCGACCACGGGGGCCAAGTGTGGTAACAACTGCTTTAGCTAAAATATTAACACCTTTAGCCAGTTTTTCCCTGGCTTCTTCAGCAAAGATAATTTGTTTTGCCATAGGCTATAAGTACAAACTAATAATAAATTATTCAACTACTGCCATAATATCTTTTTGTTCAATTAAAAGCCACTCTTCAGTGCCAACTTTTATTTCATTACCTCCCCATTTTTTATACAAAACTTTTTGACCGACTTTAACCATTATTGGGAGTTTTTTTCCTTCATCATTAAAATTTCCTGGACCAACAGCCATGACTTCGCCCATCTGTGGTTTCTCTTTTGCGGTATCGGGTAAAACAATGCCTGAAGGAGTTTTTATTTCCTCTTCAAGAGGACGAACTAATACATAATCAAAAAGAGGGTGAATATTAATTTTTTTAATCATAGATTTTTTTTTAAAAAACTTGTAATATAAATTAACGAGATAAATTTTATGTTAAAAAGTTACTAAAAGGAACCAAAAGATGATTATTATTTATACCGAAAAACTTTAATTTTGTCAAGTAGATATTTAGTCTGCTAATCAAATGGACAATCAAAAAAACTTGTCAGAAATAGAAAAAATTAAAACAATTTTGCAATCATCATCGGTGCCTGCTAAGTTAAAGGAAAAAGCAGAAAATCAAATTATGCGACTTGAGTTAAGTTTTCGTTACGGAGGCAATCTCTCTCAAATTGATATAGTGGCAAAATATATAGATTGGATTGTTAATCTGCCATGGGAAATGAAGAGTGAAGATGTTTTCGATATTAAAAAAGCGAAAGAGATTCTTGATAAAAACCATTTTGGGTTAGAAAAAGTAAAAGAACGGGTGATTGAGTATCTTTCAGTACTTATACTACATCGCCAAAAAAAGATTAATGAGCCATTTCGTGCTCCCTCCCTTTTTTTTGTCGGTCTTCCTGGAACAGGGAAAACGACTTTTGCCATTTCTGTAGCTGAAGCTTTGGGAAGAAAATTTGTTCGCATTCCATTTGGTGGATTATCATCTGCTTTGGATCTTAGAGGTCAATCAAAAACGACACCTGAGGCAGAACCAGGTTTAATTATTCGTTCATTAAGAAGAGTGGGAGTAAAAAATCCAGTGATTCTTTTAGATGAATTAGATCGGGTAACACCTGAATCAAGAGCGGCGATTATGGGAGTTTTGATTGAGCTTTTAGATCCATCACAAAACTCTGCTTTCACTGACTATTTTATTGATTATCCATTTGATCTCTCTTCAGTTATTTTTATTGCTAGTGCTAACAATACTCGGGATGTTTCTAATGCGGTTTTAGACCGGTTAGAATTAATTCAAATGCCATCTTACACTGACACAGAAAAAATTACCATTGCTAAAAATTATGTTTTCCCCAAATATTTAAAAGAAATTGGTTTAGATGAATCAGTTATTAAAGTTGATGATAGTATTTGGCCAAAAATTACCCGACCTTTGGGTTTTGATCCGGGGATGAGAACACTTGAGCGAACAATTGAACAGATGGTAAGAAGAGTGGCCTTTAAGATTGTTTCTGGTCAACAGGGGCCATTTTTTATTAATGAAGCCAATATCAAAGAGTATATTTTAAGTTAAAATTAAGTATGGCGATCGGCTACTTTTGAAGCCCCGAATGAATCTGGTTTAATTTTAACCTGATAACCGCTGTTTCGAATCATTCCAATGACTTCGGTGATCATTTCTCGGGTTTCCCCGTTTTTGCCGATGTCAACATGGATTTCCATATTGTACCGGGCACTTCCATTAGTTTTAAAAAATTTAAAAAATGTTTCGGCGCTTTGAAGTGAGATAATCGCTTCTTGATATACTCGTTCTTTTAAAGACATTTTTTTGTTGATAATTTCTCTTTTCCAAAAATAAATACCACCGCCACCAACTCGATGAATAATTAAAGCGCAAACAAAATCATAGCTGCCTTTTTTGATTCGTTGAGAATCTGAGCCAACAATAAGGCGATAATGAGCTTTTTTATCAGCCGTCATAAAAGTCGAGATTTTGTTTTTAACTTCTTCTTCCGTTAATTGACCAAAAGTGGGACTAAAGAATTTCATACTAGTTAACCTTTAATATTACCAATGGGTTTAAAAGAGACAATTGGTTTTGATAAGCTCGCCTTTGATACTGAATCAACGATATCATCTATATTTTTATAAGCAAAACCTGCTTCTTCAGCTAAACCGCTAAAAGAAGCGGATTTAACATAGATCCCCTTTTTTACTAATTGTTGATGCAATTTTTGACCTTGAATTAATTTTTTTGCTTTAGCTCGAGACATTGTTCTTCCTGATCCATGAGCAGTTGAGCCAAAAGATTTTTCTAAAGATGTTTCTGTTCCAGTCAGAAGATAACTGCCTGTTTCCATCGAACCTCCAATAATCACTGGTTGATTAGGATAAGATCTTGTCGCCCCTTTTCGATGAATAAGTAATTTTTCTTTAAAATTTTCCCATTTGGCAATGTTATGAGCAACATCATAGACTAAGTTCATTGATAAGTCCTCTGCTCTTTTACCAAAGATTTTTTCAAAGATTTTTCTTATTTGATAAGTGATCAGTTGACGGTTAGCAAAAGCAAAATTAGCAGCGGAAGCCATCGCAGAAAGATACTGTTTACCAATTGAGGAATTAATTGGAGCATAGACTAATTGACGGTCATTGACCTTGATCTTGAAATGAGAAAGATTTTTTTCAAAAATGCGAAGATAATCACTGCATACTTGATGTCCCAAACCTCTTGAACCACAGTGAACCATAATAGTAATTTGATTTTCATCATAAAGACCAAACCTTTCAGCTAATTTTTTATCAAAGATTTGATCAACTTTTTGAATTTCCAGATAATGATTTCCTGATCCTAAAGTGGCTAATTGATTGATTCCACGGTCAATGGCGGCTTTAGAAAGAGTTGAGTAATCAGCATTTTGGATGACGCCTTTTTCTTCAATATTTTTAAGATCTTCCTTCCTAGCAAAACCCATTTTCTCAATTTCCAAAACCCCATTTTCAACAATTTTTTTTAATTGATTTTTGGAAATTTTTAAAAAACCTTTTCGACCAACGCCGGCGGGAACGTTTTCAAAAAGAAGATTTACCAGCTTTTCTAGATATGGTAGGATCTCTTTTTTAGTAAGATTAGTTGTGATTAGTCTCATTCCACAATTAATATCAAAACCGATAGCACCAGGTGCAACAAAACCTTCTTCTTTCATCGCAAAAACAGTACCAATAGGCGCGCCGTAGCCGGAGTGAGCATCGGGCATAATATAAACTTTTTGATATAGCCCAGGAATTTGAGCAACATTTTTTGCTTGGATAAAAACTTCTTCATCCATAGTTCTTAATAGTTCTTCTTTGGCAAAAATGATTACCGGTACCCCTTGATAATCTTTTTTTAATTGCCAAGCAGCTTGATCTATTTGTATTAAATCGTAATTGTAGATTTGCATTTCAAATATCAAAAACTAAGTAAAGACAGTAAAAATTTTTTTCGTTTTTTATCTGAAATTTATGATAAGTAACGGCTTTAATATCGAGTTTGATTGGTAAATCTTGATTAATTTTTTGCCCAAATAAATATCCCTTAATTTGATTGTTATTTAAAAAAATTCTACTTTCTTTGAAAATTAAACTCTTAGTATCTTTTAAATAGATTAATTTTTCAATAAATCTAAAAACTAAATTTGAAAAATTATTTTCTTTGAGATTAATTTTTTGTTTAATTTTATTCTTTATTTGATCGGATTGAGTAATTTGATCGGAAAAGGCAAAGATTATTTCATTAAAAAGTTCTTCTTTTGTTTTTGCCCAGATCTTAAGATAAACATCGGCAATGTTTTTGTCTTCGATTATTTTATAGGGCATATGGATTATTATAACAATTAAACATTAAACTTTAAACAAAAAACGTTAACTAGTTTGGCGTATTAACTAGTTAGTTGGATAATTTAATCTTTAATTTTAAATTTTAAAGCCTCTAGACAAAATAACTAATAAATTTTATTGTATTTTTTTTAAAATTTGTAATAATTCTTTTTTCATTTCTTCCGGTGTTTTCTTCCATCACCTTTCACATTCTTTAAAATGATAAGAAAAATTAATTTTAAATCCATTAAATTTCGTTAGTCTTCTTTTAGTACAACTCCAAAAAGATTCTCTTCCCATTAACATGAATTTTCCCTTTTGAAAATTG
>JBBILO010000015.1:0-17090 GCA_037444855.1 Candidatus Roizmanbacteria bacterium | reverse complement strand
TTTTTATCGCTTTTAGCCGATGATTAATTTCAAGATGTTCTTCTTCTGTTAAATCATCATAATATTTATTAAATTTTTTAACAACAAAAAGAGCACGAAAAGGATAGCCGGGGATTCTTTTTGATGGTGGTTTTTCTGCAAGATAACCTTCAATTTTTTCTTGAGCGTAATCAATCTTTTTTGTTTTTGGTTGATAAAAAACAACGCAAGTTTCTAAAAAAGCTTTTCTTTTAGACAGGGGTAAATTTTTAATTTTTTCTATGGTAAATTCAATAAGTTCTTCATCACTTGCTTCATATCCTAACCAGCGTCGTGATTTCACTCCAGGAGCATTGTTTAAAGCGGGGACAATCAGTCCACCATCATCAGCGATGGTAGGTAGTAAATTTGTTTTTTCAGCATAAAACTTAGCTTTTATGGTCGCATTTTCTAGAAAACTTTTACCTGTTTCTTCTGGTTGTTTCCCTACCCTAACGTCGTTTAATGTAAGAAAGGAGAATTTTTCCTTTTTCAGTTCTCGTAAACCAAAGATTATTTCCCTTAATTTAGCGGGATTTGAAGTGGCTATCAACAATATTTTTTTTGAATGTTCCATAAAATTACAAAAGTAAAAATTAATGTTAATATTTTAAATGAAAAATTAAAAGTTTTATGTTAAAATTAGTTTGAAATAGCTGCTTCAATCTTTTTCTTTTTGTTTCTTTTTCCATTAAAGCACTTCTTAGCCGATTTTATTCTTCAGAATGAGAAAATTGCTTCTCAAAAACGATCTAATTTTTTTATTTATTTCTTCACTCATTCCATCATGCGCTTTTAACTTTTTTAATTATAGTTTTTTTAAAACAAAATTTTTTCTTAGGATTTTAGCTAGCTTTTTTAGAGATTTTTAGCGATTCAGCCATCGATTTTTTGAAAGCCAATAAAAATCTCCTGGGAAGATTTGTTTACCCATCAAAATTATTTTGGGGTTTTTTTGGGTTTGATCAAACGCTTCATCAAATATATTACATTGTAATAATACTATGAAATGATAGAGAGAGATAGTGATTATCCTTAAAAACCGATGGCAGGAGTGAAAGGATAAAAGAAGGATCAACTATCTTTGAATTAAGAAACGCACCGGCATTTTTCATCCAGTTCCTAACGGTTATGAAAAACTTCTATTTTTTAACTTTACGAACCTAAAAAATTTCAAATAATTTTGCTTGATTAGTGGTTTGCTATTAACATCTTTTTCGAAAATTTAGTTCTAAAAGTTTTATTAATCAACAAGTTTTTTAAATTCTAGATTTTACCTAATTTCACTGCTAACAATTTATATTAGGTTTTAATTTACATTCATTACTTAAGAAATTATGATATAATTTACCAAATATTTTAAACTATTGAAAAATTGTTTTTTGAAGTTGATGACTAAAGAAAAAAAAATCAAGCAAGCGAAGGATTAACAACTCGTTTAATGATATTAATAAGGAACGAAGGAAAAATTAAAACCGCTTTACAGGAATTTCCTTCTATTTCTGCTATCAAACCAAGTTTTAATGAAGAGGAAATTCAAAGAAATCTTGGCAATCCTGATATTTACGGTATGCTTTATCCTCTTTACGTATCTAAGGAAAAATTATTAGCAGAAATGAATTATCCTTATCCTAAGCCAAACGATGTTTTGGTGGTTTCTGACTCAGTTATTGGTATTAAAGAGGTGATGGATGGATGATCGTTAATGCCAATGATGAGAGTCGGCTTTCTGAGGCAAATCTTGCCCTTAGAAAAGGAATGGAGGTTGCTTTTTTTGGATCTGTTTCGTTTGGTTTTTTTGATAACGATCAACCTATAATCATTTCAACACTTTCTTTTTGTAGAATATCCATACTTCCTGATAAGAAACTTCCTTTTAATTTATCAGATATCAGTTGGATAGATCCAAAAAAACCAATTGAAGTTGGTTATTTAGGCAAAGGTTTACAAGTTCGAGAAACAGATTGTATTTCTTCTAATGATTTCCAATCAAAAGCTAGACCTTACATTTCTGGATTGACAAGAGAAGTCTTAGAAACCGCATTTGAGATCAGAAATAATTGGAAGATATATTCAGGGCCACTAAGAAGAATAATCGCTGACTATCCATTTAATACTATGTCTTTTTACACCAACTTTTCAGAGAGCCAACCTCCAGAAGAATACTATAGAACTATCGTCGAGGGTGATTTTTTTGAAAATTATGGAGGCAACTGCACATTGTTTTCTTTAGCAATAGCCAAGGAATTTCAGAAAACGGGTAAAGATGTACGAATTGCTTTGTTTCCTGTTACTTATGAAGGAGGGGATGAACTGGTTGGTGGCCATTCAGCTGTGGTTGTTGATTTAGATTCTAGTTTAAGTTTTCTTTTAGACCCTGGCCTATCAATACCTTATCCTCTTCCTTTTTCTGATAAAATACCTCTTTTTTATGAGTTTGGTTACGGTGATGGCAAAGTTGTTTCGCTTCATGCAATTCCTAATTTATCGTTCTTGATATCCAAAAATAAAAATAGGAGCGTAAATTTTCCTTGTCAGGGAATTTGTAACCTTAAAGAGTTTAAAAGTCTAGCTTCATATATTCTTTCGGATCTCCATCACTTAAGGAATGAAGACCAAAGAAAAGTAGATTTTCATTCCTCTGACGGTCGTCGAATTCTACGTATTTCTACCAATTCTTCCGATGGCTCTGAATCTTCACTAAGCGACAAAGCTAGAGAAATTTTGAGATATTTATTGTCTGATCATTAAAATGAAATATTTAAACAAAGGAACTTTTGGCAATAAAAAGATTTATTATCTTGAATTGGGCCAAAAATTACTTAATGGCTTTAATTTTTTCTTTCTCCATGGAGTCTTTAGCACTACCTTAAAAAAAAATATTTTGAGATTGGACAAGAAATATTGAAGCAAAAATTGGGGAGCGTGTTTTTTTATGAGACTTCGCGGGAGATAAACTCTTGGGAAAGTACGATGAATTATGAAGAATATTCAAAAACGTTTGATGGAAAAACATTTGAGGATGAATGGAAAGATGTTGAAGTTATTTTTAAGCATTTTTTGAATCTTAGGAGAATAAAAATAAACAATGTGGTTCTTGTTGGCTTTTCTCTTGGTGGGACAATGGGGAGTTTTTTAGTCAAAAAATATCCACAAATTAGGTCTATTTTTATGTTTGGTTCAGGCGTTTCAACTAAAAGGAAAATGTTACCAATTTTATCAACCTATCCCAAAAAAGAAAAAATTTTGAAAAATTTTTCAAAATATAAGGGATCTGTGTATCTTATCCAAGGAGAAAATGACGATGTGGTTCCGCAGACAGATGCAAGGGAAATAATTAATCACGCGGACAAGGCGATTATCAAGGAGATTATTGTTTTAAAAAATGTTGATCATCAATTTAATTTAAAAAAAGGAATAAAAAAGATTTTTCTTAAAAATTTGATTGTCGATATCCTTAAGAATTGTTTGCAGGTAGAAGAAAATTATCTGAAGAGCAAATTCTGAGATCATTTTTATTAGAAAAAGAACAACCCAACTTCCATCTCCTCTTTTGATAATCCTCCGTGATGACCAAAAAATTTCATCTCAAAGCGATTTTTTTCAAACCACCAGACAGTTTGATTTTCATAGGGTAAAATAACCAGATTGCCTAGACGAGATAGGAAGTTCCTTGAGATTTTTTCACCAAAAAAATTATTTTCTAAAAGTTCATTAGTCAAATAAACTTCGGCTATTCCTTTTAGTCTTTTTTTCAGTATTTTTTTAACTCGAGGAAGAAATTCTGCCTTTACATAAAGAAACAAATCTCTTGGTGAACCAGCAGGGGCTAATAATTTTCCCTCTTTATTGGTTAAAAGGTATTTTTTGATTGACGGAATTCTTTTATTAAGGTAGAAAGTTGTTTCTGGACTAACATTCATATGCCCATGGTCGGCGGTCATTAAAAAAGCAGTTTTTTTTCGATTGTGTTCTAAAAATGGAAGAAAAATTTTTTCAAGAAGAGTGAGGAAATTGGCGATTTCATTTTTGGCATAAGAGGAATCTGGCCCATAAACATGACTGATTGAGTCAATTTTGTCAAAGTATAAAAAATAGTAAGTTGGGTGATTGTTTTGATGACATAAATTGATTAACCACGTGATTGCTTCAGGAAGGGTGCGATATGGGACAACTTTAGCTTTTTTAAAAACGACATCAGAATAAGTCGAGGGAGTATATTCATTACTTTGGAAAACATATGAATTAATCTGGTGACGGCTTAAGAGTTGATAAAAAGTTTTTTGAGGCAAAATTTTTTCTGGTTTGAGATTAATGTTTTTTAAAGTTGCTCTTTTTTTATCACCAGCAAAGGAGAATAAGAGAGGAGAGATAACATCATCAATTTTTGGTTCATAATAATTCCACTCATAAATTCCACTTTCGCCGACCGGTTGACCGGTATGAAAAAGAGTGACGTGAGCGGCGGTAGTTGACGGAAATTGAGTGGTAATTTTCGATAAAACACCATTTTTGATTATCCATTGGATAAAGGGATAGTTTTTAAACTGTTCGATGAATCGCCAACCAAATCCATCGATAAGAAAAACAATCACTTTTTTTGGTTTTTTATTACTATTAATTAAGTCTGAAGGAAAATTGATATTTTTATTGATTCCAAAAAGATATTTAACAATCTCAATCACTTTGACGATATTATAGCTATGGTATAACGGGCGGATAAAGTTTTTTGAAAAACGGGCTTCTTCGATAGTTTTGATTGATTTTTGGTTGATCATTTTAAAAAATATCACAATCCTAACTCTTGGGTAATATTTTTCATTGCCGATAAAACAATTTCTATGAATCGATTGAGTTCAATTCCTAATTTTTCTTGACAGAGTTTAATTTTCTCTCGGTTAACCCCGGCGGCAAAGGATTTTGAAGGAAATTTTTTAAGAACTGATTCAACGCCGACAGAATTTAATTTTTTATCGGGCATCACTAAGGCGGTGGCGATAATTAATCCAGTCAGTTCATCAACAGTATAAAGAGCCCATTCCATTTTATTTTTTGGCGGATTATTTTGGGTATGAGAATAATTATGGGAAAGAATAGCTTCGATTATTTCCTGATCATCTTCACCGGCTTCTTTTAGCCACTCAACCATTTTTAAAGTATGATGATGAGGTGTATCCTTGGTTTTTTCCCAATCACCATCATGAAGGAGGCCAACCAGCCCCCATTTTTCTTCGTCTTCATTAAAATATTTGGCTAATGCCCTCATCGCTGCTTCAACCGCCAAACAATGACGAAAAAGATTTTTATTTTTAAGATGAGTATTTAAAATTTCAATTGCCTTTTGACGAGTAATCATGTTTAATTTTAAATTATACTACAAGGGTCCTCTCCGATTTGGAGGACTGTTATTTTTAAAAAATATCAACGCAACTTTTAATAAGGTTATAAAATAATTATTGAGTATAATTATAGCTACATAAGCAGTTTTATTTTTTTTATGAAAAAACGGGTTTTGTCGGGAATTAGAGCGACGGGTGGTTTACACTTAGGAAATTATTTAGGAGCGGTTAAGGGAATGATTGAGCTTCAAGAGAATCCTGAATATGAAACATTTTATATGGTGGCTGACACTCATGCGATTACTACGCCATTTTCGCCGGAGAAACTAAAAAGATCACGGCTTGAAGTATTGATTGATTATTTGGCTTGTGGGCTTGATCCAAGAAAATCAACGATTTTTTTTCAATCAGATATTCCAGAACACTTTGAATTAGCTTTTATTTTCTCCTCAGTGACAACAATTGCTAGGATGCAACATTTACCTACCTATAAAGAAAAAATTAAACAATATCCCAAAGAGAATTCAATGGCTCTTTTAAATTATCCAATTCTTATGGCGGCTGATATTCTTGTTTATAAAGCTGAGTTAGTACCGGTGGGCATTGATCAAGAACCGCATTTAGAAGTCGCCCGAGAGATTGCCCGAAAGATGAATCAAACTTATGGGACTGATTTTCCCGAGCCGAGAAGATTTGCCACCAAAGGAGAATATGTCCCTTCATTAACTGGGGAAGGAAAAATGAGCAAATCAGTAGAAGGAAGTTACATTAATTTATCAGATCCTCCAGAGGTAATCCGAAAAAAAATTCGTTCAGTCCCGACAGCAACTAATGCAGGTGGAGAGATTATTGGAGGTATAAAAACTCTCTTTCAATTATTGACAATTTTCTTACCAGATCAGGTGGATTATTTTAAAAATAAGTTTCATTCAGGGACTTTACAATTTATTGAATTAAAAGATGCCCTTACTGAGGCGATTATTAAAGAATTGGAACCAATCCGAGTGAAACGTCAAGAGATAAGCGAAAATATCTCATCGTTAAAAGCAATTGTTGAAGAAGGAAAAGAAAAAGCTTCAAAAGCAGCGAAAAAGACCCTGATAGAAATAAGAGAAAAATTTGGACTTTTTAATAAATAGCTGTGAATGTATTGATTTCCCTATAAATCTTTTGATCTTTAACTAAATTTTTTGTGGCTGGAGGGAGATTCGAACTCCCGACTCATCGCTTATGAAACGATTGCTCTACCGCTGAGCTATCCAGCCAAGGCCCTTTTTTTATTTGAAATGTTACTTTATAAGTAAATTATAACAAGAGAAATTTTTTTTAATTATTTTTTGATAAAATAACCGTATTGATTATATGAAAAAACTTTTGAAGGTATCACGTTGGGTCGATGATAATTTACTAAAAATTCTTTTCACCGTTTTTATCATTTTTATCCCCCTTTATCCCAAACTTCCTTTGATTGATATCGAATATACCTATATTTATATCCGTTTTGAAGATTTTTTTGTCGCATTGGTCTATGTATTTTTTCTCATTCAGTTAATAAGAAAAAAAGTTATTCTTTCAAAAAAAATGTTTTTTTTATTCTTCTTTTTTTGGTTGGCGGTATTTAGCTCATATCTCTATGGTTATTTTATTTTAAAAACTGTTCCAGTTCATTATATTGGTTTTTTGCATTCGGCAAGACGGGTAGAATATATGGGAATATTTTTGGTTGCTGCGTCGTTAATTAGAAAAAGAGACGATCTAATTTACTATTTAAAGATATTTTTGATTACTTTTTTTTTAACAACCATTTATGGAATCGGTCAGAAATTACTTGGTTGGCCAGCGGTGCAAACGATGAATCCAGAGTACGCTCGTGGTTATATACTTTTTTTAACACCTGAGGCGCGAATTTCTTCAACTTTTGCCGGTCATTATGATTTTGCTTCTTACTTAATTTTTTTTATGCCCTTAATTTTAGTTTTTTACTTGTGGAAACAGAATCTTATTTATTTAGGATTATTTATTTTATCTTTAATTAATCTTGTTTTTACCGCCTCAAGGATTTCATATATTGGTTATATTTTAACTGTCTTTCCCATGCTTCTTTTTCTTCGTCGTTTTAAATTAATGATTTTTGTTTTAATCTTAACGATCGTTTTAACTTTAGCTAATCAGAATCTTACCTCAAGATTAAAACGAACCTTTCAAGTAAAAAAAATTTTAGTTGATCAAAAAACGGGTGAAGTTTATATTCCTCAAAAAATTACCACAAAAGAACTACCAGCAGGCTCTTTCTATATTGCTTTAAAAAATAAAAAAATTAGTGAAAAAGATTTAGAAGCTTATAAAAAATCAATTATTAAATCCAAGCAAATTGAAGCAACGAAAAGTGGTCAAAAAGTTGATATTGCTTCTTTATCGGCCAATCTTAAACCAGTAGAAACAGTTGTTTCTGACATCTCTTTTGCCACTCGATTACAGGTAGAATGGCCAAGAGCGATTGCCGCGTTTAAAAAATCACCTTTTTTTGGCACCGGTCCATCTTCTTTAACTGAGGCGACTGATAATGATTATTTAAGATGGTTAGGGGAGTTTGGTCTTTTTGGAACATTAGTTTTTCTTTTAATTTTTTTTCAACTTTTGAAAAATTTTTTTATTTTTATTAAAAAAGATTTATTCTTTAAAAAAATTAATGAAAAAATTATTTTTTTTGGATTAATTTTTGGCTTTTTTGCTTTAATGGTTAATGCCTCTTATATTGATGTTTTTGAGGCATCAAAGGTAGCTTTCGTTTTTTGGGCATTGGTTGGAATTTTCTATGGTTATTTAAGATTAAAAGGTTATGAAAAGTAGAAAATTAGTTATTGGGCTATTTATTTTTTTAGTAACGATTAATTTCTTGCTTAGATTATATAAAATTAATTCTCCGCTAGCCGATTATCACTCTTGGCGGCAAGCCGATACGGCTGCAGTTGCTCGAAACTACGTGAAAGAAAATAAGATTGATTTTTTTCATCCAAAATATGATGATCTCTCAAGCATTCAATCAGGTAAAGAAAATCCACAAGGATGGCGAATGGTCGAATTTCCTTTATATCAAGGAATAATGGCCTGCCTTTATTTGTTTTATCCTAATCTGCCAATAGAAGTCTACGGGCGATTGGTTTCGATTTTTTTTAATTTAATCACCTTAAGCGTTATTTATTATCTTCTGTTAAAAGAAATCAACCTTTTAACTGCTTTTTTCGCCGGATTAACCTTTTCTACTTTACCTTTTTTTGTTTTTTTTACCCGGCTAGTCTTACCGGAACCAACCGCTATTGGTTTGACTTTTTTATCGATTTTTTTTCTATATTTGTTTTCAAAAGATAAAAGAAGAATACGGTTTATTTGTTATTTTTTATCGATTGTATTTTTCTCTTTAGGAATATTGGTGAAACCAACTGTCATTTTTTATTCTTTCACACTGTTGGTTTTACTTTGGCAGAAAGATAAAAAAAATATATTTTTTCGCCCCTTATTCTATCTTTATTTTCTTTTATCATTGATGCCCTTTCTTTGGTGGCGGATTTATATCACAAAATTTCCAGAAGGGATACCGGTTAACGATTGGTTGTTGACTAAAGTTAACACTCCCGAAGGATTAAAAGAAATTTTTTTTAGGCCGGCTTTTTTTCGATGGATTTTTTTTGAGAGACTAAATCAATCAATTTTTGGTGGTTATCTGATTTTTTTCTTTCTTTTAGGAATAATTTCTACGAATTTACTAGAACGGGGAAAAGAGAGAAATAAACAAATATTTTTTTTATCTTTATTAATTACTTTTTTTTCCTATTTGTTTATCTTTCAGGGTGGTAATGTTCAGCATGAATATTATCAAACGATTATTTTTCCTGTTCTTTCAATTTTTGTTGGTTTGGGTGTTAATTTTTTATTTAAATGGTCAAAAAAAATTAACCATATTCTAATTTTTTCCTTTTTTACAATAGGAGTTTTTATATTTTCTTTTTATTTTTCATATTACAAGGTTAAAAATTATTATCAAGTGCCAGGTGATTTAGTTAATATCGCTAAAATTATTATTTCCTTAACAAAAGAAGATGATTTATTAATAACTGATACTAATGGCGACACTACCCTTTTATATTTAGTTAATCGTCGAGGATACCCAGCCGTTTATCAGGATTTATCTTATTTTAAAAGCTTAGGAGCGAAGTATTTTTATACGACGCAAAAATGGGTCATTGACGATTTAATCAATAACAAAAAATATCAGCCAATATTTATTAATCAACAGTTTGCTCTTTTTCCCTTATGAAGATTTTAATGCTCACTCCTTATGTGCCGTATCCACCGTCATCAGGAGGTCAGGTAAGGACTTTTAATTTATTAAAATATTTGTCGAAAAACAACAAAATTACTTTAGTCTGTCTTTACAAAAATCAAGTGGAAAAAAAATATATTAATGTTTTAAAACAATATTGTCAGGAGATTTATTTTTGTTCCCGTCCTGCCAAGCCCTGGCAGATTGGTAATATTTTAAAATCCATTCTTTCATTAGAACCATTTTTGGTGGTGAGAAATTTTTCTGGAAAAGCAAAAGTAATCCTTAATCAGTTATTAAGAGGAGAAGATTTTGATATTATCCATGCTGAAACGTTTTATATCATGCCTCATTTGCCAAAAACGAAGATTCCTGTTTTTCTTTTAGAACAGACGATTGAGTATCGGGTTTACGAACATTTTGTTAACTCTTTACCGTTAATTATAAAACCTTTTTTTTGGTTCGATGTTTTTAAATTAAGAAGAAGTGAGATTAATTTTTGGAAAAAAGCCGATTTAGTGGGGACGGTTTCTGAAGAAGATGGTCAGTTCATAAAAAAATTTATCAAAAAACAGCCAATCATTGTTCCCAACGCTGCCGGCGATGAAATGATTGTGAAAGATCTTCCAAAAAAAAATTTAAGTCAACCAAAGATTCTCTTTCAGGGCAACTTTTATTGGCTGCAGAACTTAGAGGGAGCCAGATTTTTAATCAAAGAAATTCTTCCCCTGGCTCAAAAAAAGCTGCCAGAATGTCTTTTTATTATTGCCGGACAGAATGCCAAAAAATATTTTTCTCACTTAAATTTAAAAAATTTAAAGGTAATTAACATTGAAAACAAAGATTCGGGAAAAGTGGTTCATCTTTATCGGCAATCAACTTTATTTATCGCGCCCATTTTTGGTCCTGGAGGCACAAGATTAAAAATTTTAGCAGCAATGGCTTCTGGTTTGCCGATTATCTCTACCGATGTCGGTGTCTCAGGGTTGAAATTGAAAGAGGGTAAAGAAGTTTTGATTGCTAGAAGCAAAATCGATTTTATAAACAAAATTGAACTAATTTTAAAAAATGAAAAATTATACTATTTATTACAGAGAAATGCTTTTCGTCTTATTAAAGAAAAATACAATTGGCAGAAGGTAGCCGCCGGATTAGAGAATATTTACCAGGATATTCTCTCGTGATATAATAACTTCATCATGATCACGATCGGAGTTGACGGCAATGAAGCCAATGTTTCATTCAGAGTGGGTGTTTCCCATTACACCTATCAATTGCTTTCTTACTTTAAAAAGAAAGCCAATGACCGGCTTCGTTTTTTTATTTTTTTAAGAGAGAGACCACAAAAGGATTTACCAAAAAGCAATCAATATTTTCAATATCAAGTCGTTTGGGGAAAATTTTTATGGAGCCAGTTTTTTTTGCCCTTAAAATTAATGAAAAAAAAATTAGATGTTTTTTTTACTCCAGCTCATTATCTGCCGCGATTTATCAACATTCCATCAGTGGTCACGATACACGACTTATCATTCTTTCGTTACCCAGAAGATTTTAGAAAAATTGATCTCTTTAAATTGATTAATGGGACGAATTATTCAATAAAAAAAGCGACTCGAGTTATCGCGGTTTCTCAAGCGACTAAAAATGATATCCTAAAAATTTACCGTTTGCCAAAAGAAAAGGTCAAAGTGATTTATAACGGTTTTGAAAAGTCGAAACTGAAATGGGGAAAGACTCTAAGAAAAGTACCCAAAAATTATTTTTTATACGTTGGCACTCTTCAACCAAGAAAGAATCTTTTTACCTTAATTCATGCCTTTAATGCGATTCAAAAAAAATATGAGAATTTTGAATTAATAATTGCCGGAAAAAAGGGATGGATGTATGATAGTTTATTTCAGGAAGTATTAAATTTAGGGTTATCAAGGAAGGTTTTTTTTACTGATTATGTTACCGATAAACAATTAATTTTTCTTTATCGTCATGCCTATGCTTTCATTATGCCTTCTTTGTATGAGGGTTTCGGGATTCCTATTCTTGAGGCGATGAGTTATGGTTGTCCGGTGATTTCTTCTTACACCTCGTCTTTACCTGAGGTTGGAGGAGACGCCTGCTTGTATTTTAACCCCTCAGATACTAATGATTTAAAAAAGAAAATGGATCAACTAATTAACGATAAACGATTGAGAAATGAGTTGATTAAAAAAGGAAAAAAACGGATTAAAATTTTTTCTTGGACAAAATGCGCCAAAGAAACTCTTGATTTCCTTATCGATGTTGCTCGAAGAAAATCTTATGAGGATAAAAATCATCAATAACCATTCCTCATTTAAAGAATGGGAAGAAAGAGCTCTTCATCCGCTTCAATCATTTTTTTTTGGAGAAGCGAGGAAAAAAATGGGGATAAAGATTCTTCGTTGGGGGGAGTTTCAAGGCAATCAGTTAATTAATGTTTTTCAGATGAGCCTTCATCGATTGGCTTTTAATTATCAAATAGGTTATTTACCTCGGTCTATTTTTCCATCGATTGAATCCTTAAAATTTCTATATCAGTATGGTAAAAAAAACAAGCTTATTTTCATCAAAATCGAACCGTATATTTTTAAAACAAGAAATAAAGTAAAAGAGATTGCCAATTTTCTTCAATTGAAAAAATCACCTCATCCATTATTTCCACAATGGACGCAGATCCTTGATTTAACAAAAACAGAACCGGAGTTATTAAGACAATTTCATCATAAAAGCCGCTACAATATTCGTTTAGCTCAAAAAAAAGGAGTAGTCGTTAGAGAGTTAACCAATAAAAAAGGTTTTGATATTTTCATCAAGATTTTTTTTGAGACTTGCCAAAGGCAACATTATCACGGCCATGATCTTTATTATCATCAAACTTTATGGAATTTTTTTCAAAAAAAAATTGCCCACATTTTTATCGCTTTTTATCGAGAAATCCCTTTAGCCGCTTATCAAGTCTGGCTTTATAAAAACAGAGCTTATTATCCTTATGGCGGTTCTTCAGAGAAATATCGCAATTTGATGGCGTCAAATTTGTTGATGTGGGAAGTAATTCGCTGGGCGAAAAGAAATGGCGCCCAATGGTTTGATTTATGGGGATCTTTGCCACCAAATTATTCTCCCTCTCATCCTTGGGCTGGTTTTACGAGATTTAAACAAGGATATGGGACAGAATTTGTTGAGTTAATCGGTAGTTTTGATTTAGTGATTAATCCCATTTTTTATTCTTTATACAACCTTATTTATCCTATTAGACAGATATTCTTGAAATTTTTTTGAGAATTAATTAAAATAAAAACATGGCTGAAATGGATCCAATTCATGAAGTTGGTGAATTTATTGGTGATTTTCTTACTTCAATCTTTTTCTTATTTATTGCCCCATTTTTATCGGTTTCAAAAGTTTAAATTGATAAATCTGGGGGTATGAAGGTAAATCGATTATTTTACGGTGACGCTTTTAGCAAGGTTTCGAGGTTTATCCGGATCTCGTTTTAAAAGAATAGCTAAATAATAACCTAACAATTGGCCAATAACCGCATAAGGAAGAAGATTGGCTTCTTGGCAGTTTTCGACTTTTATAAACTCATCATAAACAGAGTTTGGCTTGCTGGAGATACCAATTAGATAACCGCCACGGCTTTTAACTTCAAAGGCAGAAGAAAGAGTATCTTCATATGTTTCATCCTCGGGATTATAAACTATAACCGGTGTTTCTTTTTCAATCAAAGCGATCACTCCATGTTTCAGTTCACCGGCGGCAAACCCTTCGGTATGAAGATAAGAAACCTCTTTAATCTTTAAGGCGGTCTCGAGAGCGACTGGGTAAGAGAGACCTCTTCCTAATATAAAAACGTGTTCTTTATTTTTAATTTTTTCCGCCAACTGCTTGATTTTGCTTTTATTCTTTAAGATTTTTTCAATTTCTCCAACTGCTTTTTTGAGATTTTTTGGACCATTTTCTTGATTGTTTTTAAGGGCATAAGCAAGAAGAATTAAAATTGCTATTTTGGCGGTAAACGATTTGGTGGCAACCACCGCTTTTTCCGGACCGGCATTAAGTAAAATTTTATAATCGGCCATCCGATAGAGGGTTGATCCTAAAACGTTGGTGATCGCAAAAACTTTAGCCCCATGTTCCTTTATTTTTTTTACAGAGGAAATAATATCGATGGTCTCTCCTGATTGAGAAAGAGCGATGACTAAACTTTTTGGGGTTAAAAAGTCAACTAAATAAGAAAACTCTGAGGCGACGGCAGCATTGGTGTGGCGATGAGCGATCTTGGAAAAAAGATAAGTGCCTGACAAAGCCGCATAAAAAGCCGTGCCACAACCGATAAAGTAATTGCCATAAGATTGCTTAATTTTTAAAGCTAAATTTTTAATCTCTTCTTTTTGATTTTCAAGAATTTGGTTGATGATTTTTGGCTGTTCATGAATTTCTTTAATGAGAAAATGAGGAAATTTACCCAAAGATAGAGCGTTTTTTTTAACATTGAGAGTCAAAAATTGAGGCGATTTTAATCTTTTTTCCTTATCAAAAAGGAAGTAATGATTGTTTGAAATAATTAATAATTCATGGTCTTCAAGGAAATAAACTTTTTGTGTATATTCGGCTAAAGCGTTTGAGTCAGATGCAAGGTAGAATTGTTGATTTTTAATCCCAAAAACAATTGGGGAGCTGTTTTTAAAGGCAAGAAGAAGATCAAAATCAGGGAGAAAAATGATAAAGGCATTCAAACCAGTAATTTTTCCAAAAATTTCCTCAGCGGTTTTTTTTAGTTGATTGATAAATTTTTTATCGCTATGCTTAAGAGTTATTTTTTTCAATTCATCTTCAAAGAGGTGGGCGACAATTTCTGAATCAGTTTCAGAAAAAAAGCGATGACCTTTTTTAAGAAGACTTTTTTTTAACAGCTGATAATTTTCGATAATGCCATTATGAACAACAAAAATCTTTTTCTGACAATCCCAATGAGGGTGGCTATTTATTAATTTAATTCCGCCGTGAGTCGCCCAACGAGTGTGGCCTAGGGCAATTGCTGAGGAGGGAAAAAGAGGTTTTGTTGACGGCAATTTTCCGATGTCTTTTTTGATATAAAGTTGATCTTTCTCTTTTTTGGCAACAATTCCCCAGGAGTCATAACCGCGATACTCAAGTAATTGAAGTCCAAAAAAAGTTTTTTCTGCCGCTTTTTTTTCTTGATCGTTGATCACAGCAAAGATACCGCACATAATGAAAATTATATCATCTAACGCCTAACTTCTGACGTCTAACAATTAAACTTTAAGATCTCTGACTTCGTAGGAATGGTAAATCACATCGTATTACATGAATGAGAGATTCCATCATATTGCTGAATGATAAATCCTATCTTATGTCATTCCCGCTCTAATTGGGAATCACTATTTAATAAACATAAAACATAAAACATGAAACACAATTGAAATACATTGAAATACAATAAAAATAGAGTAGAAATACGGTTGAAATACCTTATTAAACTCAAAATTCAAAAGACAAAAGTTAAAATTAGTGTAAAGGAAGGTAAAAGTCAAATTCAGTCGGCTAGTTTGATATTAATTTAAAATTTAAAATTGCCCTTCGATTCGGAAAGTTTAAAATTAATTATTGGTTATTGTTATTTGGAAATTGGTTATTGGTTTATTAGTTTATTGGTTGCTAATCATTCTCCAAAAGCCTCAAAACCCCAGTGACAAAATTCGCAGGTAGTATCGCTATGTTTCTTTGGTTCTGGTTCTCTTAAGCAGGAAATAGCATCGTGAAATAATTTTTCCGCTCGTTTAATATCAGTGTTGACCTTTTTTGGTTCAACGTAAAACTCAACCAAACCATTTTCTTTGACGACTTTTGGGTAATAGTAAATAAGATAGGCATAATTGGTGATTCGATAACCATTTTTTTGAAGCAAAAAGCAATAGATATCAAGCTGATGTTGATAAAAAGAGGTTGAATCATCTTTTAATTGATAACCTCTAGTTTTGTAATCAAGGGGAATATAAATATCGCCATCGACTAAACAATCATCCAAAATTCCTTTTAAAACGGCATTTAATTCTTTATTAAAATATCTAATTCCTTTATTCTGAGTCTGCCATGATTTTAATAATTGCTCATCAGCCAAAAGTTTGCCGGATAATTTTCCACCAACCTCCGGAGGGAGTTTTCCACGCCTTCGATAAGAGTCGTAATATTTTTTTATCACTCCATCCATACCACCAGGAAGGGAGGGAAATATCCCTCGTGGTCGATGGATATTTTTATTCATCTGCAGCCAAAAACAGCGAGGACATTCGATAAAAAGACCGATAGTTGAGGGGGAAAGTGTGATAGATTATTGGTCATTATCTTTATTATACTTGATTTTTAATAAGGAGAAAACTTGATTAAAGATTTCTCCTTTTGGTTAGATAAGAGTTTGCTTTTACTTTTAAATTTTTATGTTATAATATCTTTATGTCAGCAGAAATTCCAAAACCACAACCAAAACCAGAGTCTCCAAAAAAACCAGTAGAAAATCAAGCAATAATGGGGATTATTGGTTCAGGGAAAGCATTAGAAGATTTAAACAAAATATATCCTCCGCAAACTCCAATGATTGAAATCATTAAGGATAAAAAAGAACAACAAAAATGAAATAAACAATACCCTTACTCTTCTTTTAAATTTTTAACTTTTTTCCTGGAAAATGGGGGTGGTGGTAAAATTAAATATTATGGAACATATGAAAGAATCTATACCAATAGAAGCTTTAATTCCATTTAATTTATCAGCAATTGGTCCAACGGATGAAAAGTTAAGACGAATTTTGTCTATTAAGAGAAATAATTTATGGAAAAAAACTCCATATCTTCATGAAAGAGGATGGATAAGTGCTTTTGTTGGATTTTTAGAAAGAGAAGCGCAGGGTAAATTAAAAGATCCTTCATATCTTGAAGAGTTAAAAAAGTTTTTTCGATGGCATGCTTCGTTAAATCCCAAGCATTTTCCCAAACAAGAACGATTTCACGATAGAGAACCTTTATTTATTCAAGAATCTCAGAAATTAATAATCGTGGAACAGTTAAAAAAATTAGAAGAAGAGGATTTTTTAGATAATCCTCAAAATTTAACCTGGTTAAAAACAATCCTTCAGACTTATTACACTCAGATTAATCAAGCAGGAATTTTTTTACCAAAAGCAGAAGCTATAAAAAGAGAGATATCCTTAGTCATAAAATCGTAATATTTTTAATTTCAAACAAAGTGATTAATGAGTTTTGACTAAATGAAATTAAACGTTTAAAAATCTTCTGATTAAATAATTTTCTGGAAAATGGGGGTGGGGGGTGGTAGAATAGATATTAAGCTGTAATTTTGATTTTTATGACCAAAGA
>JBBILO010000014.1:0-17856 GCA_037444855.1 Candidatus Roizmanbacteria bacterium | reverse complement strand
GATGTGATCCTTCTGTCTGTAGAAAAAAAGAACTTCCTTTCGCTTGTTATGTGGTTGATGGGTATAATTGTAATATAGGTCAAATAAGATATCGTTGGTATGGATGCACTGGTCAGCCATGTATGAATACCAAGATAAAACAATCCAAAGATAAAGGTCCAGGAGTATTAGTAGGAAAGCCACTTGGATTATCATCAAATAAAGTTTTGGAAGCATGTGTTCAAAAAGATTTAGTAGAAGCTACCCCAACATCAACTAATACTCCAATACCAGCTCAACCATCACCAACTAATACTCCAACACCATATCCAATAGTAACTGTAAAAAAAAGTAAATGTGTTCCTAGTAGTGAAAAGATTAAAATTAATATTCTTGATGATGATGGTTTTTTTGATCCGGATTTTGAGGCAGGAATAACAAAATCAGACTGTGGTGGAGTTTTAATTTATAATGATTCAGATAAAGGCATGATTTTTAGAGAATGTCCTAGCTCAGAGTCCGACATATGTAGATATTCATGTTATAAAAAGGGAAGTTCCAAACCGACAGAATGCATAAATGTAAGTCAACTACATAACAAAACTAGGAGAGTAACTGTAATTAATAGTACTCAAACAGATATTGAAGTTAAAATAAGAATTACTAAAAAAAAAGTTGGTGTAGAGCAAGCCGCTTTATATTATCCACCGGGAGACGGAGAAACAAAAAAAATAAGTTCAAAACCAGGTTATAATTACTACTCAATTGATTTTTCTGCAAGTCAAGAATTGAACTGTAATTTTTTGTCTGAAATTGAAGCAACAGTATTTTTTAGAAATATAAATGAAAGAGAATTTAAAAAAACTGTTGGATCTGAATATTGTGCCGGAAATGTTAATTTATTAATTAATATAATAAATAAATAAATAACAATAATAATAACCAAATACAAAAAAATGATATAAATTTAATATAAGAAACAAGAAACGTGGGTATTTAAATTTAAAGTAATTAGTATTATGATTCTCAAAAAATATTTAAAACTATTATTAATTTTAACTATATCGTTTATTATTAGCGATTTTTCTATAAAAAATTTATTTTTAGCTCAATCTCCAAAATTTAATCCGTTTTTTGTTTCTAATACTATTGCAAAGGTAAATAATTTTTGGTTGAAAACTAAAAATTTTATTGCTTCGATAAACTTTTTTCCTAGAATAAATTTTCAAAATACATCAAATATAACAAACAATCAAATTACCAATAATCAATTAAATAATCAACAAAATAATTTTCAACCCAACAATTTTGCATTTTCTGAGAGCCAAATTAATGATATATTAAAGGCGCCCTTAAAAAAAGTTAGTCAAGGAGTTTACGCCGGAGAAAAAAACGGTTATAAAATTTATGAAATCAGAACTGGGGAAATTGAATATATCGAATACACCTTTAATGTTAACGGCAAAGAAGTAAAAATCAAAGTCCCAAAAGGAGAAGAGCCTCCGAGTCAGGAGGTCGTTGAGGCGCTTTATAAGTAAAGGGGTTTAGATCCCCGCTTTCGCGGGGATAACAAAGATAAAATGGATGAAAAAACAAAAAGATGAAAGAAGTAAAAGGATGAGAGAGATAAAGGAGATGATAAGATAAGGAGGCATGATAGAGATAAACAAAATAACAGAAAAGTAAAAGAGATGACAGAATTAAGGGTGGGGTGATAGAGATAAAAATTAATAAGAATATTGTAATATAGATTTTTACATGAATTGACAATAAGTTAATTTTTATTTTAAAATTAATTAAAATTTATAAAAATCATATGTATATCAATCCATTCTATCTAGATACAAAAGAAATATTTAAAAATTTGCCGGTTGATGCATGTTATTTGTATGGTTCTCATGCTCAAAATAATGAAAATAAAGAAAGCGACTATGATATTGCTGTTTTTGTTAAAGATAGAAAAAAGATTAATCTTCGTGAGTTTTTAAAAAAAATAATCACTTTTTTTAAATATCCAGAAAAACTTCATCTGAAGATAATTGATTTAAAAACCACTTCGTCCTTACTTCTTTATCAGATAATAAAAAAAGGCAAATTAATCTATGAAAAAGAATCAAATTATCATATTAAACTTGAATCTTATATTATGCGTCTTTATTTTGACGATCAAAAAAGACAGGAAATTTATTTTCAAAAATTAAAAAAATATTATGTCAGTTGATAAAAATTTAATTAAAGAAAAATTACAAAGAATTGACCGACTGATAAAAAATATTGAGTCAATGAATTTTAGTGAAGATCAATTTTTAGAAAATATTGATTATCAAGATTTACTTATATTTAGGCTCCAACAAGCAATTGAACTTTCAATAGACATTGCTACTCACATAATTGCTTCTTCTAATTTTGAAAAACCTGAAACAGCAAGAAGCAGTTTTGAGGTTTTAGCAAAAAATAAAGTCATTGATAAAGATTTGTCGGAAAAATTGATGCTTGCGGTTTCATTTAGAAATATTGTCGTTCATAAATATGATGATATTGATTTTAGACAGGTTTTTAAAGATTATAAAGAAGATTTAGAGAGTTTAAAAATGTTTATTAGTGAAATTATTAAATATTTAGGTTAAAATATTTTTATAAAGTTATAATAAATCATATGTATATCGGACCATTCTATCTAGATACAAAAGAAATTTTCTTGATTTTGGCAGCACTGATTTTGTCTTTGGCTTGGGCTTTTGGCTGGAGTCTATGGTGGTTTGATAAAAGAGCTTTATTAACCTTAACTATTTTGATGCTTATTACTAAAGGATTACTTCCTTCAATTCACAATGAAGCCTTTTTTATACTGGCGATTGTGACAATCTTTTTGTCTTTGTATTTGCCGATTTTTCAAGTGATACTTTTTTATTTTTTAAGTTTTTTAATGTTTAGATTATTAAAGGTGATATGAAAATCAAAAATATTTTTTTTATTGTTTTAGGGTTATTTTTATTTGGATTGCTGATTTTAAAATTTTCTTACGGTATTCTGGCTCAGGAAATAACATTAACACCGACTTTAACTCCTACGCCTACTCCTGTTAATCAAGAAGAAATAATAAATCCTCCACCAATAGGAAATTCTGATTACTGCGAATCATTAACTATTTCTAAAACCACATTAAATCCAGGTGAAGATTTAACGGTAACTTCTAAAGCAAAAAATTCTAATATTAAAACTTTCTCTTATCGTTTTTATAATATTGACAATAATAATAAAGCTATCAAATTTAGAATTGGGACTGTAATAAAAGAATATACAAGAACAATTACTAATAGTTTTACTACAAACAGCAATACGATAATCGTTAATTTTTCTCAATTTGATAGAAGTGATTTAAATTGGACAAGTCCAGTATATGGAAATCCTAAACCAAAAAATATTAAACTAGCGGCTTTTTTTACTGATTTAAATAATAAAACATCAAAAAAAGATAAAAAATGTGAAGTTAATTTCTATGTCAATACAATTGATCCGACACCAACTCCTAATCTTAATTGTAAATGTAATACCAATAATGTTTGTAATAATTATTGTAGATTTGATAAATTTCCTCCATCAAAAGATAAAAATCTAACATATTCATATCCAGACGTAATTAAATGTAATTACACTAATTTGACTACCTCAGCGACATCCGATCAAAAAAATGCTTGGTGTAGAAGATATTATCGTACAAAAGGTGATGCTGATGGTGATGGTAAAGCGACATTTTTAGATTATTTTTATTATAAAACAGCTCGATTAGGAATAAAATTACCCCCTGATATCAATCCTGATTTTAATGGTGATAATTTTATTTCTGATAGTGATAGAAATATTGTTATTAAATCAATTTTGAAAAAATGAAAAAAACACTTTTGATAAAAAGAGTTTTGATTTTTTTTGTGGGTATTTTTGTATTTTATATTATATTAAATTATTTATTTTTTTCAGGAGAAACTCAAAAAAAATCAAAGGCTACCGATGAATCAATAGTTTCTTTATTATTTGATCCAAATAATATCACTGTTTCAAAAAATAATGATTTTAGTTTTAGTCTAAAAATTAAAGCCAATTCAGGCAGTTTTGCTTTAAGAGGATATGCGATAGATTTTACTTATGATAAAACAAAAATTCAATTAAAAAAAATTGAGTATAAAATAGGTGTTCCCAGTCCGGAATTAGGAGCAACAGACAATGATATATCAAATATTAATAGTAGTGGTAGTGGTTTTTTTAGAATTGTTGGCGAGGTTGATAGCCCTACTGGTCAAATAGTTGATACTAATCAATTAGAGATAGCAAAATTAACCTTTAATTTTTCAGGTGATTCAGGGACAACTATAAAAACTCTAAGCAGATTTTATACTATAAATTCAGATAATTCTTTAAAAGAAAATATTATTAATGACCCTAAAAATATTAATATTAACGGGGGAGGCGAGATTATTTCTCCACCTATTGCTTTGTCTCCAGGAGTTTCTCCAAAAGGAAACACAATTTTAAGTTTGAAATTAAAATTCCAAGGAATTACTAAAAAACCTTCAATTAATGACGTTATGAATGTTAAAGTAAAAATAAGCGGTTGTAATTTATCTTCTCCAAAAGAAACAATTGGCAGCTTTAAGGCAGATGATAATGGGGTTTGGAGCGGATCAGTTGGTTTTGATTTGACATCGTGCGCTAATTATATCTTATATATCAAAGGCCCTCATCATCTGCAAAAAAAGATATGTGATTCTTCTCCTTCAGAATCAAGTTTTGGGACTTATCGATGTTCGCAAGGAGGATTAAATATAAAAACAGGGGAGAATAATTTTGATTTTTCCAAAATACTTCTTTTAGTTGGTGATCTTGATCAGAATGGAATTACCGATTCAGTTGATATCTCAATAATTCGTAACAATCTAGGAAAGACAGATCAGTCTATTTTATCTAAAGCCGATCTTAATCATGATGGACGAATTGATACTCAAGATTTTTCACTGGTGATTGCTGCTTTATCAGTAAAAGTTGATGAGATGTAAAATTATGGAGGAAAAACAAAAAAATATTTTTATTTATCTTTTGGTTTTATTTTTTTCAATTTTTGTAGGAACAAGTTTGTTTTTGTCTTTTAATAAAAAGAAGATATCTAATAATCCTACTAATAATCAATCTCAAAAAAAAGATGATTTTGATTATCAAAATGAAGAAAGAACAGTTGGTTATTTTAAATTGGAAACAGATAATAAAAGTTATTCTTTGAATGATCAGATAAAAGTATTTTTGATAGCTGATTCTCAAAATAAAAATATTTCTGGTTTTGATTTGATTTTAAATTTTAATAAGGAAAATTTTGCTTTTGTTAAAGTTAATCCGCTTTCATCTGATTTTGATATCTATCCTTCTCTTGAAGATGATCGATTGATTTTAACCGGCGTTAAGTCTTTAAAGACAGAAGAGAACCCAATTGTTTTTAATAATATGAAATTATTAGAGATTGTTTTTAAGCCAAAAAAATCAGGAAGTTTTGATTTGATTTTGGAAGATCAATATATGAGAAATAAAACCAAGATGGTTGATGAGAAAACAAATATTCTAGAACCAAAACTTTTTAATTTGAATTTAAAAATTGATTAATCTTGCACTTTATAAAAACTTTTTTTAGAATTAATTTTAATGAGAAAATCATTTAGAAAAATTATTTTTTATTTTTTTTTCATTTTTTTTGTTTTTCCTTATTTTTTTGGCTTTGCCAAAGCCGCTTCTTTTAATTTTGATAAAACAACAGTGACAGTTAATTCGGGTGATACTTTTCAGATAAATGTTAATCTTGATCCAGGAAGCGATAAAATCTATTCAGCAGATATTTATATCAATTATGATGCTAGTCTTTTAAAGCCAACAGCTGTCTCAGCAGGCAGTCTTTTTCCAACAGTCTCAAACGATCTTTCTACTTCAGGAAAAATCTATATTGCCGCGATGGTTAATGATCCAACAGCAGCGATATCAACTTCAGGAACAGTAGCCACTATTACCTTTCAGGCTTTAAAAGATGGTAGTAGTAGCTTATCTTTTGATTGTAATTTGTCAAAAATTATTAAAGATGATGCCAATGCTTCAAATGTTTTGAATTGTTCAGCTAATAACTCATCAACAATCACCATCGGAACAACCGGTCCAATTAATAATTCTTCAGAAATACCAACAGAACTGCCAAAAACAGGAATTTTAGAGAATGTCTTAAAATTTGCTTTTCCTGGTATTGTATTTTTGATACTAGGGGGAGCATTGAGGTTGGTTCTTTAATTTATGAAAAGTGAGATGATAAAAAAGATTCTGGCAATAAGTATCGGTTTAGTTTTATTTGTGGTTTTGGTTGTTTTTAGTTTTAGGATTTTTGGAACAAGAGCTTCAGATGAAGAACCAAGAGATGTGGTGGTTTCTAATATTGGTAAAAATTCAGCGACCATCTCTTGGTCAACTGGGGTTGATACTCAGGGAGTGATTGAGTATGGGACATCGCCAACAGCTTTGAATTTTTTTGCTCCTGAGGCAACAAAAGAAAAAAATCACAGCGTTGATCTGACTCTTCTTTCACCATCAACCACTTATTATTTTCAGATAAGAATTGGTGATAAAAAATATGATAATGGCGGAGTACCGTGGACTTTTACTACAAAAAGCACTGAAGAATCAAAATCAACAATTCCTTCCCCAACCATAACAAATTCTTCCTCCTCATCTCAAAAAGCTACTCCAACTCCAATTCAAAGATTAAAAATAGATGAATCAACCCCAACCCCTCAAGTTTGTGAGGAAACTGATTGCGAGAAGATTAAAGAAAAATTAGGTAGAGGTTGTTCAACTCAAGATTATTTTCTTTGTATAAAAAGACTCACTCCAACTCAATAATTTTTAACATCTAATCTCGCAATTTTGAAGGAATCACGTTGAAAAACCTTAAAGTATAACGTGTAACGTGTAACGTATAACGTGGAACCTAGAAAGAAGCCCCTTTGGGAGTTAGAATAGATTAGTATTAAGTAGTAAGTATTTAGTATTAAGGATTAAGAATAATTAACCTAATTGACCTAATTGACCTAATTGACCTAATTATTCTAATTGACCTAATCCCAAGGGGATCCCTTCGGGAATTCTAAACAAATAATAAATAAATTAATAAGCAAATTTTTAATCAATTTTTAATAAATTAATTTTTAATATATTAAAAATTTAAATATTTGTTATTGATTAAAAATTTATTATTTATTATTGGTTATTATTAACTGACAAAGTTCTTTAGGCGGGCCTGCCCGCCATAATAGACGAAGTCTTTTAGGCGGGTTCAACTGATTAAACCTTATTCCTGTCATTCCCGCGGTTTCCTGTCATTCCCGAGTAGTCGGGAATCCTTGTTTCTTATCATTCCCACGCTTTCTTGTCATTCCCGACTTGATCGGGAATCTTTTTTTCCTGTCATTCCCGCCCCGATATAATCGGGATAAACTCCGGCGGGAATCTCGCTTCCTTGTCATTCCCGTGTAAACGGGAATCCTTGTTCCCGTGAAAACGGGAATCCCGTTTTTTGTCGTCCATACCTAATTTGACCTATCTTATTTCTTTTTTTACAGTCGTTTAGAAAATAGTAAAAATAACTATTGATTTTTAGTATTAATTTTTGATAGAGTTAAAATATGGATCAGATTTTAACATCAGAAGAAAGAGAAAAAATTTATGATGATTTGGCTGATGTGACTATTGATGCTTTAAAAAGAGGTTTATTGACAGAAGAAGAATCTCAAAAATTAGCGAGATTTATTTTAGACAGATTAGATAAAGTAAAGAATTATTTAGAACTGGATAGTTTTTTTGCTGATCTTTGCTCTCAATGGAAAATTTTTGAGGGAGTCTATCTTAAATTTAAAGAAAAATTATTTAAAATAAGCGAGCAAATAAAAATCAATCAATTAACTCAAAAACTTAATCAGTTTATAAAAAACTAAAATGACAGATGCAGGAGTAGTAGAACAACAACCAGTACCTCATCCAGCTAATTTTACGCCACTTGATATTTTATTGTATGGCGCAAAACAAGCAAAACCAGATATTGATTTATCTCAATTGAATGGGTTTGATAAAGCAAGAATTGAAGAAATAGAAAAAGTCAGAAGAGAAAAAAGAGGAAAAGGTGCTATAAGAGAGATGTCACAAAAAGCAGAAGCACTTAGATTATCTTTTCATCCAGAAGGTGATAGGTCTTTGCTTGAACGTCGTTTTGGCGGAGGAAGAGCAAAAGAAGGTAAAGATGGAAAAATTACTATTGACGAAAAAGCTAGTCCACATGAAAGAAAAGTATTTGAAGATGCGCAACAAAGAATTGATGGTGTTTGTAAATTAATGACCTATCTTCAAAAATTACAAAGAGGAGACAAAATAGATGCATCAGAAAGAAATGATGCTTTGACCTTTTTACTTAATGATTCAGTATTTTCTCTGATGTTTCCCGAGCTTAATCAACAATTGTTGACAGCTGATGGTAAATTAAATTCATATAATAAAGATGCGATAGCTATTTTAGAAGCTTTTTTAAAAGGTAGTCCAGGACTTTTAAAAAGAATAAGCGATAGAATGAGTCAGATATATGATGATGCTTTAAAACTTCGAGAAGTTCCTCCTAATCCTCAAATACAGCAAAAACAACAAGAATTAGACCAAGCTCAAAGAGTTTTAGCTCAAAGAGAAGAAGAATTGTTGGAATATTTACGAAAAAGAGGAGGTACAGATATTATTAGTCGTTTAGATTTAGCTAATTCTACTAAAAATCAAATTTTAGCTGCAGTTTTAGGTTGTGATGAAAATCAAATAAGTTCTTTATTAGATTATGACTTAACCCAAAAAGAATATGATACATTAATAGAGGAAATTAATAAAAGAGCAAGATTAGTTGTAGGTGTGAAAAATCAGCCTTTACCAATAACAATTGAAGAAAGATTAGATTTAATTGGAAACGTTAATTTAAGAAATAAATATGAAATGTTAAAAAGTAAAATAGAAACCTATACTGATCAAGATATTTCGTTACATTCTAAGTTAATAAGTTTAAATCAAACTGATTCTCAACATCCTCAAGGTAAATTAATGGCTTTAATTGATGGATTTTTAGCTCAAAGAGAAAAAGTAAATTCTTTAGCTGAACAATTAATTTTACAATCAGAGTCTGAACCAGATAATATAGCTGTAGCTAGGAAGGAAAGGCTTTCAGCTGAGAGAGAATTAATACAAAGAATTGATAGTGTTGTTGGCCAGTCTCTGGTGGAGATAATGGAAGGTTATCATGACGAGATGATTGAGCTTGATAAAGAAAGACTTAAAAAAGCTCAAGAAGAAGCAGCAAGAAAAAAAGAAGACAGAATCGCTAATGGTAAGTTATTAGTTGAAGAGCAAATTGATAAAAGATGGATTCATATTGAAGGAAAAGGAAAAGATGGTAAAAAAGTTATTGATATTGGAAAAATTGCCTCTGATATGCAGGTTTTGATTAGTGAAGGAGAAGATGGATTGAAAAAATTGATTTTTGGGATTGTTTTTGAAGATAAACTTGGTGAGGGCAAATCTGGTATTTTAGTAAATAGATTAGGAAAAAATGGTGAAAGAAAACCAGTAACTATAACAAGCTATGAACAATTTGATCCTAAAAGAGATCAATTTGCTGATCCTGAAGATCAAGCAGTTTTTGAGGCTGTATATCAAGAAAAAGCAAGTGTTTTTAGAGATAGGCTTTTTAGAGACTATTTTCATGCTAGATCAATAGCGATGGCTCCTAGCAGCTGGTTAAGAAAATTGTTTAGAAAAGTAGAATTTAAGGGTAACGCAGGAGATCTTATATTTACTGATTATCAGATGGAACAATTAGTTGAGAATTTTGGAGAAAAAGTCTTAACTGATGCTTTGGCAAAATCAAAAGAACTTCAAGAAGCAATCAAAAAACTTAAAGAAAAAGGTATTCAGGTTGATCAAAGCAAAAAATTACAATGGTTGATATATCTTCTGCTTATTCTTGGACTAGGACTTCCATTTTTTGCTGCTGTAGGACCTGCAGGAGGAATTGGAGCAGCATTAGGTGGTTTAGGTATAGGTAAAGGTATTGAAGAAGCAAGGGAAAAAATTAGTAATTTATAAATAAAATATGCAAGAGGGAGAAGCTTATGAAGGATTTTCTTTATCACCGCCGGAAGGATTAAAAAATGAAACACCACCACAAAATTCTTTAGAAAATAAAGATGGAGGAGATACAACTGGAGAGAATGGAGAATCTTTATCTAGCAAATCATCTCGAGATAATAAACAAGAAGAGATAGAATTACTTCAAACAATGCTTAATCAAATGACTAAAGGCACAATGCCAGAAAATTTAAATACTTCTCAAATCCAAAAACCAGAAAGAAAAGGTTTTTTAAAAGGGATATTTGAGTTGATAAAAAGTATTTTAAGAATTTTTGGGTTTTCGATTAACCTTCCTCAATCCCAAGCAGTCTGAGGACGACTTCTTTTCGATAACGTCTATCACCGCGAGAGTTAATACGAATTGCTGGCAGTTTGCCTTTTTTACCCCATCTTTTGATAGTTAAAGGCGAAACTCTTAAAAGCTCAGCCACCTCTTTTATTGTTAAAAGATCAGGAAGATCTTTTAAATCAAGCTTTTTATCAGCCATATAAATGAATTATATCAAAAAATATAAAAAGGTGTCAATAATTTTAAATATTTAACCGAGTTAGTTAAAAATCATATAAGTGTTTCTTTTAAATTAGGAACAAGAAGATTAAAGAAAAAATTCAAAAGGGGATTAAGAATACCGGTTAGCATCGAAGATCTTCCAATAGGCAAAATCAAAAGCAACAAAAAAATAAAACCATATTTTTTTAACTCGTACCATTCAGCTACTTTTTCTTCAGACAAAAATCCAGCAACAATCTTAAAACCATCAAGAGGATATATTGGCAATAAATTAAAAATACCCAAAACCAAGTTCATTCTAATCATTAAAGCGAAAATTACATAACCTATAGTTGATAAGAAATTAATTTCAAAAAAGTTAAACAACCTTAAAATTAAAGAAAATAATAAAGCCAAAATAAAATTTGACATCGGACCGGCAATTGAGATAAAAGCCTCATCTTTTCTTGGATTTTTTAGATTAAAAGAATCAATTTCCACTGGTTTTCCCCAGCCAAAACCAAAGAAAAATAAAAATAAAAGCCCTGTTAGATCAATATGATTTAAAGGATTAAGATTTAGTCTTCCTTGAAGCCTTGGGGTTGGATCACCTAAATAATCAGCCACCAACGCATGAGAAAACTCATGAATTGCAATGGCAATCAAAAGAGAAATGACTAAAATTAAAAAAAGAAAAGGATTAGAAAAAAGATAATCTATCATAGTTTTTTAATTATTGTTTTTTTTGTTTTATTATGATATCATAAATTTTTATGGAAAACAGCTGTTATCATTGCGGAAAAAAAGCTCTTTTTGGCAGATCTCATACTCATCATCGAGGAGTTGCCGGAGGAAGATGGAAAAAAAGAGCTCAAAAAACAAGAAGAATTTTTAAGGTTAATTTTGTTAGAACCTCAATTATTGAAAATGGAGTTGAAAAGAGAGTTAAACTTTGCGCTAAATGTGTCAAAAGAATCAAAAAAGATATTCAGGATGGCAAAAAACCATTTCTTCAACTGGCTTCTTATTTCACCTCGGGGGTGCAAAAGACTGCTGTAAAAAGCTAAAATAAAATTTTGATATTCTTTTAGCCTTAAGATATTTTTTTAGACAAATTAGGTTAATTAGAAATTAGGTCAATTTTATACCTCTATTTCTTTTAGTTTATCGTTTTCTTCTTTATAGAGTTTTTTCCCTTGTTCTAAAACCCTTTGGGTAAAAACGATCCCATTTAGATGATCAATTTCATGCTGGATGATTGTTGCTTCAAAGCCCTCAAACCACTCTTGTTTAACCGAGTCGGTTAGTGGGTCTTGGTATTCAAGAAGGATTTTTTTAGCTCTTTTTACCGGTCCCCAGATTTTTGGAATTGAAAGACAGCCTTCAAGCTTTACTTTTTTACGGTCGGACCTTTTTAGGGTTGGACCTTGGATAGTTTTTATAATTTTTGGATTAATAAAGACTTTAATTTTTGATTTTAAAGTTGGCTTGATAATAAAGATTGATAAAGGAATTCCCACCTGATTAGCAGCTAAACCAACGCCAATGGGATCTTTTTGAGCAAGCAAAGTCTCTTTCATATCTTGAATAATTTTTTTGATTTTTTCGTTGATTTTTTCAACTTTTTTTGTTGGTGTTGAAAGAACTGGATTTGGGACAGTGACAATTTTTAGCATAAATATATTATATAATACTCTTATGAAGCTATCTTTGTGTATCGCCACCTACAATGAAGAAAAAAATATTCATTATCCTTTGGATAGCGCTTATGATTTGGTTGATGAGGTTGTTATTGTTGATGGAGGTTCAACTGATAAGACTGTGGAGATTGCCAAATCATATGGAAAAAAAGTCAGAGTGATAAAAACTGACAATCCTTTGATGTTTCATAAAAATAAACAAAAAGCGATTAATGAGGCAAAAGGGGAGTGGATTTTGCAGCTTGATGCTGATGAAGAGGTCACCCTCAAGCTAAAAGAGGAGATAAAAAAGATTATCTCTTCAAAAGATTCTTTTGATGGTTATTGGATTCCAAGAAAAAACTGGTTTTTGACAAGATTTTTGATGAAAGGCGGTCAGTATCCTGATTATACGATAAGACTTTATAAAAAAGGCAAAGCGAGATTTCCCTGTCTTGATGTTCATGAGAATGTTGAAATAAAAGGTAAAGTCTCTTATCTAAAAAATCCTTTAAATCATTATGCTGATCCTGATTTTGATCGTTATTTAATAAGATGGAATAGGTATACTACTTTGGAAGTTGAAAATTCAAAATTCAAAATTCAAAATGAAAACAAAAACTCTTTTTTAATGTTTTTAGAATATTTTATCTGGAAACCGCCGATTACTTTTTTTAACATGTATATTCGCCACAAAGGATTTTTAGATGGTTTTCCTGGATTTATTTTTGCTCTTTTTTCGTCAATTAGGTTTTGGGTAATCTATATTAAATGGTGGGTAAAATTAAAAAAATCTTAATCGTTTTCACCCCCGAGGTGAAATTATGTTAATTATGGAAGGAGAAGGTCAACCACTTATTCAATTAAAAGAAAAAATGCCAGGGGAATCTGATTCTTCAGGCAAAGAAAAAATGGCTGGACAGGGAGAGACAGTGACTAGTGAAGATTTAGCCAAATATTTATTTGGTTTACCCTTAGAAGAAGGAAATTTTAAAACGATAATAGATAAGATGGAAGAAGATCAAAGAAGAGTTCGTGTTCTTTACGGCCTTGCAACCTTAACAAAATAATGGGAAAATAAAAATAAAAAAAAGACAATTCTTCTTCAATATTTCTTTTTAATTTTTCAAACCTGCTAGATCTGCAAAATCGGCCTAAAGAAAGATAAAGGCGATTTCTCTAAAACTTTTATTTCTTGACAAAATGCATATTATATTGCATAATAAATTTATATGCAAAAAACACACTCTCATGAAATTGAAACCATTATCGAAAAAATTCTTCCTATTACTCAACTTCGTCGCAATCCAACAGAAGCAATTAAATATTTGGAAGAAACGGGTGGTTTTATTATTACTAAAGATGGAAAACCGGTAGGGAAATTATTGCCGATAAAAAAAGCAGCGAAGTCTCTTTCTATAAGTGAAAAGTTGAAAAAATTAAAGGCATTAAAGGGAGGATTAAGATTAACTCCTGATTTAGATTCAAAAAAAATTAACCAATTAATTAAAAGAAGTTATGAAGAAATGCTACCTTGATAGTAATGTCCTAATAAATTTTAAGAACGAGCTTTCAAAAGAACACAATATAGTAATTAAAAAGTTATCGAAGCTAATCACCTATGACTATTTATTTTTTATTTCTCCCTTAACCATTGATGAATTTTTGTATGTTGTTAAATATTATTTCATTCGACAAAAAACGACTCATTTATATCAGATTTTAAGGAAGGCTCTTAAAGAGATTTTGGATATTCCTAACTTGTTGATTGTTAATTCACCCCATGATGAAAAAAGTCAGTTAAAAGTGGTTAATTTAATGAAAAAATATTCTTTAAGTCCTCGAGACGCTTATCATTTATTAACGATGAAATATCATCGAATCAATTATTTTTTTACTTTCGATAATGACTTTAAAGCAGTCTTTAAAGAGAAAATCCTGGAGCCTATCTAAATTTTTCTTCCGTATTTTTCTTTTGACAGCCGGATGATTTTTTCGGCATTGTCGTTTTTTAATGCCGGCAGTGGGAGAGTTTTGGCCGGAAACGGAGGACTGGTCATCCCGTCGATTGACAGTTTCAATACAATTTCAAACTTGCCCAATGAAACTAAGTCATTTTCGCTGTAAATTTCGGCAAACTCACGGGTTAAGATATGGGCATCGCGGGCACCGACAACAAAGGAAATCAGAGTGCCGACATTGTATTTTAGGCCCTCCAGATGTATTTTTTTAGCAAAGTCTAACGTTTTTTATGATGACCTATAATAAATTCCACTTGACTTCTTTTTCTTCTTCTTCTTTAATTAAAATTATGGCAGAAGGAGTTGCACCAGCAGAATTAGCCCAAGCGGCCAGAGCCGGTCAACCGTTTGGTGAACCGGCATCAGCCGCTCATAAAGTATCAATGGAGATAATGGCGGAAGGAAGAGAAGAATATGGCTCAGCACTGGGAGTGAGGCAAGCAACAGAGCAAATAGAAGGAGTAAAAGAAGCTCATCCAGGGATAGTTGGGTTAGCCATAAAAATTGTCGGTGGTTTAGGCTCAAGATTAGAAGAACAAGGTACTAAGATGCAGGAAAGATCTAAAAGGCGAGCAGAAGCGGCTATCCGTCATGTTGACGAGGCTTTGAAAGCAAGGGAACAATTATTAAAAATAGAAGAAGGTATTCGAGAGGGAAAGATTGCTCAAACCTTAGTTGAATCGGTTCCTCCTTGGCTGGCACAAAGACTAATAGCTTTAAGAGGAAGAGGAGAAGGGATAGTAGAGGGAGTTAAACGGATGGTTAAAGAAAGATATCATGGGTTTTTTGCTGGTTTAAACGCAAAAAGGGCGGAAGTTGATTCGTTGTTAGGAAAGTACTATTATGACGCCGGCACTTCTCTCGAAAAAGTTGCCACGGAGATTGTTAGTAAGTGGGGCGAAGAAAAAGGACGGCGTTTAGAACAACTAGGTCAAAAGAGAAAAGAAGAAGGAGACCGATTAGAACAAATTAGAGAAAGAATAAAAGCTTTGAACGAGCAGTTTGAACAAATTACAGGAGAAGGCCCGGCTTTAGCTCGGGGAGCGACGATAGAAGTTGAAGCCACAAAACCGGCAGATGTCACAGGCCAACAGGCAGTAGTTGAAAGATTAGCGCAACAAATAGGATCGATGAAGGGAGGAAATCCATAAATTTAAAAGAAAATTAAAAATTTTCATTTAATAAGAAGGTACTATGAAACTAGATGAAATTTTAAGACAAATTAGCGAAATGATTATAGATGATCCCAACTTAGATGATGAGCAAAAGGGCGACTTAACTGAATTAATCGCCGAAGTAAGAATGAATCCGACCGCGGCCAATGTCGAGGTTTTGAGCATTGTTTTGAAAAAATTAGGTGATTATTCTCGCTATTTAGGAGCTTTGGAAACAATTAACAATATTAAAACTACTTCTTCTCTTTAACTTTGTTTTCTTCCACACCTCTTATTACACCTCGTAGGTGTAATATAAAAGCAGGTTCATGAAAGAGTGGGCGAAGCATAAGAAATAATCTTTACCCCTTCCTTCCATACTTCTCTTTTGACAACCTAATTATCTTTTCCCGATTTTCGTTTTTTAAAGAGGGAAGAGGGAGGGTTTTGGCAGGAAAAGGATTGCTTGTCATCCCGTCAATTGAAAGCTTCAAAACAATCTCATGCTTTCCCAAAGAGACCAAATCATTTTCCGTATAAATTCCGCCATACTCTTTAGATAAAATATAAGCATCACGGCTGCCAACAACAAAAGAAATTAGTGTGCCGACATTGCCAAAAATCGCCTTTGAGACCGCTTCATCAAGCTGATCGATATATTGGTTAGCTAAAGTCAAAGACAGCCGGTATTTTCTTGCCTCAGATAGAATTTTGATAAAAGAAGTGGTAGCAAAGTTTTGAAACTCATCAACATAAAGGAAAAAATCTCGTCTTTCTTCTTCTTTTTGAAAAGACCGATTCATCGCTGCCAGTTGAAGCTGAGTGATAATCATTGCTCCAAGAAGAGCGGCATTATCTTCACCGAGTTTTCCTTGAGAAAGATTTAAAAGAAGGATTTTTCCTTCATTCATTATTTTTTCTAGATTGACAGTTGATTTTGGCTTGCCAATGATATTTCTTATCATCCTTGAGGTGACAAACTGACCAACTTTATTTTGAATAGGAGAGATAGCTTCGGCTTTGAGCCGATCAGGCATTTTGGCAAACTCTTTTTCCCAGAAATTTTTCAAAATAGGATCTTGAAGTCTGCTGATGACTTTTTTTCGATAATCTTGATGGGCTAAAAGAGATAAGATATCAACCAAAGTAGCATTGGGTATCTCAAGAAGAGTCAAAATCACATTTCTTAAAATATATTCTAATCTTGGTCCCCAAGAATCTTTGTAAAGTTTGTAAAAAATCGAGACAATGCCTGAAGCGACAAGATCTTTTTGCTGTTTATTTTTTACCTCTAAAACATTCAAAGAAAAAGGTCTTTCCATATCAAAAGGTTCAAGATAGACAACATCGTTGATTCTTCTTTTTGGGATATAGTCTAAAACAGTCTCGCATAAATCTCCATGAGGATCAATAATCCCCAGTCCGCGTCCGCGTCTGATATCATCAATTGCCATATTAGCAATAAGAGTTGATTTTCCAGCGCCGGTTTTTCCGATGATATAGATATGTTTTCTTCGGTCAAAAGTCTTAATACCAAAAATTTGTTCTTGATTTTTAAACTCAGTTTTGGCAAAAAAGTTGATATCCATTTTCATATTTTGGATATCATCCCCAACCTGATTGGGGGTCTTGATTCCCGCTTGTGCGGGAATGAAAGAAGAAGATGTTGCAATAGGTAGATTTTCTGGAGGTTCTCCTTTTAAGGTTTTTCCCCAAGCGATATTTTTTATTCCTGATAAAAGATATCCCGGAGGATGCCAGAGAGTAGCTAATTCTTGAGCGTTTAAAATCTGATCTTGTTTTTCAAAATAAGAGATTTTTCTTTTTTTGATTTTTTCTAAAAGCCAGTCTTTAAAAATTAACGGTTTTTTAAAGACAAATTGATTGCCTTCACCAAGTGAAAATGAGCCAAAAGTCCCGGCTAAATTATAAAGAAAAGGTAAAGGATTTATAGCTTTGTTTGATGATGAAACCAACAGTCTGATAGCTACTTTTCCTCCTTGAAAAGAGGTTTTTTTCATCATCAGCATTTTTAGAGGGTTTTGAGTGTATCGCCCAGATGAGACATCATAATGCATCTTTGAGGCAGCTGCTGTTGTCTGGTCTTGCCAGTTGGTTGAGGCTTGAGTTAAAAGAATTTGGATCATAAAATAAAGTTCTTTTGGTTGTTTTGAAAGAAAACCTAAAAGAGAAGATAAAGGATCAACATCTTTAAAATCAAAATAAGTTTTGATTGGATAGTAAAATCCTGAGGAAAGAACCATCTCTCCACAGGCTAAATTTTTATTTTTAAAGATGAT
>JBBILO010000013.1:0-19719 GCA_037444855.1 Candidatus Roizmanbacteria bacterium | reverse complement strand
TTTCTTTTTGTTTTTGGTGTTTTTAGAAAAGATAGTCTTTTACCTTGTAATTCAAATCTGCTTTTTCATTTATAGAATGTTTTTCTTGATATCTTAAATGATTTACAAACAACAGAAACACTTTTAATTTGATAATAAAACTCAATCATCGCTAGTCTTGTTTGAGCGGTTGATGAGATATCTATCATAGAATGTTTTTTGACAAACTTAATAAACCAATATGGGAGATTATATGTTATGGAATATGTTCTTACATTACTTAATTTTCCTGAGTTCATATCTATTGATATATTGTGATACAGAAGTGTTATCTATGTTTCTTAACTTGCGCAGAGATCATTGATTCTCTGTCAAAAGTTGTGGTAATAACCAGATAGTAATTAACGCCGATAACATAATTTTGTCAGTTAACACCCCTTTAAAAAATTTTAAATCCCTCGATTCCTAATTTTTGTTAAAATGCCACATAGGGCGATTGATAACTAATAATTGTTGTATATATTTTCAGTTTAACCACCCTTTTCATTTATTTCTTCTTATTAAATTAAAACCTTTTTATCTTATAAAAGAATAAAAATATTGTATCGCATATTTTAATAAGATTTTAGACTGTGATTAAAACCCAAATTATTGATTTTATAAAACAAAATTTTTCATAGAATCTATAACCCCTTGACAAATTTATTTTTTTGATATAATTTTTTTTTATGAACGAGCCTGGCAGAGAAAGTTTATTAACAAGCTCTTACCAATTGGAGGATATTAAAGTCATCATTGAAAAGGAGACAACAGGTAGAATTGATAGAGAAGGAACGGACATGAGAGTACGAATTTTGACAGAAAAAGGGATAAGGGTATTATTAGAAAACCCGGGTTTATTAAGTGACAAGGAAAGAAGTAATTTAATTGCTGGAATAGTTAATCCAGGTTTTTCAAGAAATTTACCATATCCTGTTAGGATAATTAAAGAAGGTTTTGCGGTAGAATTAAGTGAAAAACTTGGAAGGTTAGCTGAAGGATTGAGAAACGAAGATCAGAAAAGTTTAGAAAATTTGCGAAGCCAGTTGACTACTCTAAAAACACAATTAGCAGAACTTGAGAAAACTGCTCAAGATTTGTCTCAAGAAAAAAGGACATTTGAAGAAGCGATAAATCAGTTGGTGAAAGACCACCCGATTCTTCTTGAAGACAAAAAAGCAATGGGTGAAATAGCTACAATTCTTAAGACAAGAGATGCATTTAATAAAGATTCTCGTGATTTATCCAAAACGTCAAAAATTGGGAAAGAAAGTACTTCTAAATCTGGCGTCGCCGAAATACCGCCCGAGCCTAATCAAATTTTTGAGAGAAATTTGTTAGGTAAATATACAAAAGCGCGACCATTGGATTTCTCTTTAACAGGATTTGAAGACAGAATTCCGGAATTAAATCAAGAACAAAAAACCCTATGGCAAAGCACCTTTTTAGAAAAATTAGTCAATCAAATAAGTGAGACTAATTTTTTTGACGGACTGATGAATTTAGATCCTCAAAAATTTTCTGATTTACCCGAAGGGCTTTATAAATTAATAGTTCAAATAAACGACAATCAAAGCTTATTAGGCAGATACCCTAATTTAGCAGTAGACTACCGCCGAGCACAAATCCTTTGGTTATTAAGAAATCACGGCGGTGAGGCAATAATCAAAATAATTGGAGAGGAAGAATGGAAAAAATGTGTTTCATCAGCTATTCAAGAAACCAATTCACAGGAAACATTTAAAAAAGCCGGAGAAGAACCACAGAATCAATTGAGTGATTTGCAACAAAAAAAAGCAAGAGCCACCGAAAAATTATTACTCAATTCTCAAGAAAAAGAAGAACTAATTAGACAAATTAAAGGCTTTGAAGCAAAAATTACCCAAATAGAAGGCAAAAGTTGGGATAATAATGTTATTGAAGCTGCCGAACAATTAGGTATACCAAAGACAGCCATCGGATATACTTCGGAAGGAAAAACACCGACAATAAACCTCTCTCATTTAGAACAAATTCTTCCTCAAAACTCACCAATTGGAAAGTTGCTGGGACAAATTGATTCCTTGTTTTTATCAGACGGTCCATATCGTCGAAGCAATGCAAGAGCGGAACCTTGGGTGGATTTTCTTTCAATGCTGCCTAAAACAAAAGAATTAATGATAAAAGTACTAGAAGAGGTAATCGACGAAGAAATTACCGATGGGCGTTTTAAAAATTTAGTGAAGACTTCATTATCACAATGGCGAAAAATAGATTTGCAAAAAGAATTAGAATCCAGGAACACTGAAAATCCTGGCTTGATTCGAGATATGATGGAATATTTTTTTAGGAAATGGTCTGAAACAGTTAATAATTTGATTCGGAGACGTCAGGGTGAGATGGCTGATCAAAAAGATTCGTGGAGCGATGAAAGAATATCACCTTTGGCGATTTTTTATCCAGAAAAACTATTGGCAACCTTGTTAGATAACACCACACCTAATTTTGTGTTAAAGAATAGCGAAGAATTAAATAACGTGGTAGTCAACCTTCTTGGGAGAGATGGTACAAGATATCTTAAATATATAAAATTTACCTAAATAATTTTTTGGCTTTAAAATAACTAGTGATTAGAAGATGAGGAGACATCTACAAACAGAAGTAGGCCGCTTAATTTGGATGAGGACAAATGATCAATCGATAGCTTGTTTTTATTATTAATATCAGAGAGAATAGGTGGTTTTGGATATCTAATTATTTTAAGAAGAGTAATCGTTAATGGAGAGGGATTTTCAATTGGTACTCCATAAAAAATTACAAAATAACCGACAGATGAGCCTCATACCAAAAATTTTTCGTTTACAGTGTTAACAGTAGGTGGTTCACTAAAATCAAAAGCATATCGATGTTGATTAGAATTTTTAATTACATTACTCAAATAAATATCTGGAGGAAGTTTAATCACTCGATCATCCATTAATTCTAATGTTTTTGATGCTTCGGGGTAATCAGAAGTTAGTGTTTGAAAAGTAAAATCGGTTTGAAAACCGTTTGGGAATCAAAAACAGTCGCCTTATAATTAGTATGAAAAGCCTCAACAGAGCTCGACGTTCCATCGAGCATCATAATCAAAAAATCACAGCTTTGAGCGATATTATATTGCAGCGCCCAATGTTCAAGCGTCTTATTCTTACCTAATCCAATAGCATAGCCTACGTAGAAATTTTTAAATTGTTCTATTGAGAGAATTGTTTCAGGTAGGAAGCTAAATCCTCTCTCTTTTAGAATTTAGTTTAACTGATTAGATTTTATTTCAATCAAAGGATATTCTTTAAGAAAATTCATCATTTTTGCCAATTCAACGTTGTTGGCTTCGGCTATTTCAGATGAAGAAAGGACATCGATTGGTGTGGAGCTAGTAATGGGAGAGATTGTGGGAGACGGATTGGGAGAAGAAGTAGGAGGCGAAAAAGGAGTGGGTGACCCGATGATTGATTCTGAACTATGGATTCAATTAATAACTGTTGAGAATTAGCAAAAAGAGTTTCTTCAATAACCAAAGGCTGAGTTTCTTTATCCCAAATCTTTGACAAGAAGCTATATCCGGCACCTCATGAACCTAATAATAATAGTAGCGCTCCTGCGATAAGACCAAATTTTCTTAATGCGCCTTTCGATAAATTTGGATAATCTTTTTTTTGAATTGGTTTGTTTTCCTTTGAAGATAGAAGAGCTGTTTCAGTCAAAATGATTTTCTTCAGCTATTTTCTAAATATTCACCAAAAACTTTTAAAAAATTATATAATAACTTATTATTATGACAGAACGACAATTGGCTCAGGACTCACTTCTCCCCCCAGAAAGATTTCCAACCGATGGTGAGATGATTGCTCTTCATACAAGAATGGCGCTAGGTGGAGAAGCTTTAAATCCCAACAATAGAAATCTACCTCCAATTACAGACGAACAATTGACCAATCTTAATCAAACAGTGGCGATCGCCGCCATCGGTTCAACTGCTGAACGAGTAAGTTACTGGAAAAAAAGATGGCAAGAAATCATTAACAAAGATGCAAATTTATCTCAACTAGATGAACAAAAAAAATTTGAAAAACAAATGGAGATCTGGGTAGCAGAAATGGTCTCTATTTTTAAAGACCCAAAAAATAGAAATTTTATCAATCGGTTAAGTCAGCGAATGATTGGTGGCATTAACCTTAATGGTTTCAATGAACAAACAGCTCAGCGGATTTATCAGCGTTATTTTACCTCTCAAGAACAAGGAGAAACAACAACTGTCACAATAACAACAGAAACTGGCCAAGAAAAAGTCTGTATTCCTTCCAATCTCAATCAATTCATCGACGATATAATTGCTGCCTATAACAACAATTATGATGAAATTGTTGCTGATCTTGATATTATTCAGTGGTTCGCCGGAATTTTTGGTTCTTCAAATCAAGAAGAAGAACCTAAACAAATCCACGCCAATCAAGTAATTAGAGAATTAATTCATACAAGAATTAAATTGGCTGATCAACAAAGAATGCAGAAATTAATTAATCAGGCTAACGAATCCAAAATTATAGATGGACAAATTACTAGTCGAATAAACTGGTTAAATCCTACCGAAGAAACCTGTCTTAATTGGCTTTATCAAACCAGTCGGTTGAAAAGAGAACTTGATTCAAGACAATCAACTTCGCCACCCCAAACAGCCGAAACAATACCTCCTCTAAAATGGGAATATGTCAAATTTGAACCTGACAAACCTCGAAAATTACCTGAACCAAATCCACTTAACTATATCGCCAAAATATTAGTAGAGACCTATCCTTCTTTAGCCGAACAAGGCAGTCCTCTTCAAATTGTTAAAGCGATAGAAAAAGAAATAGAGGAAAATTATCGAGCTTTAGAGGAAAAAGGAATAAATATGGATGAGTTTGGTCGATGGATTGTCGGGCAATTAAGTGAAGTTCATCCCACTTTTCCTCAATATCTTAAAAATAAATACGGAATTAAAATACCTTCTTATGAAGATAAAATTCAGATTATACCCATTAGTGGCAAGATGGCAAAAATTATCAATCCAAATGGCGCTTTAGCTTTTGTTAATCCTTTAACGCCTGGCTTATTTTTAGATCTTGAGATTATCGATAATGCCGCTAAAAGATTAGCTTATCAAGAAGGTTGGCGACGAATTCCTCAAAGCGAATTTAATCAGTTTTTAAAAAGAGTTTTTAGTGAAGTTTCTCCTCACGAACTTGTTCATCTTTTTTCAGATTTAGCCTATTGGAAAAAGCAATCCCTCTCTCAATTAGCTAAATTAGGCTTGCTTGTCTCTAAACCTGTTAAGAAACAAGAAGAAAATGATTCAACAAGCGTTACTTTCTGGATTCGTGGAACTGAATTAGACGAAGCGGTCACTGAGGAAATCATAGCGAGGTGGGCAACTGATAACAACGCTGTTATCGATATGCCAAACATCTATCAACAAGAAAGAGAAGTTTTAATAGAGTTAATTAAAATAGTTTCTCAAGAAAAAGGTATGTCTGAAGAGGAAACGTTTCGGTATTTCGCCAGAAGTCTATTTACTTCAGAAGATTTTCGTCGACTGATAGAACTATTGGACGGGCATGTAAAAACCCCTAATGGTAAATATATTACCAAAAGACCTCATTTTACTTCCATTCTTTACTTTCTAATGGATTGTGAAGCAAAAAAAATTGAAGAAAAATTAAAACAAGGAGAGCAAAACGTTCATTACGATTTAACCCTTGGATTTATAAGAAATAATTTAACTCAAGATCAGAAAAAAGAGATAAAAAGACTTCTAGAAACTTCTCCACACTATGCGCTTCCACCAGCGGCAAGAAGACAATTGATAGAAGAAACTGTTTAAGAAGCCTGCGAAGCTAAATCTTTTGATGAAATATTGGGGATTACCAAACAAAAAATAGAGGCTGGAGAAACGGTAAAAATTCATTTAGACAAAGACGGGTTATTATCAGCTGTTGAAAATATCCTATCATCAATTCCATTACCTAAAGCCATTAAGAAGAGAAAATTATTAAAAGATCCAAAACCTACGATAGAAATTTTTAATCAGGAAGGTAAAAGAAATGTAGAAATTGAGATAGATGCTGGTTTTTTTAAACCCAAAATATCTCTCTTTTTTGTTCTAACTAACGCTCCTGATAACCAAATTCAGTTTAGACTACTAACTTCTCAGCCAGAAACGATTGGAGGACACAATGTAGCTGAAAAGCTAAAGCAACAACCTTTTTATCAATATTTACAAAGGGCTATCCAAAGGCAACTCGACCAACAAAAGGCTGGAATTCTCATTGAAGGTGTAAAGCTTCAATTTATTAAGAATAATAAACTAATGGTGACAATAATAGGAAAAAAACGGGGATAAATTGAAATAAGCAATTAGATATCATTTAGATCATATCTTCCTCAAACTTACCTCCAAACAATATATCTTACTGAAGTTCTTCCTAACCCTTTAACCACCAACTGCCGGAAGATAGCAAGATATAAAATCATCTTATCTTTTTAATTTTGAAGTCTCAGAAGGTTCATATCATTAATAAACTCGGCTATTAATTGGTCATCGGTCATCCCTGGATATATTTTTCTTATTTCGCTTATATGTGTGTTGAATGCCGGCTCATTTTTGATTGATTGAATTAAATCAGTTATATCTCTTTCCGTGGGTCTTATGATTCCGTTCCTTTTTCCATCCCTTTCAGAAATTTCATTGATTTTTTCAATAAACAAAAAACGACTTCTAAGAAGTATCTCTTTATCTAAATTATAAATTTCACTTAATCTTTTCTGCGCCTTTTTGGCATCCTCACGAATTTGCTCCGGTGATAACAATACTTGAGTAAAATATCCTTTACGAGTAAAGCGCCATAACGGATCTACAGCCGCATATTCAGAAAATCCTTGCGCTTCACCATAACAAAGAGTGCGAAATTCTTCTTTTTTCCCATTTATCTCCAGTTCTAAAGCTGAAGTTCCAGGTCTGCGGACCGGCCGATTGTCTCTTCTCCTTTTTTCAATCTCTTGCCATTCAGAAAGTTGGGATAAAGCGGTCAAAATTTCTTTAATTTCCTCTTGTGTTTGACCATAAATAACTACTCGCCCAACCTCATCATCTAACATTGAATAATCTCCTATATGTTCATCAATTTCATCGTCCGGATTTTTATATCCTACCAACCATTTAAATTTTGTTGGCAAACCTTTTTTTGTTCTTGTTGAAGCAATCTTTAAAAGTAATCTCACTGCCTGAGGGATATCTTCTTCTTCCACCATTAAATATCCTCGCCAATAAATATCTTTGCCGGAAGCATCACGCATCCTAAAATTTTCGTGGCAAATAATTTGTTGATAGATATACATATCATTGCCGGTGGTAGAAGTTATTGCTCTTAGAATTCCATCCTCTTTTTCTGCCGCCTTTTTTTCAAGTTCTTTTTTTAAGTCGGCAACTTCTTTTTGTAAATCAGACTTCTCTTCTTCTTGATCCTCTCCTTCAACGACAATACTCGTTTCATTTTCCTCTTGGCTTTCCCCTTCATCTTTTGAGGTATCTTCTTCTTTTTGCCAAACAAATCTTAAAACTTCTTTTTCTTTTTCATTTAAGACGTTTATCCTTCCGATAGGTTGACCTTTGTCGTCTTTTTTATCCGTATCGGCATTAGCTTTAGCAATAAGGACATCGGGATCTTGTTGATATTCGGCTTCGGCGGCGATTAAATGAGCGACCAACTGTTGGGAGTTAACACCAAAAATACCGGCAAACCATTGATAAACATCGATGTTGTTTTTAATGGCGGAAAAATCATGGTTTTGGGAGATTAAGACATCTAAAACAAATTGATAAATATTAGATCTTTTATTTTTTCCGGTAAAATAACGATCATAGATTTTTTGTCTGATATCATCTTTAGTTGCCTGAGAAATATCTTCTATTCCTAAGTGTTTCAAGAATTGATTTAAAGTTGTTCGCCATCTTTTCGCTTTTTCCGCTTCAAAATATTTGTCAAAATCTTGAGTTAACAATTCCCGCATCCCTTTTTTGTCTTTTGTTCCGATGATCCAATCAGTAATCGCTTGTTCTAATTTCTCCTCACTTGTGGCGACTAATTTTTGTCTTTCTTTGGTTGAGGCTTCGTTAAATACTTGATAATTCTCTCTTCTTTCTTCAAAGTCTTTAATCTGAGTTTTATCGACTTGAGGTAATTGATAGTTGTCGGGATTTAAAGCCTTTCCTCCTAAGAGCAACCTAATATGAAGCGCGTCGTATTCTGATGAAAAAAATTCCTGTTCCGGAGATTTGATTACCTCTTGTGTTATTAATTCGGCTGTTTCTGACATAGGTTATTGCCTTCTCTCGATTACTGATAATTTTTTTCTTCTCCTTTTATTATATCAAGAATGCTACGCCATAAAGGAGCCAAAGTCGATGAACCCCAAACATCATAACTCATCCCTTGATTATTCTGTGTCCCCAAATAGGTAACAACGATATACTTTTTTCCTGTGGAGGGATGAATCATACCCCCGGCAACCCAGACCGCTCTTTGACCTCCCTGAGGATTGCTCTCGGTTCCGGTTTTGGCAAAGTACCAAATTTGATTATCTTCTGTACGACTATCTCTTAAAGCGGTCCATGTTTCGATGTTGGGCAAAGTTTTGTTTTCCGGATCGCCTAAAGCGTTAAATATCTCCCGGGCTACATCGGTGGAAAAAACCGGCAATGATTGGTTTTGGGGATTAAATAATTCTCTTCCTCTTTGCATAACTTTAGAAACTAAAGAAGTTGGAGGAAGTTTACCATCATTAATAAAAGTAATATAGGCTCTGGCTAAATCAATTGGCCGAACTCTTTCTGTTCCTAATGTGATATTGGTGCTTAGGCTGGCTAAAGATAAGGATTCAGATTTTCTTAATCCTAATCTATCCCAGAGCCTTCTTAATCTAAGCGCTCCCAAACGATCAGCCAACTGCTGGGCAGCTGTATTTAATGAAGATGCTAAAGCGACCGGCCAAGGTTGATTTTCATAATTGCCATTACCAGCGTTTCTTATACCCCGATAATTATTCCCGGTAAGTTTTTCTCCTTCTGCTAATTTTCCTTCGGCTAAAGCCGCCGCATATGTTATTGGTTTTACTGATGAGCCTGGAAAGTTTTCGCCAAAAACTACTCCATTATCAACAATTGGGTTGGTGTCTTGAGGTATAGCTCTTGCTCCGGCAACACTTAAAATTCCCCCTGTCTCGCCATCAAGAATAATAATTGCGCCTTCATCGACTCCTTTATCTTTTTCTTTTTCAATCTCAGCCAATATCTTCTGCTCAAGCTCTTCTTGCAATCCTAAATCTAATGAGACATTTACTTCTAAACCAGAAAAAATTTTTTGAGGGGGTAGGCGTCGACTTAGCCAGTTGATAACTTGATCAATATAAGGTTGTAAATTTGAATCTGGTCTAAAGGGGGTAAGAGTAATAGCGGTTTTCAAAGCCTTGTCTTTTAACCCTTCATCTGCTACTTTCATTTTAATCAATAACGGAATAATATCCCTTCTCAATCTTTTTACCGCCGGATGAACTTCATTAAGATTAATTGTGCCTCCTGTTTTTTTTGAACCAGTAATTACTATTTGACCGCTCTGATCGTAATAAAAAGTTGATAAAGGATTATAACCAACTGGATTTTGGATTATTCCGATAAGAAAAGCAATTTCGAGATCGGTTAATTGAGAAGGGTCTTTATTAAAATAAGATTTTGCTGCTGCTTTAATTCCGTAAATATTTGGCCCAAAAGGAACATTGTTTAAATAAAGCTCTAAAATTTTTTCTTTTGTCTTTACTTTAGCTTCTTGCTCACTGTATCCCCGACTAATAAAATAATCTTGCCATTTTTTTTCGAAGAGTAAAGAAGCAACGATTTCTACTGCTTTTCTCCGGTAAGCTAAATCGCTATTGGTTCTCTCTTTTAAAAGCTCTTCCTGAGAGAAACAAAGCAAGCGAATTAATTGCTGGGTTAAGGTTGAACCTCCACCGCCTTCTCCTGACGAACTTAAAGCACGAATTATTCCTATTGAATCAACACCATTATGGTCGAAAAATCTTTTATCTTCAACAGCAATTAAAAATTTTTTTACTTTTTCCGGAATGTGCTCAAAGGGTATTGATTCTTTATTCGTTTCAAAATATCGGCCCAGCTCTTCTCCTGTTTTGGTTCGAATTATTAAGGCTTGAGAAAATCCTAAAGGGTTTAAAGTTAAAATTGGTTTTAATCTTTCTTCTACTTCAACCCAAATACGGCCGTTCATTTTTTTTAATACGGTATCAACAATTTCAAACTGCGATTCGTAATGTTCACCAATTTTATGAACAAGAAAGGGAGCAGCTGCTGAACTACCAACAACGGTAGCGAATTTTAAAAAGTCTCGTCTAGACATATCCCGTCTAATACCTCCTTTTAATGAACTTTGGATTAACCCAGCGGCAACCGAAGCACTAACACCACCATCTATTAAGCCGTCACTCGTAGAAGATCGGCTAATCGCTTGATTAAATCGGTTAAGGTCAACAAAAGAAGAGATTAAGTTAAGATCAATCTCCCCTGTTTCGTTTAAACTGAGAGCCCAAGAAATAAAAGCCCATTTTGTCTTGTCATCGCCGAAAGAATTTGAGAATTTACTCAACCACTGGATAAATTTTTGTTGATTAAAGCCTAAATAACTATTATTTTCAAAAAAATTATCCAATTCTTGTTGACCCTTAATATTAATCGGTGGCTGAATGTCAAAATTTAATTGGTCAATAATTTTTTCAAATAGCTTTTCTGTCTGTAAATAACCCAACCTTTTGGCGACAAACTCCAATGGCCAGTCGGTGTAGGAAGAAGGAGCATAAGGATTACCTTTAATTTCCGGTTCAAGAACTCTGATACAATCTGTTAACTGGGGAATATAATATTTTAAAACCTCTTCAATTAGCTCCTGCCAGTCAGAAATCGCCTGTTGTTTTCTTGATGCAGAATTAAGACTGTCAATGGATAAACTTTTATCTCCTTCCTTTTGTAATAAGTCTTTTATTCTTTGAATTAGGTTATCTAGCCTTTGACTTAACTCCTCTTGAGGAATAAAAGTAAACCGATCTTCATCCGCAAATCGAAAACTTCCAATTTGATAAAAGTTATAAATTAACTCATCAATAAATCGTTGCCTGCCTGTTGCGCTCTCTAAACTTGTCAATAGTTCCCTGAGCGTCTGCGGCAGTTTAGGTCCTTGTTCTAAAAAATTAACTTCGCTTAATTCGGAATCAGATGAAGATTCGATTCTAAGATTAGGAAAATACTCTTGAGAAGTTCTTTCAATATATTTTCCAAAATAATCTAAACCTACTTGAAAAAAGACATCCTCTCCAAATTCTCTTCTCTGATGACTTAAAATTGAAGCAATATCTTTAATCTGATTCAATCTCCTTAAAGAAGAAGGCGCAGATTCGCCTAAAAGTAAAAAGATATTTTGATAAGCCGCTTTAGCGGTTTCGGGCAAATCTTGAACAACAGATTTAACTAGAGGCTCTTTAGAGATGAGACTTAAGGCGGCAATAGGAGCAAACAATGTTCCAATAATAAATGTCCGCCTTAATCTTCGATAATCTTTAACTCTTTTCAACCATTTTTGATAATACTCATTTAAAAGATTGGTTGCTTGATTTTTTTCTGGTTCTTCAGGAAGTTCTATCGCAAAAGGCAATCTTTTTTCGCTCATCTCTCCTAGTTTTTTGCTAATAAGGGAAAAAGTCGGTAAATATTTTTGAATGGTTTTCATTTTTTCTTGCCATGCTTTCCTACCATTTTTTTCGATAAAGACATCTTTTATCTCCCTATTCCATCCAAAAATAAATGACCAATTACCCATTTTTAAAACATTTTCTAATTGTCTCCTTTCTCGATGATTAAGTTGACATTGGCCGCAATCAGCTGCTAGTAAAATCTGTTTTGCCGCCTCTCTTGTTGCCAAACTTAATCGATCGCCTAAAACTGCTTCAAGGGCAGTAAGCTGACTGTCTTGCGGATTATCTAAAACCATTTCTCTTAACATCATCATCTTTCTCTCCAAACTCATAAGATAATCTTTAAAACTATCTAAAGCAAAGCCTCCTTCCTGAAAATTAAAAATACTTTGATCGAAAAAGCGTTCAGGATTATACTTTGTTTGAGGAAGCGGGTCTTTATCCCGAACTATTAATAAAGTTTGTTTGTAAAGTTCCTCTTTCGAACGTTTTTTAGGAACCATAAACCCTCTCTTTTGCCATTCTTCTAAGGTTTTTGGATCTTCTGCTAATAAATCATCAAAATAGCCATAAAGATCCCATCTTTCTTCCTGAGCTCTTTTTCTGATTTCATCTATCGAAGGAAGTTGTTTTGGATTTGCCAATAGAGACAAGTATTCTTCCTCTGATATTTCTGCCAGATAGGCATAGATAAGAACATCATCTTGACTGAGAACATAATTTTCGACTAACCTTTGCTTTACCTCTTCAAATCGTTTTCTTCGCTCATCATCTTGGGGAAGATAGTTAAGAACAGATTCTCCGTCTTTTTCGATTACTAGTTTGTTGGGATCAAGGGGGAAAAATTTTTGTCCGCCAATTCGCCATATTGCCTGAGTAAGAAAACTAACGCCACCAACTTTTTCTTCTATTTCTTCAATTACTCTCTCAATATCAAATTTTTGGGTCGTTTGTAACGATTCTCGCCAATAAGAATTTGCCACTTCTTTAAATTTAGCCATATAAAATAATTATAATAGAAATCAATATAAGTGTTCTTATTTTTTTTAAAGAAAAAATTAAATTACGTTATTTCTTCTTTGAGGTTTAGGAGGAAATTTGTCATTGCTTTCTTTTCTCATTTTCGCAGCAACTTCTTGTGCTTTTTCACCTACACCACCGACGGCTTTTTTAACGGCAGCGCCAGCCTTTTTAAGTGATTGAACAACTGCTTTTCTCATTTCTTCTCTTCTCCTTCTAAGTTCTTCTGTTGTTGGTGGAGAAATACCAAATTCTGTTTGAGCTTTTCGTTGTAATTCTTCTTCTTCTGCTACTGCTGCTTGTGCTTGTAGTTCTTCTGATTTTTCTACTGGTGTTTCTGGTTCTGCAGCTGATGGTGCTGCTTCTTCTGCTGGTGGTTCAGTTGGTGCTGGAGATTGAGCAGCTGGAGGTGTTGCTGCCGCGTAATAAAGCAACGCTCTTTTAACCGCCTCTACATTGGCTCCGTGGGTTTCAGGATTCCAGCCCGCTTGCTGTTCAAGTTGGTTTGCTAGTTTTTCTGCGATTTGGTTAAAACGATTAATATCTCGTCTGAAAGCCCCACGACGATGAAGTTTTCCCAAAACCTCTTGAGCCAAAGCAAAAGCTTTTTCATCATCTCCTAAAACCGCTTTAACTTTATCTAAATCTCTTTGGGCTGTTTCTCTTTCTTTTTCTTCTTTTAAACCACTAAGCAGTTCTCGAAGATGCGTTTTTTCTTCCAGAGCCGCTAAATTCTTTTCTGCCAAACGTTGGGCTTCGATTTGTTTTTTTGCTTTAACTGCTTGCTCAAGAGAAGAAACTAAAGATTCGTAAAGGCGTCTCAATAAAACTTCACCCATTAATTCTTTTGCCAATTCTGGAGATTGAAGAATAGCTTCTTTTGACAATTTAAATTTACTACGCTCTCCTGATGGTTTTTCGCCTTCAAACTCCATTTTAGTTAACTCTTCAGTAATATCAATTAATTGTCCATCATTCGTTCTTAAAACAACTCTTGTTTCGCCCAATTTTCTCATTTGATCTGCTTCACGCCAGGATTTTTGTCCAACTCCACGGGCATAAATTTCACTGGCAAGAGAAGAGATCGTTGTTTCGTCAAAAGAAGCTAATTGTTCTTTTGCATCCCCTAATTCTTTTTGTAATCTTTCTAAACTTCTTCTTACATTTTCCGGTCTTTCTTGCTGAATAATTTCTCTTAATTTTTGTTTTTTTCTTTCATCACTCTCTATTACATTCTGATTGACGTTAGTCATTCGATTCAATCTTTGTTCTAGAGTTTCTACTTCTTCTAATTCTCCGGCTTTTACTTCTGCTTGTGCTTCTGATGGTACTTCTGCTTCTGCTTGTGCTGGTTCTTCTGGTTCTGCTATTACTGCTTCTGCTTCTGCTTCAATCCTTCTTCTTGTTGCCGCTCCTTGAACCGTCTCATAAAGCGATACTTGTCCGGGTAATTCTAAAGGTGGTTTTTCCCCTGGTCTTCCCGGGATGACAACTTTTGCTTTTATTTCTTCTTCATTAAACTTTCCATGCCGATATAAATACTCAACTCCTTTCAAACCCATTGATAAAATATCACCCTCGATTGTTAAATCTTCTACTTGACTATAAGAATCAACCACTCTTCTTCCTAAACCACAAACAGCGTTCTTGACTCGATTACCATCAGCAATAATCGCTCGCAATAAAGAAAAAGAGGGGTGATTTTCATCGATTCCCAATTGTCTAATAATCTCATCTGTAGACTTTCTTCCTTTATTACTTAATGCGGTAAAAAGAGCATTTTTTTGTTCTTCTGAAAGGCCTACACCTTGAGTTTGTAATAGTTCTAAAACCATTTGTCGATTTGCCTCAAGAATTCCAACCTGACCGGTTTCCATCATTTTGTCATATTGCTCTTTTATTTTTACCGCCAATTGTTTTACTTCATCTGAAGGATTGGCAATTACTGGTCTACCGTCTTTAAATTTCACTCCAAAAGCATACAAAATCGCCTCTCTTTGAGTTTGTCTTAACTGATTAAGTTGAGAGTTTAATTTTTGATAATTTTCATCTGCTAAAGCTAACTTACCCAAGACCTCCCTTAACCTTTCATCTTCTACCTGTTCCCGAGCAGTTTTTTTAGCTTCGGCTAATTGCTGTTCAAGTTGGATTCTCGCCAATCTTACCTCTGGTGGTAAAAGAATATCAGAAAAAGCAACCGCCGATCGAAGGTCAACCTCGACCAATCTTTGTAATCCTTCTGTCCCAAAAATCACTGCGCCCAACTCGTAAATTTGGCGGTAATATTCCTCAAATGCTTTATCTTGTTCTTGTTTATTTGAAGATTGCATCGGCCCAATCAAAGAATCCAGTTTAAACAAAGTTTTAAGAGCTTGATTAAAACTTTCTTGATTAAAAGAGTCAGGCGGAATACCTAAAAGTGCTTGTAGTTGCTGCTTGTCTTCATCGGAAAGCGAAGGCGAAGTTAGTCGCATCGCCATCTCTTTTTTTAATCGGGAGACGATCGCCGCGGCTTCCTGAGGATTTTGTTCTAAAACTTGAGCAAATTTTTCAGGAATTTTTGCTAATTGAGAAAGATCACCATTGTTTTCGATCGTCTCTATTTGGCCTAATAAATCTCCAAAAGTTAAACTCTCATTGCCAACCCTAATTTTTTTTCTTTCATCAACTTTAAAAATCATCTCCCGCTCAACAGCAATTTTTGGTGACTCACCACCAACACTGTAGGCGACTGAAATTTTAAATCTATCCTCACCAGCTCTTGTTCTCTTTTTGTAAACAATCTCTTTTTCTTCTTGAGATGCGCTGGGCTGATAACCTTCATAAGATTGACGAGCATATTCTAAGGCTAAAGCTTGCAGGCCAGTGAGAAAGTCTCCGCCAACGATATTTCTTGGACAAAAATTATCTAAACCGTTATTCTTTATCTCCTCCATCACCGAAGCTAAAACCTGAAGTTTTGTCTTTGGAGAAACATTCTCTCCCCATATTAATTGACCATTTTGCTCTTGAATAATCCCTTGGTTAATTAATTTTTCTTTACCCTCATCAGAAATTTTTCCGCCAAAACTCGGTAGCTCCCCATCTAACCTATCTAAAAATTGCGTTGGAGGAACTTCTTGCCCTGCTTCTTCTGTGCCAATAAAAATAAAACGGTCATTAACTAAAGAAGCATCAGTATATTCGTCAGAAGGTCTCACTAATCTTCCTTGATGATTAACTCCTTGAGAAAAAAAATCAGGGGAAGCTAATTTTTTTGCGGTTTCAATCGCTTGGGAAACTTCAGGAGTAATACCAGTTTCAGTTCGACCTATTTGGGACTCTGACATTCTTTTATTAAAAATTATTTTTTACAAAATGTCAAGTTCAATTCATTCCTCTCTGCCCGCCTTTATTTTTGCTTCATCATCAACCACATTTCGATTATTGCCAAAAGAAGCATCAATCCACCAATGGTTGTTACTAATTCTTTTCGTTTTTTAATTACTTGTTTTCTTTTTTCTTCATCCTGTTCCATTGTTACTGCATCGATTAGCTCTTGAACGCCTTGTTTTTCTTCATCGCTTAAATTAAAAGTTTTTCCCAACTCTTCTAAAAATTTGACCCTTGCTTCATCGCCACCTTTTGAAGCTTCTAATATTTTTTTCTGGAGAAAACCTAAAGGATTCTCCTGAGCTTCTTTTTTTTCTTCTTCATCCTTTGCTAATTTACCAATAGATTCTGTTAATTGATAGGGTTGGTCTTTTGCCCTTTGTTCTCGTTCTTGTTTCAGTTTGTCCATTTCTTCTTTGGCATTTTGAATAAGCTGCTGTTTTCTTGCTTTCTCTTGATCGCTTTTTACAGGTAGTTCATTTAGCTGAGAAAGGCGGTGTTGCCATTGAGCGATCTCTAAATCATAACCTAAAGCTTTCTGCGCCGGATCATTAGACTTTTTTAGTTCTCCAATTGCTGCGGAAACATCTTGGCCAGTTAAGGTGTCTAAAATTAATTTAAATGGCGATTCTTGAGATGGATTTTTAGGTTGTCCGTGAGATTCTGAATCAGAGTTTTCTCCGCTATCACCGGCTATTTGTTCTAATGCTTGGTGGACTGCGTTTGGGTCGCCATTATTTAATCCATTTTCCGCAACTTTAATCACTCCACCAGCTAATGACACTGCTTGAAGTTCTGGTGGTCCTCCTGAATTTGGCTGAGCTTCTACAGGTGATTGAGTCATTGCTCCCTCTTGTTCTCCTGAAGAATTACTCATTTTTATTATTTTCACTATTAACTTTAAACGCCAAAACTTTTTTTACCACTTCAGTCGCCTCTTCATAAGCTCCCTTTCTCACTAAATTCTTCACCTGATCTAAAGCTTTTTTTTCGTATTTTTCTTCATACTCTTTCATAATCTGGAAAACCACCGGTGCTAACTCCTGATAATGATCATCAAGTTTTACCGCCTTTTGATAAAGCTCTTCAATCGTCATTCCCGGACGAATAAGATCAAGTGTTAATCGAGCGATCTGCCGAGCTGTCTCCTCGGTTAACTGCTTGTTTTCTGCCAAAACCTTTAATCTCATTAAAACCGCTCTTTCAATAAACCCTCGGAATTCCTCGGCTGAATCAAGAGGAACTGGACTGTTGACTTGAGGTTGAGGAACAACAGTCACCGAAGAAGATTTAGCCGTTACTGGATTTTTTTGAGCCGATGAAGAAGAAACATCAACGACAGAAACATTCTGACTATCTGCCGAAGCCGCTTGCACTTTGTTTCCCGAAGGATCAACATAGGTCATTTTCATATTATAAATATAACATTAATATCGTCATTAATAAATGATAATTAAAAATATTAAAGCTTTCTTATCTAAATACCTCTTCCGAGCCGTAATTTTTACTCCTTTAGCTTCAAGAAGGGTCGCGATTTCCATAGCCACTCTTATGTTATGACCAACAAGGTGTCGGACTCCATGATCGCCTAAAAGATTTTCTGAAGCCACCCGATCCTGCCAAGCAAGAACAGCGATATTATCAGCAACTAAGTGATAAACATCAGCCGCCTTTAGATCTTTTGGTATCGAACCTTCTGCCTGTGCTTGTTTTAATAACTGAAGATATTCTTTTGTTTGCGCTAAAACTAAATTTAGTTTTTCCGGATTAAGACTCGCCCGCTCATTATTAAAAAATTGATTAACTAATCGTTCTAAGGCTTTTTCTGTTAAATTATTATCGCTTTCGAAGGCAACCGCTGCTAACTCCTGAGGAACTTCATCAAGATTAATACCCCGATCGCTTGCGAATTGATGAAGTTCTCTTCCCACTGCTTCTTTATGGGCTCCTTCTTCTTCATATCTTTGTCTTAGTTCTTCTCGCTTTTCTGAAGGAAAATCATCAAGATACCTTTGTTCCCGGATTTGCATCTTTTTATTAAGATTTTCTTTCTCTTCTTTTACCTCTAACCTAGTTTGATCAGCCAATTGGGCTAACTGTTCTCTGGGGTGGCCATTTAATGAAATCAATAAATTTCCTGAACTTCCCCCTTCTTCCGATTGGGGAGCTTGACTTCTTGGTTGAACTTCTTGTTGCGATCCTTGTGCTAATTCCGCTATACCTAATTCATCTCCCATAGTCAATAAAATAGCAAAAAAAATTAAGAAAGTCAATATTGTAAAATTTTCTTATGCAAAAAATCTCAGATGTATTAAAAAACTTTAATCCATTAGAAGACAAATATATCTCCCGCGAGTTTCAATCTTTCGGTATTTATTTGGCAGAAAAACTCGGTGATTATCGCCATCGATCACTTTATATAAAATTAGCCAAACAAATCCCAAGACCGGTTTTAGAAGAAGCCTTGCGTTTTGTCCTCTCCTCCAAAGCTCGAAAAAAACCTGCACTTTTTATGTGGAAATTGAAACAGATGAATGCATTTAGTTTGCAATCGGTTGCAATCGGTCAAAGTCGGTTGAAATCAGTTAATAAAAAAACAAAAAAACATTGATGGGAAAAATAGATGAATTAAAAATTTATAATCAAGCTCTTAATTTAGTTAAAGAGATTTATTTATTAATTAAAAACAATTATCGGCTCTCTAAAGATTTTTCTTTATGCGATCAATTAAAAAGAGCTTCTATTTCCGTTCTCACCAATATCTCAGAAGGATATTTTAGAACTAAAAAACAATTTAAAAACTATCTTCAAATCGCTTCGGGTTCTGCTAACGAAGTTGTTAGTCTTTTAAAAATTATAAATCTTGTATATCAGATTAAAACAAAGACGTTAGAAGAAAAATTTATTATTTTAGGCAAACAAATCAATTCATTCAACAAACTCTTATCTAAAAAATAATTTATTCAACTGATTTCAACAAATTTCAACCGATTTTAACTAATTCCAACTAGTTTTAACTGATTTTAACCGATTTCAACTAAAAATACGTTATCGCCCAAAAGGAAATCTTATTAATCCCTTTCTCTTTTAAATAATCTGTCTTTGCTTTTACCGACTCCTCATCTTCAAACCAAACAATATGATAATCAATTCGATAAACTCCATTTTCATCAGGTTGATCGCTGGTGATTGTATAATTAATTTCCACTTCCTTTGCCATTTGGTCTCTTGTAATAATACAATTATCAATAACACATTCAAACTCTTTTGTAACATTTTTGATACGATCGTTGTCAAAATGTTGCATTGAAGATGAAAGAAATTTTTCTCGAATTTGATTAAGTGTTAAAGGTTTAGCTTGATTTAAAGGCCTCTCTTTTTCGTCAACCTGCCAGTCATAGCCATACATACCAAAAATGACAGTTAATTTCTCTTTGGGAACAAATTGAAGAAAATCATCAATCATCGTTTGAAAATCATAGCCATACTTTTCTCTTCCAG
>JBBILO010000012.1:0-21628 GCA_037444855.1 Candidatus Roizmanbacteria bacterium | reverse complement strand
CAATTGAATCACAAAAAAACATTAGTCAATTTGTTACTAAAAGAATTATTGAATTTATTAACACTGGTTCAACCGATCTTTCAGTTAATTTTCCACAGATTAAAACAAGTGAGATGAAAAAAAATACCCATCGTCTTTTACATATTCATAAAAACATTCCTGGAATTTTGGCATCAATAAATGGTATTTTGACCCGATATCAAGCTAATATTGAATATCAATACTTAAAAACAAATGAGTTAATAGGTTATGTCATTATAGATATTAATAAGAGGTGCAATAAAAAAATGTTCGAAGAATTAAAACGAGTCGATCACACAATTAAATGCAGAATTTTATATTAATTATGAGAAAAAAAATCTTTTTTACTCCTGGACCGACTCAATTAGCTCCAAAAGCTTCTTTTTTTATTAAAAAGGCCATTGAAGATGATATTGGTTCAATTTCTCACAGAGGAGAAATTTTTAAAAAGATTTTTAAGGAAGCAATTTTTAATCTCAGAAAAATTTTAAATCTTCCCGAAACCCATGAAATCGCTTTTTTATCTTCCTCTATTGAAGCAATGGAGGTTATTATTTTATCAATGGTTAAGAAAAAAAGTTTTCACTTCATCAATGGCGCTTTTTCAAAAAAATGGTATTTGATGGCAAAAAATCTTGGAAAAGAATCTGATTATTTTGAATTTTCTCAATCAAATTCAATTTTAAATGCAAAAATAACAAAAAAACCCGAATTATTATGCCTTACCCATAATGAGACTTCAATAGGGATGATGGTGCCAATGGATGAAATTTATCAAATTAAAAAAAAATATTATGATATTCCTTTAGCTTTAGATGTCGTTTCCTCCTTCCCTTATCCAAAAATAGATTTTAATTTTGTTGATATTTTATTTTTTTCTGTTCAGAAGGGATTAGGTTTGCCAGCTGGTTTAAGTGTTATTGTCGTGAATAAAAAATACAGCGAAAAAACAAGTGGCGGGTTTCATGATTTTAAAAGTTTATTTTCAAAAGCAAGAATTTTTCAAACTCCAGAAACACCAAATGTTTTGGGAATTTATTTGTTAGCAAAAATTACCAAAGAAATCATTAAAAAAAACGTTGAACAAATAAGAAAAGAGATCGATATAAAATCAAATTTACTTTATAATTATTTTTCTTCTTCTTTAATAGGAAGACCTTTCATAAAAGAATTTTGTTACCGGTCAAAAACAACAATTGTTATTGATGTAGGCAATCGAACTGATTTTATTGTTAAAAAACTTGAAAAAGAAGGTTTTATTATTGGTAAGGGTTATGGTCAATATAAAGAAAATCATATTCGAATTGCCAATTTTCCTCAACATACAATTTCGATGATAAAAAAATTAATTGGAATAATTAATAAAATAGAAAAAAGCTTTTAACTAATTTAAGATAATAAGCAAGAACTTTGATGAGTTGTTTTTGTTGATTTTTTAATAAAAAATGGCAACTTTTATATTGGATTATTAAAGAAATTTCATGATCAGGAAAACATTTGAAGTTTAGGAAATTGTTTCTAAGTTAAGGGATTAGGTTGGGTTCATAAAAGGAATAATGTTGAATCGTTAAGGGTTTAAAGAGCATAAGGGTTAAAATTAGTGAAAATCAGTTAGGGGATAAAAGTTAATTACAATTTAAAATCCCGAACGGGCCCTTCGAACCGGATGATTAGGTTAATTAGAAAGTAAAATTTATTTTATTTCTCCTCTTTCATTCTCTTTTTAAAGTAGTCAACATAAGGAATTTTAGCCGGATTTTCTTGATAAAGGACAGAAAGGTAAAAAGTGTAGAAACCAGAAAAGCCAATTAGATTGAAAATCTGTTCTATAGGGTTTCCCCCCTCAACCTTAAACCAATATGATTTAATTTTGTATCGATCAACAACCTCTTTGGTGATTTTAAATCTTTTTCGAATCATCGGGCCGTATAGTTGGGAATAGAAAAAAACAAAGATTAGCTGTTTTTGAGCCAATTGAGGATTTTTTAATCCTTCCATTAAATGGTGATTGAGTTCTGGGATAACCCAAAAAGAAGCCATCGATTTGGCGGTTTCGTTAGTTTGATTGGCAATCGCATTACCAACTCCGGTTAAAAATTCAGAGACGACATACTGCGGATGGTGATTATAAATCAATTGAGCTAATTGTTTGGCTAAATTGTTTTTTGTTTTTACTGTTGGAATAAAATTCTTTAAATAGACTGAGGTATTATTTATCGCTCGATCAACCGTTTTTTTAGTCAATTTATCAATTAATTTAAGAGCAAAAAGAAGCCCTAAATGACTACCTAAAAGATAACCAACCCCGATTCTTGGTTGTTTTGATGAATTGTAAACAGGATCGAAAAAATAACCGTCTTCTTTTTTTTCTTGAGCGATTTTTTTCAACTCGCCGCCTGAAGAGATAATAAAAACTTTTGCCCCCATTTTTTTAGCATGAAAATATGAAGAGATTGTTTCTTCGGTTGTTCCAGAATAAGAAGAAAGGACAACCAAAGTTTTTTTATCAACCCAACGAGGGAAACGATATTCGTCATTGATTTGATAAACAAGTGGTAGATCTTCTTTTAAAAAATGAGAAAGAATTAAAGCCGGAAAACGAGAGCCGCCCATGCCGCAGACAAGAATCTTATTAATTGAAAAAAAGTCTTTACTAAGTTTAGCTCTTTGAATTTCATTAAAAGCTTGTTCTACTTGTTTGGGGAAGTTGGTAATTGATTGGATGACATTATTTTGATCCTCGTCCTGAAGAAAATTTTTTTCTTTATCAAGATTGATCATATAGAAAACAATATTACTTCATAATGGTATATAATTCAATAGTAATATTATAATCTCATGGAAAAAAAAATAATCTTATATCTTCGTCTTTTTCGGATTACCCAATGGATAAAAAATTTTGTTGTTTTTATCCCAATTATTTTTAATGGTCAGTTGTTTAATCCAGTTTTTTTCCAAAAAACAACCATCGCCTTTTTTATCTTCTGTCTCACGTCTTCAACTTCTTATGTTTTAAATGACATTATTGATTATCCTTTAGATAAAAATCATCCTCAAAAAAGATATCGGCCGGTCGCTGCTGGTTTAATCTCAATTCCTCAGGCGACTTTTTTAGTTTTTATTTTATTAACAATTTCTTTTTTGATTACCCTATTTTTTTCTCCGAATCTTTTTTGGCTAGTTTTATTATTCATCCTTCTTCATTTTTTTTATTCGATTTTTCTTAAGAAAAAACCGATTTTTGATATTTTTGCGATTTCTTTTTCTTTTATGTTAAGAACATTTGCCGGTGAGGTAGCTACCGGTTATCATGTACCAATTTGGCTTTTGTTAACAATCTTTTTTGGTTCTTTATTCATGGCGACCGTCAAACGTCAAGCCGAATTAAAAATTAGCGGAAAAAAAGCAAGAATTTCTTTATATTATTACAGCGGTCATTTACTAGATTTTTTAACCTATACTTTTAGCACCGCCACAATTATTGCTTATTCGACCTATACTTATGTTGAAAAGATTCCCTATGTTGAAACTCCTCTTCAAAAATTGACTCATGAGTGGTTTCCTGGATGGGAGGGAAGAAAACTTTTAATGATTACCATTCCGATGGTTGTTTTTGGCATTGCCCGCTATGCCCAGTTGTTTTATGAAAAGGCCGAAGGAGAACAACCAGAAAAGATAATTACCAATGATGCCTATTTAATAGGGACGATTTTTCTTTTTGGTTTAACTATCATTCTTTTAATTTATGTTTTATAATTTATTTGTTTTATAAGTTAAAGAAAAAATATGAAAACCAATGAAAAGAGTGAAAAACTTCAAGCAGTAAAAATCGCTATTGAGCAAATTCAAAAACAATTTGGTAAAGGAGCGATTATGAGATTGGGTGAAGCGCCCCAAATTTATGTCGAGACTATTTCAACCGGTATTTTGCCTTTAGATATTGCTTTGGGCGCCGGCGGTCTACCACGGGGAAGAATTATTGAAATTTTTGGCCCAGAATCTTCAGGAAAAACCACTCTTTGTTTATCTTTAATTGCCCGGGTACAAAAAGAAGGCGGTGTGGCTGCTTTTATTGATGCTGAACATGCTTTAGATCCTTCTTGGGCAAAAATTCTAGGTGTTAAATTAGAAGATTTATTAGTTTCTCAACCCGATACTGGTGAACAAGCGTTAGAAATTGCTGAGCAACTAATTCGCTCTGGCGCGGTTGATGTGGTTGTGATCGATTCAGTGGCTGCTCTTGTTCCTCGAGTTGAGATTGAGGGAGAAATGGGTGAAGCGCAGATTGGTCTTCAGGCAAGGTTAATGTCTCAAGCATTAAGAAAACTAACCGGCGTTGTCGCTAAATCAAAAACAACGGTTGTTTTTACCAATCAGATTCGTTTAAAAGTAGGCATCCTTTTTGGCAATCCTGAGACGACTCCAGGAGGTTTGGCCTTGAAATTTTATGCTTCTGTTCGTTTAGATACGAGAAAAATTGAAACTTTGAAAAAAAACAATCAGGTTTACGGAGCAAGAATTCGGGTTAAAGTAGTTAAAAACAAAATTGCTCCACCATTTAAAGAGGCTGAGTTTGTTGTCACCGGTGAGGGAATAGATTATTATGAGGGTTTGGTTGATGCTGCTTTGAATTCGGGAGTGATTAATCGTACTGGGGCATTTTTTAAACTTAATGATAAAATTCTTGGACAAGGAAAAGAAGCATTGAAAGATCTTTTATTAAAAGATGAAAAATTAGCTAAAGAAATCGCTCACGAGATTAGAAAAAAGATGTTAAAAAGATAATTAATGGACGAAAACAAAATCGCTTTTCTTAAAAACCGCCTTTTTCGTTATCTTAAACTGCGTTTTCGAACAGAAAAAGAAGTCTTTTTATATCTAAAAAAGATTGTTAAACAAAAAAACCTCCCCCCTTCAATTATTGAAAAATTAGTTAGCAAATCAAAAAGAATTGGTTTAATTGATGATAAAAAATTTATTGAGTTATATGTTTCTGATCGGGTAAATTTAAAACCAAAAGGAAAAAAACTTTTAATTTATGAATTAAAGAAAAAAGGGATTGATGAGCAATTAATCGAAGAATATTTTGCCGAGCATGATTTAAACGAAGAAGACTTAGCAAAAAAATCAATTTTACCTCGTTGGCAGAGATTGAGAAAATGGGGAAAAAACAAAAGAGCGGAAAAAGCTTTGAGATTTTTACTCAGTCGGGGTTTTTCTTATGAGGTTGCAAGGAAAGTGATTGAAAAAATGAATAATGAATAAAGGACAATGAAAATTTTGTTAAGGAGAATCCTCGTTGCAAGGATTCTCCTTGTTAGGTAGTGAATTTAAAGTATAATATTCATTAATTCGGAGCGTAGTTCAGATGGCTAGAACGCACGCTTTGGGAGCGTGAGGTCGTGGGTTCAAGTCCCACCGCTCCGACATGACTTCAACTAAAAAATTTCAAAAACCCTCTTGGGATGAGTATTTTGTGAAGATTACTGAGGTGGTTAGAATGCGGGCCGATTGTCTTAGAAGACAAGTCGGGGCAATTATTGTCAAGGATTTTCGGATCTTAGCCACTGGTTATAATGGTACTCCTCATGGGATTAAAAACTGCACCGAAGGTGGTTGTTTGCGCTGTCTTAGGCGTCATAAAAAAGAGATTGATTGGTATGAATATGAAGAAAGTTGTATTTGTCTTCATGCCGAACAAAACGCGATCATCCAAGCTGCTTATCTTGGAGTTTCGACTGAGGGTGGGATTTTATATTCTACCACTAATCCCTGTTCTTCTTGCGCCAAGATGTTAATTAACGCCGGGATTAAAAAAGTTATTTGTCGGATGGAACATCACGATCAAGAAGGAATTGAACTTCTTAAAAAAGCCGGCGTTGTTGCTGAAATAAAAGAAAATTTCTAATTTCTAATTAACCTAAAAAAATAATGGTAAATTTATTTAGATTAATTGGAAGTCTTGAATGGATTCTCCGAATCGGAGGATTAGGTTAATTAGGTTAATCTAATGAAACGTCTTTTCTTATTTTTATTTCCCTTTTTAATTATCGCATCACCATTACAAGCATTAGAGCGTCCTAATAATATTTATGGTATTCATCTTGCTCAACCCCACTCCGAGGATTTAAAAAAAGCGGCTGAGTTGGTTAATAGCAATGGTGGCGACTGGGGATATGTGACTTTAGTTCTCCAAGAGAATGATCGAAACCAAGAAAAGTGGCAAGCAATTTTTAATCAATTAAGAAGTCTGCATCTGATTCCGATAATTCGCTTAGCCACAAAACCACAAGGTGAAGTTTGGTTAAGGCCAAATGATGTTGATGCCGACGGTTGGGTTAGTTTTTTAGAGTCATTAAACTGGGTAGTTAAAAATCGGTATATTGTTTTATTTAACGAACCTAATCACGGACAAGAATGGGGTGGTCAAGCTGACCCAGAGTCTTATGGAAAAGTTGCTCTTTCTTTTGCCAAAAAACTGAAAGAAAAAAATTCAGATTATTTTGTTATGCTTGCCGGTTTTGATGCTTCAGCTCCTCATCAACCACCGCGATTTTGGGATGAGGAAATTTTTTTAAATGAATTATTTAAAAACTTAGCCCCAGAAGAGTTTGAAAAATATTTCGACGGCTGGACCTCTCATTCTTATCCCAATCCTAACTTTTCCTCTCCGCCATCGAATTTTGGACGTATTAGTTTAACTACTTATCGCTGGGAACTTCAGCTATTGAAAAATTTAGGCATTAAAAAAGAATTACCGGTTTTCATTACCGAAACCGGTTGGAAAAGAACTAATCTTTCAGAAATAACGATCGCCAATTATTTACAAATTGCTTATCAGCAAATATGGGCAAACGATTCTTTGGTTAAAGCAGTTACCCCTTTTATCCTCAATTATCAAAGCGAACCATTTTTAGATTTTTCATGGCAGAAATTTCAATCAAAAGATTTTTATCAATATTATTATTACCTTCAAACACTGCCTAAAATTAAAGGTGAGCCAGAACAAAAAGAGGCAGGGAAATTAATTTTTCAGTTGCCAAAAGAATTAGTGATTAATTCTCAATACAGTCTAACTTTGTCTTTAAAAAACGAAGGTCAGGCAATATGGGATGAAAACGATGGTTACCGATTAATGATTGAAAACGTTCCATCAGAGACCCAATTTTTGTTTTCTCCACTGAAAGATCTAAAACCCAATGAGGAAAAAATGATTAATTTTGTTTTCAAAACTGGCCCGCAAAAAGGCGATTTTTCAATTAATTTTCTATTGACGAAAAACGGAGAGAAAAAATTAAAATTTTCCAAGTGGCAATTGACCATCGTTCCCCTCCCCTCTCTCACTTTGTCTATTAACTATTGGCCTTTTGGAAAAGGAAAAGGTAATGATTTTGAAATTCAAATTTTTAATGATAAGGAAGAGTTAGTTTTTTTTCAGAAAGGAGTAAGGGTTAATCAAGGTTTGGTAGAGATTAAAGAAGTTCAGAATATTACTTTGGGAGAAAAATATCGAATCGTTGTCTTAAAAAAAGGTTTTTTACCAAGACAGACTCATTTAGTTTTTCAAAAAGGAAAAAACCTCGTTCAATTTAAGCCGATGATCCCGTTTGATCTCAACGGCGACGAAAAGTTTTCTTTAAGAGACTTGTTGTTTTTTCTGAAATAATTTTTTATTAACAAAAATTCCATAAATAGGTTTTTTTGGCGATCTTTTTCTAAGGCGAGTACATTTTCAACTTTCTTGTTTTTTAGTAAATTTATCCGAGGATCCATCCATTGATTTTGATAACGGATTAAGCAATGGCCAAAAGGGATATTTTTTAAAACAATTGTTCAATCGAAATATATTTTTCTTCACCATTTTTTATTGAGATAATGATATTCTCCCCGATAATCGATTGTCCATAAGTAGAAAACTAATTTCCGACGATAAAATCCTGTTGTTTTAGCTTTTTTTAGACTGAATTTATTAATTAGATCCATCATAAGCTTGATTGATTAAAAACGATAAAAAAGCAAAACTATAATCAAAATAATTTTTTTGAACAACCGGTTTTTTCATTAAGATTATTTTAATTATAACCATTGACTAATTTTTTTAACCCTTGATTTTTCTATCCTATAGTGATATAATATAATTATTATGGAAGATTTTAATAAGATTTTGTCTTTTATCTTAGGATTGATTGTCGTTGTGGTTGCTTTAGTAGTGATTGCTCGAAGATATGATTTTACTAAAAAACTACTTCCCTTTTCCTCTTCTGCTAAGGTGACTGTTACTCCAACACCAACCGGAAAAGTAATCAGTGAGGTGGTTGTTGGCCAACCAGAAACTAGCGGTCAGTCAACAACCAATAAGTATCAAGTAAATCAATATCAGTCAATCAAGACACCGTCGACTATTCCTTCAACTGGTTCCCCCACCCTTCTTCTGCCAGCATTTTTATCTTCTTTTTTTTTGGGAATGAGATTGAGAAAGAAAAGATAAGTTACAAACTCTAACTCTCAATCTTAAATACTAGACCTAAACAAATTCAAAATTCGAAACCCCAAATGGGTTTCGTTGGGATTTCAAATCACAAATTCCAAATTCCTAATAACAAATTACAAATTACAGTAAGTAAATTTTTAATTTTTAATTCTCAATTTTAAAACAATTTTAAACCCCAATGGTGCCCCTTCGGGATTTTAAATTAATTTTTAATTAACAATGTATTTCAGTTGTATTTCGATTGTATTTCAATCGTATTTATATTTTTGATTTTTTTAGGTCTTCTTTTAAGGGGTTGGTGTTGGTATTGGGGTAATTTGTCCTTCAAAACCAGGAATTTTCAGAATATCGTTTCCAAGAAGATTAACGAGAAAAACTGAGGTTAAGGAAAAAATTAGACCAACTATCGCTCCAAGAGCAATTCTTTTTCCATAATTTAGTCTTTCCGGATCAGCTTGAGAAGTCATAATAACAAAAACCCCGTAGAGAAAATAAATTAGAGCGATAGCGCCGACTATTCTAAACAACAAATTAAGAAATACCTGAGTAATGCTGGCGGCTGCTCCTTCTGTTTGAATTGAACGTAAATTAGTTTGGACACAACCAATCATAGTGTAAGCGACACCGGGTTTGGGGGTTGGTGGAAGGTTAGTTGTAGGATTAATTTTTATGGTATCAAGAGTGTTTGGATCGGTTGAAGCATTGGGATAAAGGCATTGGACACATTTTATCCAATTACTTGGAGGCTGCTTTGGTGGGCAAAAACCACATTGATCGCAGGTGGCATAGCGTTGGTCTTGAGCAAAAACAAGAAATGTTTGTTTATTAAAAATTGAAAAAAATAAAAAAATTAAGAAAAAAACAAAGAAAAATCTTTTCATTATTTATTACTATAATAAATTTATGAAGCGATGGTCAACTATTTTTTTATTGGTTTTTTTTCTTTTTATCATTTGGTTTAAAATTCCATCTTTTGCCAGTATTGATGATGAGATTGCCTCCTTAAATAGACAATTAGATGATTTAAAAAAGGCACTATCTCAAAAAGAAGCGAATTATCAAACACTGAAACAGAGATTAGACCACATCATCACGCGGATCGGTTATTTGGAGAATGAGATTAAAAAAAAAGAAATCGAAGTAAAGAAAGGTGAGGAGGCGCTTGCTTATCAAGAAAAGCTTCTTCAAGAAAGAGCAAGAAGCTTTTATAAAAATGTTAAAAAAGCTAGTTTTTCTTTAATTAATCTTTTTGTTGGCGACAATTTTTCAACCTCAATTGATAATTTTTTTTACCAAAAAACCGTTGTTGATCAGGACAAAAATATGATTGTTAAAATCGTTTTATATATTAAAAATTTAGAAGAAACAAAGAAGAATCTAGAGATCGAAAAAAATCAACTAGGTATTTTGCAACAAGAAGTTGATAAACAAGCGAAATTATTAGAGGGAGAAATTGCTAAAACAAGAGAAAAAATCGCTCAATTAACTTCAAAACAACATGAATTGATTGCTAAGAAGTTTGCAAGTATTTACATTCCTCGGTCAGCATCTATTGTTTACGATTGTAAACCAGACTATGATCCTCGGACAAATGCAATAAGAGATAGTGGATTTTCTCCTAAGTTTGGTTTTTTTACTTTTGGCGTACCAAACCGTGTCGGCATGAATCAATGGGGAGCAAAGGGAAGGGCTGAAGCTGGGCAAAATTTTGAAGAAATTTTGAGAGCGTATTATAATTTCGACACCTTCCAAAAATACGATATTAATACAAAAATAAAAGTTCAAGGATATGGAGAATTTTCTCTAGAAGATTATGTTTTAAGGATATATGAAGTCCCTGAAAGCTGGCCTCTTGAGGTACTTAAAGCTCAAGCGATAGTGGCAAGATCTTATGCATTGAGATATATTAGGGATTTGAGAAGCAATAATAAACCTGACGAAATTTGCGCCACAGAAGCTTGTCAGGTCTTTAAGCCGAATCCAAAACAAGGACCATGGATGGTTGCAGTTAAAGAGACAGAAGGATTAGTCATGGTTAAAGATGGGGATCCAATTAAAGCTTGGTATTCTTCAACTCATGGAGGATATTTTTTTTCAACCTCCACAATTGGTTGGAGCTTAACACCTTGGACAAAAGATGGTCGAGATACAAAAATATCTGTTAATAATTTTAAAGAACTTTTTGAACAAGCCTATGATCGAGACTCCCCCATTTTCTATTGTAATTGGGGATATCGAAAAGAATATAATAATACAGCTTGGTTAAAATCTGAAGAATTAGCAGACATTATTAATGTAATTTTACTCGCACGGATCGATTCAAACATTAAAAACTTTTTATATCAAGTTGATGCCGGCGGTGATGTTTGGAATGAACAAAGAGTAAAAGAAGAACTAAAGAAAAGAGGGGTTAATCCATTTAACAATGTTTACTCTGCAAATATTAATGCAGATTTTAATCAAGGAAAAGTGATTAGCGTTAGTTTCATGGGAGATGCGGGAAATTTTAATTCTGATGGTGTAGAATTTAAAGATTGGTTCAACGCACGGGCCCCAGGTAATATCCAAATTCGTGGTGCTTTGTATAATGTTGAAATTAAATAAGATTTTATTTAATCACTCTTTTAATATAAATCAAAATCTTCTCTCTTTCTTTTTCAAAAATTTTTAAAGTTTTTTTTCTAAGTGATGAAGGAAGAGTAAACGATGAATGGATACCAAAATATTCTTTAATTAATTCTTCTTTTCTTTCTTCAGCCTCTTTTAAAAATTGTTTTTTAAATTTTTCAATTAGCTCACCTTTAGTACCGGATTTATAAGCGAGATAAAAAGCTAAAAGTTGTTCATCTCGTCCTAAACCGCTTGAACCATAGGTACTGTCGACATTTTTTTTATCAAATAAGACAAAAAATTTTTCTGCTTTCAGAGTTAACATATTTTCATAAAAACCTATTCTTTCAGGAGAAAAATTGAAAGCCTTTAAAAAAACGTACATCCGAGCGCATTTTTCACAGACGCCGCACCAACGTCTTTTTTTTGCCTCTTCTTTTTCAGAGAAACAAGACATTTGGAATCGGCCAATTTCAGGATAACGATGATGAAGAATAAAAGTGATAAAAATTTCATGGATCGGTTCAACCAAACTCCCAATATGAGTGTTAATAGAAAAGTGTTTTGGAATATCGTTTAGATGCTGCATGGCAAAAATACTTTGTTCAAACACCGGATTAACAAAAAATCCTTCTTTGTCAATGAGATAAAAATTACAACTTTGCTCATTACCAAAAAACAAATATTTAGTTTTTAAGGAAAAAAAATAAGGAAGAAGAAGAAAAGTATATTGAGAAAGGATAATATCCCAACCCCAACACAATCCCTCAGACTGTCTTAATCTTCCAATTGATAGAGGAAAAAAAGTTATTTCTTCATCGAATTGATTATAAAATTTATGGGCCAACTTTTTTTTATGAGCGTTTTCAAAATTACTTTGAGGCTCTCTCATAAAAATAAGAATGGTTTTTATTCCCAATTCATTTAATAGACCGTAAGTAAGAAGACTATCTTTGCCAAACGAGAAAAGAATTATCGCCCTTTCTTTTAGTGATTTTTTTATTGACTTTCCTTGATAGAAATGATTGAGACTATTAAATTTTGTTTGAAAGGTAAAGTTATAAAAATTTTTTAATAAATTAGAAGTCGACTGATTATTGCCTTCTTCAAAAATATTCATTGGAATTGAGTATAAGAGAAGTTTAAAAAAAAGAGGTTCGATGGGTGGATGAGGGAAGTGATAGATTAATTTTCCTTCCTTAATAAAAGGAAGATGCCAAGTGGTAATATAGGATAAACTATCAGCAAACAATCGATGAAGGGATTTAGGAAAGTTTTTCCAGATAAAAGAATCATATAAAATTTGATATTTTTTTTTACCAATTTTTATCTCAACGCCGTTTCTAATAATTTTTCGATAAATATGAATTAATTTTTGCATTTTTGTTGATTATAACATTTTATATAATTTTTTTATGAGAAATAATTACACTCCCTTAAAACCAGATTTTTTCCGTGAAAAAAAACAAACTCATTTTATTGGTTTTGTCGATAAAGAAAAAGAGCCACCCTTAAGAAAAGAAAGGAAAGAAATTACCATTGAAGAAAAAGTAGAGTTAGAACCGACGAAGGAAGTAGCTCCATATCTTAAGGCGAGAAAAGAAACAATTAAATTATCTCCAGATTTAAAAAAAATCGGCGTTCAAGCAGTTTCTACACCTCAATTTTCCCAGTCTCAATCGATAAAACTTCCTCTTTCTGATGAAAAAATTATTGTTGGTCTTCGTGCTCCAGTCACTTCATCACTTCGTTGGTTGGCAACCCTCGCCTTATATCTTCTTCAAATAGCACATCTTCAACTAAAAGTAGTCCATGGAAAAATAGTGAGAGTGTTTAGAAAATAGTATTCGATTAAATCAGTTGTCGGTTAAATCAGCTAAATCGGTTGAATCGGTAAAATCAGCTAACCGGTTGCTAGTTTTGTTGATTTGCAGGTTGTTTTTCCTTAATGACTGGTTAAGGTAATCTTATTTTTTGTGCTTAAGAATCTGAGAAAAAATAATTCATTTAAAATTAAAAATTAAAAATTTGGTCATTGTAATTTGTAATTTGGAATTTGGAATTTGTGATTTGAAATCTCAACGGGACTCATTTCGGGTTTCACATCCCGGTTCTGAGTGCTAAAAGATTAAAGGAATTTATTAATTTCTTCAATGAATCTTTGTTTACTATTGGCGCCAACCATTTGATGAACAACCTCGCCGTTCTTAAAAAACAAAAAGGTAGGAATAGAAAAAATAGAATATTGTGAAGCTAATTCTGAGTTTTCATCAACATTAATTTTGACAAACTTAACATTAGACAGTTCATTTGCCAGTTCTTCAATAATAGGAGAAGTTAATCGACAAGGGCCACACCAATCAGCGTAGAAGTCAACAAAAACTAATTTATCTTTTTCATTCAAAACTTCATTTTTAAATTGATCAACATTTATTTTTTTTACCATATCCAAAGATTATTATAGTGAAAAAAAAATTATTGTCAATGAGATTGAGAAAGATTTCTAATTTTTTCTGCTAGCGATGTAATAAGCGGAGTGGGGTGGTTTTCTTTTTTTTCCTTGTTTTTTTTCTCACTTTCTTTAATTTTTTTTAACAAGATCTCCAAATTCTCTTCTAAATTTTCGGAAAAATAAAGAAGATCTTTTAAAATCCTTCTCCCGTTTTTTGTGCCAAAAAAATAAGCCAATGTTAATATTGACATTCCTCCAAAAACAAAACCAAACCAAAAGTTAGAAAGCTGGTGTTCATTTTTCTTTTCCATTTTTTTTAAAAAAATCAAGAAGTTTTAAAATTGTTTTAAACCCAGTTAAAAAGCCGTAAACTTCTGCAAAACCACTATGAATAACTAAGCCAGCTTTTTCTAAAGAATCAAAAATATTATTGGCTTTTTTGATAAGTTTTCTTGTTTCTCTTAATATTAAAATTAATTGGATGCCGATAATTGTTAAGAAAATAGTTGAGATTGTTAAAGCGATAGTTAAAATTAATTGTGTTTGATCCATAATTTGATTATACAACACCTAAATTTCGTTAGGTAAATTTTTAATCAAGTTTTTTATATTCTCCGAACCTCTTTTTTTTGCCCAGTAAAGATTGGCTAAAAATAAAGTATCGAACGTCCCAGCATCCAACCAATAACCATCTAACTCAGCCCAAGTTAATTGACCTTTCTCTAAATAAAAATTATTGACTTGAGTAATTTCTAATTCCCCTCTTCCAGCATATCTCGGATCACATTTTCTAATGAAATCAAAAACCTGATCATCATAGATATAAAGACCAGTGACAGCGTAATCAGAAGGAGGATTTTTTGGTTTTTCAATAATTTCAACAATTTTTTTTGGATCTTTTTTGTCAAATCGAGGAACACCGAATCGAGCCGGATCTGGGACTTTTTTTAGAAAGATCATCGCGCCTGATGAAAACTCTTTTATTGCTTGACTAATATCGGCATCAGTAGTGTTATCACCAAGAATGACAGTAATTGGACCCTCATCAGCAAAATCTTCAGCTAAAGATAAAGCATCAGCGATTCCACCTTTTGGATTTTCTTGGTAAGCAAATTCTAAATGGTTGATACCAAACTCTTTTCCGTTTTTTAGCACTTGAATAAAATGACCTGCATGAGGGCCCGAGACAACGACGAGGATATCTTTGATGCCGGCTTTGACTAAAGTTTTGATTGGGTAATAGATCATCGGGCGATCATAAACCGGAAGAAGGTGTTTGTTAGTGGCAAAAGTTAATGGGTAAAGACGGGTTGCCAAGCCGCCAGCTAAAATTACTCCTTTCATAAATTTTTAGGAAAAAATTAATAATTTAATGAGAAAAAGAACCAAAAATCCAAGTAAAATATATTCTATCACGATTTTTAATTTCAATTGATCTTTGATTGCATGGTGATAGATTCCATGAATAATGTAGAAAGAGATAAAAATAAGAAAGAGAATAAACTCAATTAACTTTTCTCCCTTAAAAAAATTAAGGGCGATAAGAAAGATAATTCCCGCAGTAAAAAAAAGCAAGTAATCAAAAAGATGATTTGTTAATTTCATATAATTTTACCCTGTTTAACAATTAGTAAAGAAAGGATAACAAAAGATAAAAATAAAAAATGGAAGATGTTTTTTCTTTTAAGGTGGAGCAGACCCAAACGATTAGCAAAATAAAGATCAGAGATAAAGGCGATTGAGAGTAAAATAAACAAAACAAAATTTAAGTGATAATTAAAACTGATCAAACTAATTTTTTTACCAGAGGGGAGTTCTTTTTCAGTTTGAGCAAGAACCGGTGATTGAGTGGTTTCTTTCTTTTCTCCGGCTTGAACTGGCGGCACAATTTGATTTTTTTGGGAAGGTGTGTTTAAAGAAGATTGTTCGGGTGAGCCAAACATCTGGACAACAAGAGTCGTTTCTTCTCCATTTAAAATTCCATTAACAACAGCAAAACCAACATCCTGATATTCTTTTTTTAAAATATTTTCGCGATGAGATTGCGAATGCATCCATGCATCAATAACTCCATCAGAAAACAAGAAATTTTTAGCCAAATTTTCACCGGCATATTGATATTGATAACCGTTTTGTAAAATAAACTGCCAAGGTGTCGTTCCATCAGGTCCAAAATGGGCCCAGTAATTTTTTTGAAACATATCTTGAGCTTTTTGATAAGCCGCTTTTTCAAGATTTTTATTATAACGTAAGGGCAGTAGGCCATATTTTTGTCTCACTTCATTGGTTAATTGATAGAGTTTGTTAATGGTAATATCAGTAGCGAAACCAAGAATTTGAAGGGAGGTATGAGATAAAAGACGATAACCAAAATTGAGGGTTAAAGCCAAAACAAGATAAAAAGAAAGAAAATCTAGCTGGATTGCTTTTGGTTGATATTGATTTTTTTCGTGGGGGATGAAAAGATGGGTGATGAGGGAGACAATTTTTTTCATACTATAATTATAATTATAAAATGAAAAAAAGAAAAATCGCCATTTTGGGCGGTGGAGCCACTGGTTTAACCGCAGGATATTATCTTTCAAAAAAAAATTATTCCGTAATTCTTTTTGAAAGAGAGAAAATTTTAGGTGGAATGGCTTCTGGTTTTAAAAAAGAAAATTGGGATTGGTATTTGGAGCGCACAATCCATCATTTATTTGCCAACGATGATGATTTTCTTTTGTTTGCCAAAGAGATCGGTTTTTACAAGATTTTATTTAAAGCCCCACAGACCGCCAGTTTTTATAATTCCCGCATATTTTCCGTAGATTCTCCGCAGGCATTACTAAAGGTGCCTGAATTAAATTTAATTGATAAAATAAGAACAGTAGCAACCCTTGTTTTTTTAAAGCTTTCGCCGAAACTTTCTTTTTATGAAAAAACAACCTCAGTCAATTTTTTAAAACAGGCGATGGGCGAGAGAGGTTATTGCGTATTGTTCCAACAACTTTTTCGGAAAAAGTTCGGGAAATATGCGGAAAATATTTTAGCCTCGTTTATTTGGGCAAGAATTAAAAAGAGAACAAAAAAATTGGGTTATCCCTATGGAGGTTTTCAATCATTTATCAATTTTCTTCAGGAAATTTGCGTGAAAAATGCGGTAATTATTAGAAATCTAGTGGTTGAAAGAATAGAAAAAAAAAGCGAGAAGTTTTATATTAATGGAGAATTTTTTGATGCTGTTATTTCGACCTTACCAACTCCAATATTTCTTAGTGTGGCAAAAAACATTATCCCAAAAAGTTATCATCACAAACTCAGTCAAATTAAATATCTTCACGCTTTGTCTTTAATTTTAGAAACCAAAGTACCGATTTTAAAAAATGTTTATTGGTTAAATATCAATGATGAAAATAATCCCTTAATGGGAGTTTTTGCTCATACGAATTTTATTGATAAAAAGTATTACAACAATCATCATCTGACCTATATTGGTTGGTATCTAGACGAAAATGACAAAAAATGGACAATGAGTAAAGAAGAATTAATTGATTGGATTTCCCCTTATTTAAATGAAGTTGGAAGTTTTAAAAAGACTGATTTAATTGATTCTTTTCTTTTTAAAACCAAATACGCTCAGCCGATTTTTGATAAAGACTTTCTTATGAACAAGCCTGATTTTATGACGCCGATAAAAAATTTATTTGTTGCCAATCTTGATATGACCTACCCTTATGATCGAGGGACTAATTACGCGGTGGCGTTGGGTAAAAAAGTTAGTGAATCAATTAATTATGGATAAAAAGATTGTTGATAACATTCTTCTTTTGTCCTAGGGTAAGAAAAAAAGTCACCTCCGGGATATTCTTTATAATAAAGTCTAAGTAGCGTTATCAATTTGTTCTCCTTCCTGGGCAAGATTTGATTTATTGTCCATGATTAGAGCTATAAAAGTAAAAAAGCGTTTTAATTCAGAAACAATATTCGTCCACTAATCTTGAACTCTTAGATGCTTTATCACCTTTTTTGCACTTCATTTTAAATACCCCTTGACATCTATTTGTTTATTGTCTAATATTATTAAAAATTTCAATTTTTAATCTAAAAGTTTAAATTTTTAGCTAAAAATATGGAAAATTATGCAAATATTCGTAATTTTTTAGTAATTCCTTATGATGAATTAGAACAACTTAATCTCAAAGCCAAAAAGGCAAGAATCGATGAGGTCGATGAGGAGGAAATGAAAAAATATTATTTAGATTATCTTAAAAAAGAAAAGCGATTAAAAGCAGTCACTATTGGTTTTTGTGATATCGAAGGCCGTTTTCATATGCTTGATTACGACAAAAAATTTTTTATTGAGAATTATCATAACTTGACGTTTGACGGTTCTTCCATCCGTGGTTTTTCTCGCCAAGCAGAGTCTGATTTGCGATTAAGGGTTGATTGGCGAGCTTTTTGGTGGTTGCCGGCTGATGTTTTCGGTCCAGGAAAGGTTTTGATGATGGCGTTTATTGAAGATAAGGATAAGAAGCCGTATTTGATGGATATGCGTGGTCGCCTGCAAAGTTATTTATTATCGATTAAAAAAAAGAATCATTACGCCTTTTTGGTCTCTAATGAGATTGAGGGGTTTCTTGTTGAGGGAGAGAACGCTGAACAGAATTTTGATGAACGAGTTGGTTTTCAGTTGGTGTCCCAAGGAGGTTATTATCATTCTCTTCCAAATGATGTTTTGCGAATTTTTATTGATCGAACCGCTGAGGCTCAACGGGCAATGGGTTTTGAAAACGAAAAAGATCATCCAGAAGTTGCCCCATCTCAGTTTGAATTGAATTACTCTTACTCGCCAATGCTCAATGCCGCCGATCAGATCGTTTTATATAAACTTATCGCCCGTCAGGTGGCAAAAAATATGGGAATGACGGCTACTTTTTTACCAAAGCCAATTATGGGGATTAATGGTAGCGGGATGCACACTAATCTTTCAATCGTTAAAAACGGAAAGAATCTTTTTTATGATAAAAAAGGAAGAGAAAATCTTTCTTCTTTTGGATGGGAAGCGGTCAATAAACTTCTAAATTATGCCAACGATTTTTGTTTGGTAATGAATAGTTCGGTTAATGCTTATCGTCGACTTGACCCTCATTTTGAAGCGCCAAATGAGATTAAAGTCTCGCCTATGGACCGTGGGGCGATGATTCGAATTCCGTTATTCAATGAAAAATCAGCGAGGATTGAGATTAGAAGTGTTGCTCCAGATAGCAATCCATATTTATTATTTTATGTCCTTGCCGCAGTGATTCTCGAAGGAAAAATAAAAGAAAATATGCTTGTTGAAAGAAAAAGAGTAATTTATTTACCATCCAAAATTAATTTCGCCATTCAAGAGTTTAGAAAAAGTGAACTAATGAATAAAATTTTAGGTGAAGAGTTTGTTAAACGATTTGCTGGACTAAAGCAAAAAGCGGCTGATCGTTGTCCTGATGATCTGGGAACAAAAGTGAAAAACGGTGAAGTTTGGTATCACCACGAAGTTTATAATCAATGGATTTGGAATAATTTTTAAATTTATTTAAGATAAAGCTTTTTTGTCAAAAGAACTCCTCCTCCAACAAAAACAAACCCAAAAGTAAGCCAAAAGTCACGAATTTTTGCTTCTTCTCGATTATTTTTTAGCTGATTAAGACGGTTATTGTAATTATTTTTTCCTAATTCTTCTTCGTATTGATTTGGTTTTCGAGTAATTCCTTTTTCATCATATAATGGATAAAAAGATTGTTGATAACATTCTTATTTTGTTTTGGGGTAAAAAGGAAAAAAGAAAATGTTATTTACAGGATATTCTTTATAATAAACAAGATTAAAGATAAATTTGATAGAAAAAAATATTCCTAAAAGCAGCATTAACCAACCTGAATAATTAACAAAAGTTGAAAACCAGTGTTTGTTGCTTTTCATACAAACATTTATATCAAAATTAATATTCATAAATTTTTTGTAAAATAAAAGATATTAATCAAATGTCTAAGAAAAATCGATTAATTAAAAATCTTCCTCTTTTTGCCCGGCCAAGGGAAAAACTTTTGGAAAAAGGAAAAGAAAATCTTAAAGACGAAGAACTTTTGGCAATTCTTTTAAGAACTGGGATAAAAGGAGAAAGTGCTTTAGAGACAGCTAAAAAACTATTAAAAAAATACCCAAAAGAGATTTTATTTGGTCTTGATCCAAAAGAGTTGAAAAAGGTCAAAGGAGTTGGTTTGGCCAAGGCGATTACTTTGGTTGCCGCTTATGAGTTAGTTAAAAGGATGATTGCTTCTTCTTCAAAAACAACGCCGAAAATAGAGACAATCAAAGATATTATTGCTCAAATTGCTGAAATTAGAGATAAGAAACAAGAACATTTGATGGTTTTGTATCTTAACGCCCGAAAAGAATTGATAAAAAAAGAGGTGATTTTTATTGGGACTTTAAATTCAAACATCTGTCATCCAAGAGAGGTTTTTAAATTGGCTTTTTTGAACAATGCGACATATTTTATTCTTTCTCACAATCACCCATCTGGCACTCCATCGCCCTCTGATATTGATCTTTTGATCACAAAAAAGATGAAAGAGGCAGGGGAGTTAATGGATGTTGAGATTTTAGACCATGTGATTATTAGTAGAGATGACTATTTTAGTTTTAAAGAGAATAACCTCCTATAGTAACAACCACTTGAAATTTTTCTGAGTTTATGATATTATGTAAAAATAATTTACATTATATATTTATCAGTTTTTTCAAAGTATGGCTAATCTAAACCAGCTTCAAAATTGGCAGAAAAAAAGATATTTTTCCCTTCTCGATTATTTTAAGGATAAAAAATTCAGTTTTCAAGAGGCTCATAACCTTTTTAAAACTCTTTATAATCAACCGGAAGAGCAAACTCGAGTGATTCTTTCGGAATTAAATCAGGCTGGACTTTTAAAAAGTTTTGAAAATCCGGAAAACAAAAAAGAAAAGCTTTATCAACTTAAGCCTTTTATCCCTGAGAAAAAACAGATTTCCAAAGATGAATTAATCAGTCTTTTAAGCCAGGCGGCTGATATTATCAGAACAAGAGTTGACTACACTTTTATTTTAATTCTTCTTTTTTATAAAGCCTATTCTGATAAGTGGCAGGGAGAGTATCAAAGGATCAAGAAGAAATTTACTGATTTAGGTTGGCGAGTTGAGGATGCGGAAAAAGAGGCTGAGCAACCTTTTCGTCATGCTTTTAATTTTCCCAAAGAATATCTTTGGCATAATCTTCGAAAATCAACATTTCAGGTGTCAGAAAGACTGTCGATTGGCTTGAGAAAATTGGCAGAACTGAATCCTGATTATCAGGATATTTTTTCTCAGTTTGATTTTCATCAGTTTACCTCAAATCCTGAAAACGCGGCTATTTTGAATCAGTTGATTGAGCTTTTTAGTAAGTTTGATTTTTCCGAGGTTGAGGGCGATATTTTAGGTGATGCTTATGAGTGGATTTTAAAGTATTTTGCCCCGGCGAAAGCAAAAGAAGGAGAGGTGTTTAGTCCAAGAGAGGTGGTTAGACTGATGGTTGAGCTTTTGGAGATAAAACCAAAGTCAAGTATTTATGATCCGGCCTTGGGATCGGCGGGGATGTTGATTGTCGCCTATCAATATTTAAGAGAAAAATTTTCTCAAGAGGAGGCTGATACTCTTCTTCTTAAAGGTCAGGAACAAAATCTTAAAACTTTGGCTTTGGCAAAGATGAATATGCTTCTTCATCAGATAAAAAATTTTGATTTAAAAGGAGGCGATAGTCTTTTATATCCAAAGTTTCGAGAGGGGGAGAGATTGGAGCTGTTTGATTATGTTCTTGCCAATCCTCCTTGGAATCAGAAAGGTTATGGTGAAGATGAGTTAAAAAAAGCGGATTTTTGGCAAAGTCGTTTTTCTTATGGTTTTTCGACAAAGCAGTCAGCGGATTGGGTTTGGATTGAGCATATGTTGGCAGTGGCGAAAGAAAAAGTAGCGGTGGTTATTGATACTGGCGCTGTTTCTCGAGGCGGAAGAGAACT
>JBBILO010000011.1:0-26083 GCA_037444855.1 Candidatus Roizmanbacteria bacterium | reverse complement strand
AGAAAAACTCAAGAAAAACACCCTATCTTATCCGCTCTTAATGAAGGTTATTTGGGAAGAGATATCTTATATTTTTTACCTCAATTAGCCGAACACGGTTTAGAATGGAGCGGATTAGAAGAAACAACTGATGGAGTAAGAATCTTTATTGACTTCATAAGATCGGTTTTTGATAGTTTCGAAGAAAAAGAGCAATTTTTATTGACAATAACCGATTCTAACACTCCTTTAAATAAAAAACACGATATGCTTATTCAGTTTAATAACCATTTTAAAACAATCCTTCGTGAAATATTTGGTTTAACCAATGAACAATTAAATCACGCCTTAGAATTAGCTCAAAGTTTTTACAGGGAATTGTTAGTTGATATCAGTGCAAGCGATGATGGTTTTCGCGGTGTTTATCAGGATTACGCATTAACCAACGAAGTAAATAACGCGCACTACGGTTATCTTCTAACGTTATTTCTTGGCTACGATACCAAAAATAACAATCCAGAACAAATGAAAAAAATTAGATTTGAAGCAGGAAGACAGTTATTAATTTTATTAAAAACTCTTTCTATCTATAATCTTTATCATCAGTCTCTTAGTCAAGCAAAAGAAGGAATAGTTCAAACAATAATTAATAATCTAGGGAGTTTAGAAAAAGAAGAATTTGTGGAATTAGAACCAGAAAAAACTATTCGAGTTCGAAAAAGAAAATTGTTAATACCGGATTTTGAAAATTTTGAAATTATCATCGATGAAAAACCCAATAAACCATTTAGTTCTTTTTTAAGAAAATCGTTTTTCGAACCACCGGCAGAATTAAAAGATATTACTAACGTCAATATAGTTTTAGGTTTAGATTATCACTCTTTTCCAAAAGAAAATCTTTTGGATTTATTAGATAGATTTCAATCAAAATTACTGGATTTCATTAAAGCACAATTTCGAAATAACAATTTAGAAAGCGCTGATTTAAAAAATTACGGTCTTGAAAGTTTTGTTAAAGAAAATAATTTAGATCAATTAGGTGGGTATCGACCTGGTTCTCAAAGTAGTCGTTTTTTAAGAAGAAAATTTATTTTAAAATTAGATGAAGGAAATCACTTAGAAATAATCATTTATCCTTTTACCACTACGAATGGTGATAATCAATGGTGGGGTTGGCTTGAAACTATGAAGGATAATGATGATTATCGACAAAGAAGACTTTTTGCTTCAGAAAATGGTATTCCTTCATTTTATGATCTGCTCTTCCCGCCAGAAATCTATCCCGCACATTATCAACAAAAAGCAGGAGCGCGATATCATAATAATTTTTAATTTTTCTCAATCCCAACAACCTCTTTTACCACAAAATCGCTCCCGTCAGATTGAAAAACAATATATGCCGTGTTTTTAATATGATGTTGATAAGATTCATCTTCATCCTTAAAATATCCTATCTTAATTAAAAAAATTCTCATTACTCCTCCATGAGAAACCAAAAGAACCTTTTTTCCAGCATAAGCAACAGCGATTTCGCGAATAAAGGTAAGAAAACGACTCATTAAGGCTTCATCTGATTCAATCTCTGGATCCTCTTTAATCAAAACTTTTTTTTCCTGATCGGTTAACATATCAATCCCTTTTTTAATTGCTTTTCGCCAGGCAATCAACCATAAAGAAGGTTTGCCTTCTAATTTTCCAAAAGCTCTTTCTCGTAAAAATTGATTTGTTTTCACCGCTAATTTTTTTTCCTGAGCGATAATTTCCGCTGTTCTTTTCGCCCGAAGAAGATCAGAAGAAAAAACAGTATCAAAATGAACATTTTTTAACTTTTTTGCCAGCTCCTTCGCTTGCTTCTCTCCTGTCTGATTAAGAGGATTATCGCTGTGTCCTTGAATAATTTTCTTTACGTTCCAATCAGTTTCACCATGACGGACAAGGTAAAAAGTACAATAATTTTTTTTATTATTCATCTCTCTTTTAAAAAAATTCCCAAAATAAACGTTAATAAAAAAACCAATAATGATAAAAAAATAGATGTTTATTTTTTTTCTATCTTAAAATTCCTAAAGCGTTTTTTTGGGACTTTCTCTTCTAGGGGAACAACCTGGCCAAAAACAAGGCTGGCGTTCTTCTTTTAATTCAAGGATCATTCGCTCAATCCGCTTAAACATCGTTGTTGATTGTTTAACTATGCTAAGCCAACAGATCTATACATTGAGTTGACTCCGAGTGAAATCATTCAATAAATCAATTAGCTTGTTGTCAAAACTCAATGATTCTTTAATATCTTCTGGTAAAGAATGCTCTATCCCTCCCAAAATTTTTTGATGATTTTTACTCATTCTTAAATCACGCTTAAAATAAACTTTTTTATATTTTTTTTAAAATTGAAAGTCAGCATTGTTTGAAATGCGGAGGAGGTGGGATTCGAACCCACGTGAGCCTTACAGCTCAAGGGTTTAGCAAACCCTCGCTTTGGACCACTCAGCCACTCCTCCAAAACGCGGTTTAGTCCCGAATCATACAGCTCGCGATCTAATTAAACTAATGCTAAATTTATCAATTTAGCAAGTTTAACTAAGACAAACCGCCCTGCCCTGAAGTGATTTTTAATCAACTTCAGGGTGCCATCGACCACTAGGCGACTCCTCCGATAAGTATTATTATAGCATTTAACCAGTAGCTTGTAATTTCTAACAAATAAGTATTAAGTATTAAGAAAAGTAGAACTTGAAACGGAGAACGCGGAATATTAATCGTTAATAATCAAACATTAGACGTTAACCTTTAAACAAATTAATCTCATTACCTAAAAAACAAATAAAAAGCAAACTAGCCAACCAGGAAACAGTTAACTATTTATTAATTAATTCCAAAGCTTAAATTTTGCTTTCAGAAGGTCAATTATTTTTTTATGAATCTCCTCTTTTGGTAAAATTTTTCCATTTTGAATACAATTAATTATCACCCAATGTTTGTATTTCTTGACAAAAGATAAGTACATTTCCTCAACTTTTTTTCGATATTCTAAATCTTTTTCATGAATATCAAGCTTTTTACCTTTAAGATAACGACGATCACCTTTTTTCATAGTTAACTCCAAACCAATCAAACAAGGAACGTAGAGATAAATGACTAAATTTTCTTTTGGAATTCTATGAACTTTGTACTCTAGATCATAAACCCATTGTAAAAATTCATTTTGTTTTTTTTCATCTTCAAACTTTGCTCCCTGATAAGCCATACTTGATGTAGCATAACGATTAACAACAATCACCCCTCCTTTTTTTAAAAAATCTTCCATCTCTTTTTTAGCTGATGCTCTATCTAAAGCATAAGCCAGCGATGCTAGATAAGGCGAAACTTCGTCGATCGTCCCAAACTCGCCCCTTAAAAATCGAGCAACTGTTTGACCATGAAATGACTGATAATAACGAGGAAAATCAAAGTATTTTACAGAAATTTTTTTTTGTTTTAAAAATTTGATCAACAATTCTACTTGAGTTGTTTTTCCTGATCCATCTCCACCATCAATAACAATCAAAAGTCCTTTTCTTTTTTTCAACATTTTAATATGAGAAAGAAATTCTTTAATTCGGTAATTAAGATTATCTAATAGATAATGCTCAAGAAAAAAATTATCTGAAGGATTACCGACAATCATTGGTGAGATTTTGTCTTCTTCATCAGCATAAACCAAACCTAAAACCGGCTTTTTTTGAGTTAAAGCATAAACGATTTCACCACCCACTCCTAATGATGGTTTAGTCACTTCAGCTATAATACAATCAGCGTTATCGACTAGTTTTTTCTGACGGGAAAAAATTTCTTTTTTTGTTAACTTTTTATCCTTTTCAAGAAGTGTTTTTGAGATAATCTGTTCTCCAGAAATTAATTGAACTCGATTTTTTTTAATCTCACTAACTATCCTTCGGTAGTTTTTTCTTAACTCGCCGTCAAAAGAAGTTGAGCCGGTAAAATAAACCTTTAACATGTGCCCCGAGGAGGACTTGAACCTCCAATCCTCCGATTCGGAGGAATACGCTCCTGAAGCGTACCTGTCTACCAATTCCAGCATCGGGGCAAACTGACCCTCTTTATCTTCTCTTAAATTATCTTCTTAGAAAATCTATTGATATTTTATTATAATTCTAAACCCTAAAGGAAGATTTAGAACTTTTTATTTCTAATTTTTTCTCAAAATCGTTTGGATGAAACCAAAGTTGAGTCGCATTAATGATCTCAGTGGTACGATGACGATTAATAAAGAATAATTGAATTTTCTTTAAAAAATATTCTATAAAATTAAAAAATTTATCAAAAAAAATAAACTTTTGACCTTTCAATTTGACTTTTAAATTTTGAATTTTGAATTTTGAATTTGATAATAAAGCGTTTGGAAAAAAATCATTCACCCATTGATTTGCTTCGAGAAATTTTTTATAAGTGTAATCCTTGTTAACAATCGGCTTCATCTGTAAAACTTCATGGGCAACATAGAGGTTGCGTTTAAAGTGAGGGACGGCTAAATCTCTCTCATCAAAAAAAAGATTAAGGCAAACCTTGTTATTAAAACGCGAAACGTGAGACTTAGAACTTTTGTCGGTGAATTTTCTTCTTATACCTAAAGTTTCAGCTAAAAATAAAGCGATCAATCGCCCAGTAAATAATCGATTTTTAGCCGTAATAATAAATAAATCGATATCATCTTCCTCTTTCGCGCTCATCATTGCCACTGAGCCTGATAATCCAACTAATTTTATTTGAGGAAATAATGATAAAAGTTTTATATATAATTGAAAACGAAGGTTTTTTAGCTTTTTATAACTCATTTGCAATCTTAGTTTTTGATTTAGACTTTTTGAATTTTGAATTTTACCATCCGAATCGGTGGGTGACTTTTGACTTTTTATACTATACTCCCCTAGAGTATATCTATCAAAATTTTCAATTTTTAATTTTAAATTTTTAATAAGTTTTTTCCTGACAAGATAACGTAATTCTTGTTTTAACTCCTTTTTAGTGGTTTTTTCAGGTAGAAATCGATAGATTTCTTCAAAACTAGGCGCGTAATCAAAAAAAGCAAAATACTTAATTACTGAAATAATTGATTGAAACATAAAAAATTAAAATTTAAGAGTTAAAAGTCAAAAGTAAAAACTAAAACTTGAAACTTTTTTTATTTTCTAACCTTTATCTCCTAACGGGGTCCTTTCGGGACTTGAAACCCGAAGGGATCCCCTTTAAGACTTCAAAGAGATCCCCGCTTTCGCGGGGATGACAATTTGAATAAATGCCATACTCCCCCGAATCTTCGGGAGAGATTTCGATTGCTGTCATTCCCGCTTAGGCGGTAATCTGATCTTTATCGTTTTTCCATAAAACTTCCTGTCATCCCGACTGAAAACCCTTATCATAACAGGACACAGTGAAGGGATCTTAAAAAACCTGCCTAATTATTCTAATTAACCTAATTGACATAATTAACATAAAACTCCAAATTCAAAACACCAAATGACAAGCCAATTTTAACTGATTGTAATCGGTTATAACCAATTCAACCGATTCAACCGATTTAACTGATTCAACCAACTATCGATGTAACTGATTAACCCATTCTTTTATCACCCACAAAACAAACTCAATCAATCTTAACTGTCTTCTCCATCGCCATGGTTGAACAAACAAACGAAACAACCATTCAAATCCTAAACGACGAAAAAAAATTGGTGCTCTAGGAACTTTTCCACCTAAAAAATCAAAAGCCCCACCAACTCCCATACAAACACAATCTTTAAATTTATCTTTATGACGGACCAACCATAATTCTTGATCTGGTGATCCAAACGCAACAAAGACTAAATGGGGCTTAAAATCAGAAACTATAGAAAAAATCTTTTCTTCTTCCTCTTTTTTCGGATTCTTAATATCTTTTATTCCTTCGAGGCCAAAAAATTTCGCTTTTGGAAATTTTTTTTGATAGCAATCAGCTATATTGTCTGCTAAACTATCTTGACCGCCGATGAGAAGCGTCCTCAAGCATAATTTTCCTCCCATCGTGAGCAATTCCTTCATCAAATCAGCTCCAGTAATTCTTTCCCCACATTTAATTTTTAACAATCGGCAAGCAATAATAACCCCCACGCCATCGATAATTCTAATTTGGGCTGTTTTGATCACCCTTTTGAAGTCATTGTTTTTTTGGGCAATGACCAAATTTTCGGGATTAAGAGAGACAATATGAAAAAATTGATCGCTTTGATAAATGCCTTTTTTTATTTCTTCTAGGATATCTTTTTTTGATAGATCATCTATCAGAATTCCAAAAAGTTTTTTTCTCACAGATTTATTATTGAATACTATAAGTTTTATAATTATAAAAAAAATCTTCAAATTTCTAGTTTATTGTTCAAATTTTTTTTTAATTTTTATATCGTCAAAATATCCTAATTTTAAATTATCTCATCAAATATTTCTGCAATATAAAATAATACTATATATATTTAAAAATCGATGTTTTTTTAAAATTAAAAATTAAAAATAAAAAAATAAAAAATTTTTTTATCATACTATCGGATAGCATTCTTATATCGATCTAAATTTTCTACCACCATTCCAACGCCGCGAATAACACACAAAAGCGGTTCATCAACCACAAATGAAGCCACAGCGGTGTAATAAGTGATAAAACGATCAATATTTTTTAATAAAGCAGTGCCTCCTGTTAAAACAATCCCTTTCTCAACAATATCCGCTGATAATTCAGGCGGTGTTTGTGACAACACTTCCTTAATTCCCTCTAAAATACCTTTGAGAGGTTTATGAATTGATTCAGTGATATCTTTTTCGCCAATCTCAATAATCTTTGGTAACCCGGTTTGAAAATCTCTTCCTTTAACTTCAATCCGTTTCTCTTCTTCATCTTCTTTTATCATCGCGTTTCCGATTTTAATTTTTACATCCTCAGCGGTACGCTCTCCAATGATTAAATTAAATTTTTTTCTTAAATGATCAGCAATTGCTTGATCTATCTTAGTTCCGCCTATTCGAACACTTTTGTAAACAACCAATTGTCCAAGAGAAATTAGGGCAATTTCTGTTGTTCCTCCGCCTAAATTGACAATCATATGACCAGAAGGTTGAGAAATAGGAACCCGTGCCCCTATGGCCGCGGCTATCGGCTCTTCAATCAGGTAAACCTCTGAGGCACCTGCTTGACGACAGGCAGAAACCACGGCTCTTTTTTCAACTTGAGAAGCCCCGCCGGGAACCGAGATTAAAATTTTTGGCCAAAAAACTTTTCCTTTGAGCGCTTTTTTTAAAAAATAATTAACCATCGCTAAAGTCGTATGATAATCGGCGATCACCCCTTCTTTCATTGGGCGGGTCGCCACAATCGAACCAGGTGTTCGACCGAGCATTTCACGAGCATCATCACCAACGGCTAAAATACGTTTATCTTCTAATGAATAAGCAACAACGGTTGGTTCATTTAGGACAATCCCTTCTCCTTCGACATAGACTAAACTATTCACTGTCCCTAAATCTAAACCAATTTTTTTTCTAAAAACCATATCATAATTATATATTAATGAAGTAAGTAAATAATGTTGATAATTGAGGATTTATTATTTCAAACTGACATTATACATATCAGGATATGGATTGACTTCGGGATTAAGGTTGGCAAGAATTATCAATTGGCCACCTTCATTAACCATTAGAAATTCTTTTTCAAATGGCCCAGAATAAACAATTTGTTCATTTTCTCCATCATAATCGGCAATTGTTATTTTTTTATCTTTAACAAAAACCAAGTGTCGACTATCAGAATACCAAAATACTTGATTAAGATTTTCATTTGTTAATAAAGAAAAGTTGCTAATTAGGTAATTTCTATCTTCTTTTCTATCGTAAACATAAAGTCGGTTTATTTTTAATTGACGATCTTCTAAGGTTTGATTGGTAACAAGAAGTGGAGTTTTAAGAAAATGGGGAAGAGAAAAATTTTTTTTTGCTTGGTACAAAATCTTTGTATCGTCAGGAGAAAAAGCAATAATCTTAAAAGAATCAGTGGCAACTTTAACAAAGTCTCTCCCAAAAGCAGTAAGTAGTTTTGTTTCTTGCTGTTTTTTTTCTTCTTCCCAAGCTGAAAGAAGCGTTTGATAAGAGGCGCTAATATCAAAAGGTTGACTGTTTTCTTCATTCATTCCAATAAGAAAAACATTCTCCTTCCAAATTAACATCGCTTGTTTATAGTCGGGAGCAAAGTGAATCTTAGCTAAAGAAAATTCTTCTTTATCAAAAGTGAGTGGAAACTGACTTTTTTTTATTAGAGGTTTTAAAGAAGGAAAAAGACTTAAACTAGTCTTATTAATATCAAAAAGATACAAACCATCTTTTTCTAAATCGTCTTTATCCACAAAAAAAAGAACTTTCCCAGTATTATTAACTGGTATGGCTCGAGAAATTCCGATATTTGTTTTTGGTGAAAGACTGGGATTAACAGAAAAAAGAGTGGGAAAGAGATTAATAACCAATTCTCCTTTCAAAGTAATTTCTTTTTTCCAAGGAAGATAACCATCTTTTTTAACTTCGACTAAATATTTTCCAGGAGACAAAGTAAGATTAAGATCGGTGATTCCTTTTAACTCTCCGTTAAGAAAAACTTGGGCTGATTTAGGAAAAGAGTTAACCGTCAAAATTCCAGTTGAAACAATTTTTTTTTCTTTAAAATTTGGTCGATACCCTCGGGCAAAAACAATGAGTAAAAAAATAATCAAAAGAAAGACAAAAATAAAAAAGAGTTTTTTGGCAAGATAGATAAACATAAACTAATTATAACACAGACTTAATTCTTAAAGATTAAAGTTCAAAAGTTAGCAGTAAAAAAGTAAAAACATTAAAAAAACAAACAAAAAAATTTTAATTTCTAATTTTCAATTTTAAATCACTTTTAAATTTTCTTATTTTAGCAATCTAATTTTTTTTACCCTTTAATAAAGAGACGATCGTCTCAAATTTGTTAATAGGGAAATTAATTTGGATTATATTAATAAATAATATTAATTCAGATTTTGAATTCTAATTTTGCATTTTGACTTGTGAATTTTTAATTTTTTTACTTGTTCCACCTTATAAGTTATATATTCTAATTTCCACGTTTCACTTTACACCTCATACTTTTTAAGATGTTAGACAACTACCGTTTTGGCACAGCGAAAATTAGCAATCTTTGAAGGGTAGTTCCCGGTGGCCAGCAGGTTTGAAGAGTGAGAAATTCTTTATTGCTTTTTCGAGTTAAATATTCTACCTGATTAGGATTAACGATGTTCTTTCCAATCACTTGATAAAGATATCGCTTACCTTGATAAAAAATATCAATATCATCCCCTTTTTCCAATTTGTAAAGTAAATAAAAAACGGCATTGTATAAACCAACATTCCAAAAATAGTCTGTTGAGTGGGCAAACAAAAAAATATGACTTCCCTCACCTGGAAATGCTGTCCCAGCCGCATGAGCAACTCCTTTTTTTAGGGCCTCTAGATAAATCTTTTCATCCGACGCATCAATATTTGCTAAAACTTTTGCATTAGCGCCGATCTTAGGAATGACAATTGAAAATTCAGGATCAACGGGAATTAAAAATTCAACTTGTTTTAAATTAAGCGTTTTTCCCAAAAGTCCTTTCTGAACTGATGGTAACTCTTGAATTTTAGACTTCTCGTCAATTACCTGATATTGTTTGCCTATTTTTTTTTCTAAAAAAAATCGTACCTCCTCTTTTATCGGTAAGTAAAATGTCTTGGCGATCATGAAAACCGACGATAGAACCAAAAAATTTCCTATCGTACGCATAATAAGAATTTTTAAATATTCATCGGTAGAAATTTTATGAAGTTTATGTTTTAAAAGGAGTCTTTTTGATAATCGACTGGCGTTTTTCATAGAAAGGGTGCTCCCGGGCGGAATCGAACCACCATCTTACCCTTAGGACGGGCCTGCTCTATCCGTTGAGCTACGGGAGCGATAATAATAACTGTCATAACGATTATAGCAGTTTTAACCTTTTTTTTCGATACTCTTTCCTCTTTCTAAAAAGATTTTCCCGAAAACCAACCTTTTTAACGAATCTTTCCTCTAAAAGAAGTTTTTGATTAAACGGTTATAACCTAATCTCCACGCCTTTGTCATCTCTTCCGAACGTTTCTCTTAAAGTTGAAGATTTTTCTGTTGAAGAAATCTGAATAATCAGTAAGAAGTTCTTCGAAAGACCAACAACTAATGCCTAAAAGTTTTAATCTTCCTTCAAGACTCTTTTGCAAATACCCCCCCTTTTCTAATCGAGCTGATCGAATAATCTGATCGCGAAAGCGAATTTTCTCTTGACCTCGAAGATATCACTGGCAGAACTCAACCGTAAAATCATAAATAATCTCAGCTTGTCTAAAAAATGGGAAGATTTTTATAACCATCGGTGATCTCATACAATAGTTATAACTATTATAATGATTATAACCATTATAAAAACCTATTTCCCAAAAATAACGCTAATATCGTCCCAATAGCTAAAAACGGTCCAAAAGCAATTTTACTCTTTAACTGTTTTTTTTTCAATAAAAGAAGTATTACGCTGACAATCCCCCCACTAATAAAAGCGCTGTATAAAGCCATAAAACCTAATTTTGTTCCCAATAAAAATCCGATCGTAAAAGACAACTTGACATCACCAAACCCCATCGCTTTTCCTGAAGAAAAAAAATGAAGAGCAAAAATTGGAGAGGCTATGATTAACGCACTATACACTCGATGGCTAAAAAAATAAGCTAAATTTCCTGTCGAAAAAAAGGGCAAAAGAATTAACGAACCGATAAAAAAAGATAATTGAATCGAGTCAGGAATAATATGAAATTTCATGTCAGAAAAAAATACAACAATTAATGAACTAAAAATAATCCAATAGCCAATTAATTGCCAAATTTTAAGGTGAAAGTTATTTATGAATTGTAAATTTTGATTGATTAATGGTCCAAAATACCAGTAAATAAAAACAAAACTCACGCCTGTTAAGAATTCTACGAACGGATATTGAATACTTATTTCTTTACGACAGTATTGACATTTTCCTTTTAAAAAAATATATGAAACGATTGGAATTAAATCATGCCAAGCTAATTGACGACGACAATGATCGCAAATCGACCGTCCGCTAATTTTTTGCTCATTAGGCAATCGATCAATTAAAACGTTAAGAAATGAACCAACAGAAATGCCAAATATAAAAATAAAAAAATAAATGAAGGCCTCAAAAATATCGGTCATATTATTTCATTTTATCTTTAAATTCCTTTTATTTGCAAGAATATTTAAAATACAATGGATCTCAACGAAAACAACAAGAGAATTTATAACTTGGAACACAGAACATAGAACATTCAATAATCAATCTAAAATAATAAAAAACTTTTAACTTTTGACTTTTGAGTTTTAAAGTATGATTAAATTATGCATATAAAAATAAAAAACGAACTAATGAAAAAGGCCATTCGTTTTTAGAATTGATAATTGTTTTTGTCGATCTCTCTCTTCTTTCTCTTTTGATTATCATTCCAATTAGCCAACAATTAAAAAAAGCCAGAGACGCCTGAAGAAAACTTGATCTGGAAACTATTGTCAGAAAATTAGAGCAGGATTATGATTCGTTTGGATATTATCCAATCACTCTTCCCAACTATCAACATAATAACGAAATTCCCTGTGATCCAAAAACAAAAACGATTATCTTTACATCGCTGAAAATAACAATAGTAAAAGCCGTTGGTATGCAATTTACACCAATTTAGAAATTGTCAATTATTCAAGTATTGATTGGGTTGGTTGTCGTTATGGCTGTGGCCTAAACTGTCAATATAATTATGGAGTTTCGATTCCTAATATCGGTCTTGATCGTTCACTGCCTCATCTGCCAACCTCAATCCCTACTACTTACCCTCCTTCTCCAACTCCTATCCCAATCCTTTATGCCTGTTCCCCTGCCAGCGGCCCTTCAGGTGGCCAATGCGAAATTTATGAAGATCCTGCCCCTTAAACCTCTGTCCTAAGGTTGATCCCAATGATCGAACTTGCGCCAATGAATACAGTCAAAGAGAGAATCGATGTCAAAATAATAAGGGAAAAAGAGTTCCTGATTAAAATCTAATCATTCATCACGCTAAAAATCTCCTTTGGTAATGGAATTTTTTTTAACGAAGGATCAAGTTGATAAGCCTTTTGATAATATGAAATCGCTTCAATTCTCCTTCCCATTTGACTCAAAGCCAAACCAATACCAAAGTGGGATTTAGCATGAAACTCATCAATTGTTATTACCTCTTGAAAGTAATAAAGGGCTTCTTCAGGATTACCCAAACTAAGATAAAGGTTACCTAAATTATAATAAGCCAAGGCATAACTCGGGTGTTTTCTGATAATGGCAATTAAAATATTAATCGCTTTTTGATAATTACCAAGTTCAATCTCTCTCACGGCTTGATCGTTAAGCTGATTTAATTGAGCGATTTCTTTAGGATCTTTAATCATTAACGGCTTTTTTTTCATAAAGGATTAATTAATCTCAATAATGAATAATTATAATAAAAATGGATTAAAACCGCGATGAAAAAACCGCTAAAAAGACCGAAGAAAGAGATTTTTTTTCCACCGCTAAAATAATACATTATCAAAGTGGTAAAAAGATGAAGACCGCCGGTGAGAAAAAATCGAATAAAAAACAAACTGATTTTGCCTAAAAAAATTCGATTGAGATAAAAAATGCTCTCAGTTAAAGTAAAACCAAAAATAAATAATAAAAGAAGTGTTAATTCTTCGTCTTCAGTTTTTTTCCTTTTTTAATTAACAAAAGAATTACCAATAATTTAGCCAGTTCTTCAACAACATGAGGATAAGGAAGAATTTTTTCAATAAAAAATAAAAGCCAAGGAAGAATCGCGCCAATAAAAAAAACTCTAATGTCATAAATGTCACATTATTCTTCTTTCTTAACGATTAAGTTAATAAACGTATTTACCATTCCTCAGGTACTACTATCTATACCGTTAACGCTCTTTATTCTTACCTGATGGATACTTTTGATGAACTGGTGCAAATGGATGATGAGATTCCCATGACTGCCCAGACGCCAACTGAGTATACCTTGGTCAATGGTTGGTTTATGGATGATGATTCTTTTAAATATTTAAAAGGTGGTGCCATCAAAACCGATGGTCATCTTAATACGATTCAAATCCTTACCTTAAGCTCAAGCGGCTATACTAACGCAGTAGCAAGTGATATCGGCAAAATAGTGAAAGACGATGGCGTCGATACCGGTCCACTGCTTGCCTATAATAATACCACCAGAAAATGGTGGATTCGCTACGGTTCAACTATCGCCAATGGCTCATCGATGACAATTAGCGGTGGGACTGGTGCTGGCACGGCTTTTGCTGACTCAGCGACTGGCGAAAATCTTTGGGCAAATGTCTATACCTTAGGTTCTATCGAGGAAGATGATAATCAACAAATTTATATTGAACAAGCCGGCGCAAGAATTTTTTCCGGCTCAGAATGGTGGCCAGAATCTGGTTCAGGTACAAGACATATTGATGTTTTAATCAAGGTGAAAGAAGCTGGCGTTGAGATTGACGGTGCCCAAATCACAGTTTTCTTACGTCATTATCCTTCAGGTGGTAATGCTGACCTTTATGATCACTTCCAAATTGATTTATCGGCCGGTGGTCGTAATGCCGTGCCGTTGGCTACCTCGCCTGATTTAAATAATACCTCGCCCCATTCTACCGTTAGTGGGTATAACGATATCACCATCGCTTTTGTCAATGGCACCATTAATTATAGTTCAATCTCTGGTGCATTCACTAATTTAGAAACCGTTACTGGTGGCACTTCTGGAGCGACAGCTCTTTTTGTTCGGCAAACGACGACTTCAGGAAGTGGAACAATGACTTTGGCCAATATCGTTGGCACTTTCCAAAGCGGCGAAACGATTACTGGCGGGACCTCGGGAAAAACCGCCACCACTTCCTCGACAGTAACCGGTGCTTATAAAACGCCAAAAGCTTTCACTCAAGGCACCGAATACAACTATTCAGTGATCATCAACTGCGCCGGTAGACCATTAGCCCAAATGTATGAATATCTTAAATATATCACTCGGATTGGGTCTACTTTCACCATGTATCCAACCATTACCACCAATGGACCAACAACTACCTGGACAACCAAACAAGGCCAGCTTTATATCCGAGCTCATGAAGATAATCAAAGCACCCCGACTAATGTTTTTTCCCCAGTTAAAGCCTCACCTTTTGGCACCTTTGCTGGTGGTAAGTTCTTCGGCGCTCAAGGTATCTGGGTAGAAAATATGGCTTCAAGTGATATTCAGGCATTTCAGTTAATCGATTCTGATGGTTATACTCGAACACCACCCAATCAGCAAACGATCACTGTTTCTAATTTGGTCTCTGGAGACCGAGTGGCGGTTTTTCGTACCACTTCAGGAACAACAATTAATAAAGCGATGTACACCGCCGCTTCAGGGAATAATCAAAACAATACCACCTTCGTTGTTAACGAGACCATCACCGCTGATACACCCACTTCTGGTTCAATCCGAATTGTTGATACTTCAGATACCAGCTCCACTCGGGAAACTCGATATACTTATACTTCCTGGAGTGAGTCAACTTTTTCTGGACTATCGCCTGCCCTAGATCGAAACTATACCGCCAATGAAGATACTGCCTATGTCCCCTTTATTGACACAACCGCTACCGGTAGTTCGGTTTCAGTCACCGTCATTTATGTCGCTGATCGATCAATTCTTGTCAGAGTAAGAAGAAAAACTACCCCGGCTATTTTGCCATTTGAAACGACCGGAACTTTTGGATCAACCGGTTATTCCACTACCTGTATCCGCACCCCGGATACGATCGTTACCTAAAGATTATATTGAATTTTCAATTTTCAATTTTTAATTTTTAATTTAAAATTTTAAATTTTTAACTTTTAATTTTTAATTTATAATTAAGGTATGCCTTTACCTTTGAATTTTGATTTTTACAACTCAATTATCGAAGTTCCAGCTCCAGACACGACCCTTGATATGCAGTATTTAATTAATCAAATTCGCGATGTTGAAGATGAACTGTCACCGGGTATGGCTTATTCAAAAATTGCTGATGCTTCAGGAAAAGATGATTTAGGTGGCGGTGTTTACACCGCCATCACTGTTCGACTTTTGGATAATTGGCGAGTCCGTTTTGAAGCCCGACCCGGACCAGAAACAGTCCAGTGTTTTATCGTTGGTGGTAATCTCGTTGGTGGGCCTGGCGGTAATCCGATCGCCCCTTCGGCTTATACCCAAGTTATCCAACAATCCTCTGCTTCCGGAGTGATTGCTACCCCAACCACCTCAACTGAAAATATCAATCCTCGCTATCTTATTGGTTCTTTAACCTCAAGACAAAGAGCGTTAGGCAACATTTTTTACTGGGATCCAGTCTCTGGTAATGATAATAACAATGCCTTAACTCCCTCAACGGCCGTGGCCACTTTTGCCAAAGCTCATGATTTAGTTCAATCAGGCAATAATGATGTCATTTTCTGTTTATCTTCTGATCCCTCCGGAATCACCACGACCACAGAAACTTTAACCATCACTAAAAACAATCTTAAACTCCGCGGACCAGGTGCTATTTTTAAAATCATTCCGACCACCGATACTAACGACACGATTACCATCAACGCTGACAATGTCGAAATCAGTGGGATGATGATCTCAACCGCCATCACTGGTTCAAAAAATGCCATCACTGTTGACGGCGATAACGCCTTTATTCAAGACTGCTGGATTACCAATGTCCGCGGTCATGGAATTAGCTTAGTCAATTCTAATTTAAGCGTCATCTCTCTTTCAGTGATTGAACACTGCGGTACTTCTGAGACCGGTAATGGGATTAATTTGGGAAATAACACCACTCAAACAACCATCTCTAAATGTATTATTTTTGACAATATCAACAGTATCAATATCAGTGGTAGTAATATCGCTGATAATCTAATCGAAAACAATATTATCTATAAAAATAGTAGTTATGGGATTAATATCGGTAGCGGTGTTATTCGAACAATGGTCCGTGGCGGCAACACCTTTAGTAAAAATAATCTGGGTAATATCAATGACTTGGGCACCGACACCTACATCGAAACTCAGGTTGGAGGCGCCTCAGCGACTGAAATCGCCGATGCGGTTTGGGACGAAGTTTTGGGCTCTCATACTGTTGCCGGTTCAGCCGCCGCTATCTTAAAAGACGCTAGGGTGAAAGCAACTTTAGCATCATTAAGATAGTCTTTGCTGGTTAAATTACAATTATTTTATAAAATATCTTAAATTATTATACCAATCTGGAAATTCAATTATCCACTTCTAATCTGTGATGCTCATTAGTAATGGCCGTTGTTAGGAAATTACACAAAACTTAAGATTGTAATTTTTTCAATGTTTAAAGTTTAACGATCTTAAAATTATATCCATCTTGAATTTTCTTTGATCTTTGTTTAAGATAAAAATATGTTTCAAAATATTGGCTTGCCAGAAATTCTAGTCATCGCCACTGTCCTTTTTATTTTTTTTGGACCGAAATATTTAATTGAATTAGGTCGAGAACTTGGTAAAGCGGTTAGGGGGTTTAAAAATGTTGATCAGGATTATAAAGAAATTGTTGAGGAGATTAAAAGTCAGCCAAAAAAAGCTGAGAAAAAAGTTAGCAAGAGAAAAAGGAGGTGAAATAAGGTTAAACATATGCCACAAATTGGTTCGATTGAGATCATTGTAATCGCTCTCCTTATCTTATTCTTTTTCGGCAGTAAAAAGATCCCTGAATTTATTAAAGGGATAGGCCAAGCTGTCGTTGAATTTAAAAAAGCCTTAAAAGGTAAAGAATAATGGAAAAATCCAACGACTACTATTCGTTAATGACTGAATTAAGAAAAAGATTGTTATTGATTTTATTGTTTTTTATTAGTGATGGGGCAATTGGTGTCCTTTATTATGAAAAAATCATTCTTTTTTTCTTCAACTCCTTGATCTAGAAGGAGCAACATTAGTCTTTTCTTCGCCTTTTGAATATATGAATCTCGCCCTAAACTCTGGTTTTATTACCGGTATTGTTTTAACGTTACCGATTTTTTTTCTTCAATTAATCAGTTTTCTTAAACCAGTGTTAAAAAAAAGAATTTACTATTTTTAAAAAATACATTCCTTTTTCTTTAATCTTTTTTATAAGTGGTTTTGCGGTTGGTTTTTGGATGATTAAATATGTCAGTGCGATTTCTTATCAAGCAGCAAAAAACCTTCATGTCGCCACTTTTATCAATATTTCTCACATCTTATCAATAACGCTGCTGACATCAAGTTTAATGGGGTTGGCTTTTCAGTTTCCTTTAGGGTTAACGATTTTAATTCGATTAAAAATTATCTCAAGAAATTGGCTCGCCGGCAAACGACCATTTGCTTATATTATCGCTATCATTTTTGCTTCTTTGATGCCACCAACCGATATCCTTTCTTTTACTCTACCGGTGGCTTAGTAAAATCAGTAGTCGGTTAAATCAGTTAAATTAGTAAAAAGAAATATCCGTTTACACGGGAATGACAACAGAGATAAGATTATTTCGACTTGGAATTGAAACTAGTTTTCTACTTGTCATCCCCGCGAAAGCGGGGATCTAAATTTAGATTAAAAGATTTCCGATTAGATCGGAAATGACAACGAAGGCGGGATTCTCGATTAAAGTCGTAAATCAGATAATGATGTAGATGTTTAAAATCCCTCAAAAAAACCTTTTAGAATTTAGAATTTGTTAAAATAAATTCAAAAAATCCTCTTTTCTATACGGTCCAATCAAAGCGAAATTTATTTTTTCTGCTTGAAAAATCTCTTTGGCTAAATCAAAGACTGCCTCCAAATCAACTTTTTCAACCGCTTCAATAACTTTTTTTTCATCAATTAATTCGTCTTCCAATAGTTTTTTCGCCCCAAAAAAATGAGCGACGCGAAAAGTATCTTCCAAAGAAAGTAAAAATCTGCCTTTAACCATTTCTTTGGCTTTTTTTAATTCTTCCTCTTTCACCTCGCCTTTTTTGATCTTTTCAGTCTCCTTTAAAATCACCGAAATCGCCTCTTTGATTTTGTCTAAATTATTAACAATCCCGGCTTGAGTGAAAATACTGCCAATCTCATGATAAAGTTGTTTGTCGGTGTGAATATAATAACACAGTCCCCTCCTCTCCCTTACCTCAAGAAACAGTCTTGATGACATGCCACCGCCCAAGATCGTTGCCAAAACCGAAAGGACATAACGCCGCTTATCAAAAAAACCAAAAGTCGGATAACCTAAACAAAAATGCGCCTGCTCAGTTTTTTTATAATAAACTTTAATCTTTGGTTGATTTTGTTGATAGCTGATTTGAGAAAAATCAGCTTTTTCGCCATTTTGCCAAGAAGAAAATTTTTCTTCAACCAATGATACATAATTTTTAATTTTTAACTTTTCATTTTTAACTTCATTTAATCCCCCAGCCACCACCAAGACCGCGTTGTTTGGATGATAAAGCGAGTTCATGTAATCAACAAAAGTTTTTCGATTAAAAGACCTCACTGTCTCTTTTTTTCCAGCAATCTCTAATCCTAAAGGATGCTCACCATAAAGAAGCGTTTCAAAAATATCGCTCACCTTTTGTTGAGGGGTATCTTCATACATATTAAGCTCCTCAACTATCACTCCTTTTTCACGGTCAATCTCCTCTTCGCTTAATAACGGATTAATAATCATATCCGATAACACATCAACCATTACCTCAAAATGTTCTGATGTGGCTTTAATCCAGTAACCAGTGTGATCTTTAGCAGTAAAAGCGTTAAAAATTCCTCCTGTTGCTTCAATAGTCTCAGAGATAATTTTGGTATTTGGATATTTTTTTGATCCTTTAAAAGCCATATGCTCAAAAAAATGAGCAATACCGTTATTTTTTTCGTTTTCGTAACGCGAGCCGGCACCAACCAAAAGAAGAACCGTCATTGATAGTTGATTAGAAGGGACAAAAAGAATTGACAAACCATTTTTTAAAGAATAAAGTTGACCTCTCATCTATTAATTATATAATAATTATAACTATTATCAAAACTAAAGCCAAAAAGGACCCATAGCTCAACGGCAGAGCACCTCGTTTACATCGAGGGGGTTAGAGGTTCAAATCCTCTTGGGTCCACCGACAATTAGCTATTTTAATCTAGGTATTTAAGCTACAATAAAAGTTTATCAATTTTATTTGATCATGGATTTAGAGTCAAATTCTTTTTCAGCAACTGAATCAAAGAGATTAGCTGAAATTTATGCAGATAGAATTAATCCTTCAGTTAGAAGCGAACTATTAACTAAATTTATCTTACCAGATATTTTTGGTCGAATTGGTAGAATTGATAGTTCATTTTTTCCTGACCTAAAGACATCTAACGACGCTCTAGTTCTTGATATCGGTTGTGGCAAAGGAGCCGTCGGTGCCGCACTGAGAGCATTAAAAATACTACCTGAAAGAGCTCAAATATATGGATTAGATTTTTTCCCCTACCCGTCGCCCTATAAAACAAATTACCAAGAAGTTTTTCAAGGTGACGCAACTGATCCAAGATGTTGGGAACAAATTAAAAACGAATTACCCGGGGGCTTTAATTTAATTATAAGTGTTGGTATGCCGCCACCAACTGTGGCACACTTATTAAAAACAAAAATTTTTTTCCCTGCAATAGGGAAAAATGGCAGGGTTATTTTTGCTTTAGACAGCAATCCAGGCAAACCGCCTAAAGACTTTGAAGTAATAGGTGGAAAATATCCAACAGATCAGATAATTATTTATTATAGACGAAATTAAAGCTAAAATACATAAATCATATCTACAAAAAGAAAGACTGAAAAGCTATTTCCTACTTAAGACTAATTGTCATACTATACGAACAAGATTCAATTATAATTGATAGAATTGTAATAAACTAAAATCTAAAGTAACATATCTCATAAAAAATCTTATTGTTTAAAAATTACTCAAGTTTATAATTATTTTCAAAATTAAGATTTGCCTATACTTCTTATTTGGAACGATAATTTAAAAGCCTCTAGACAAAATAACTAATAAATTTTATTGTATTTTTTTTAAAATTTGTAATAATTCTTTTTTCATTTCTTCCGGTGTTTTCTTCCATCACCTTTCACATTCTTTAAAATGATAAGGAAAATTAATTTTAAATCCATTAAATTTCGTTAGTCTTCTTTTAGTACAACTCCAAAAAGATTCTCTTCCATTAACATGAATTTTCCCTTTTGAAAATTGATCTTTTTTGTGGTTAATTCTTAAATGTTTGTCGTATCCCATATCAACCAAAGAGGAATAACCTCTCCATCAATCTGAATAAACAATCGATGAAGGATCAATCTTTTTAGCAATAACTTTTTTTAATATTTTTGCTTTACAATCTGGAATAATCTCAGTGTAAACTCTTCCTTGTCTTTCATAAATTAAAAAGACAGGTTTTTTAAAGAAAGATTCTCTTCCTAGTTTATTAGACTTGTCTTTTATTCTTTTTGGACCAAAGTAGAACTCATCAATTTCAACTTCACCAATAAAATTTTTAATTTGAGTAATTTGATAATTAAAGATTATTTTTTTAAATAAAGAATAATATCTATTAATTCTCTTGAAATATTTCTTATTTTTGATCTTTGAGTGGGGGTTAAATAAAGACAAAAATAATTAATAATTTTTTTTATTTTATAATTTGAATGATTTCAACTGATTTTAACTAATTACAACTAATTCAACCGTATCTCTATCTTATTTAGACTGTATTTCTATTGTATTTCAATGTATTTCTTACTCTTTATTAATATTGACATCCATTACTTTATGATATACTTCATAATTAATATGGAAAATATTGAAGAATTAGAAAAAACAGCGATTGAGGCGGCGATCAATAGTCAATGGGACAAAGCTATTGAAATGAACAAAAAAATTCTAAAAATGGATAAAAATAATCTTGATGCTCTTCTTCGCTTAGGATATGCTTTCTTTCAAAGCAATGACTGGGAAAATGCCGAAAAGATTTATAAAAAAGTTTTAAAAATCCAAAATGTGAATTCGGCCGCCCAAGAGTTTTTAGAAAAAATAAAAATTCTTAAGGAAAAAAAAATTACTCGCTATCAAAAAACAACTTTAGTTATTGATCCCAATCTTTTTCTTGAGGTTCCAGGAAGAACAACTACAGTTGAATTAATAAATCTAGGTCAAAAAAATATTTTAGCTCAACTTAATATCAGTCAAAAAATGATCTTTAAGATAAGAAGAAGAAAGGTAGAAGTGAGAACTGAAAAAAATCAATATGTTGGTTCGTTGCCTGATGATCTGTCACATCGATTAATCTTATTTATAAAAGCTAAATCTGAATACTCATGTTATATCAAAGAAATTACCCTGAAAAAAGTGGTCGTTTTTATTAAAGAAGAAAAAAAAGGCAGTCGAGTTAAGAATTTCATCTCCTTCCCAAAAAATCTCCAATCGAATATTCAACCGCTAAAAGATACTGAAAGCGAAGTGGATCAGGAGGAAGAAGAATTAGAAATAGAAAATGAAGTCGAAGAATTGGCAGAAACACTAGATGATAATAAAGATTATTTTTCTTTTGATCTACCGGTCGATCGAGAAGAAAATGAAGAAGAATAATGCTTGATGCCTTTTTTAAAAAAAACAATCCTACCAAGCTTTTTTTGAAAAAAAATCAGTTTTGGCGGTTGATATTGAAAATCCTTCATTGAAATGAGAGCTAAAAGAAAAGAGATGGTTAATAGAACTAAAAATATTAAAATTAACATACTTTTCAAAATAAATTTTTAATATTTTTTTAACCGATTTACACTTATTTTTACTAATTTTAACATAATAATTAATAAATCCATCGCTTTGCTTCGTTATTTAAAATCAAAACAATATCAAAAGGGTTAGTCTTTTTTCTTTTTAATTGACAACGAAAAAACTGAGCTAATTTTTGACTAGTGGCTGAAAAATTCTCTTTATCCTCAATCACCAAGCATTCTTTTTTGTCTCTAAATGCTGGTGTCAAATCACTTACTCGAATACCTTGACCTTCGATAATTCTTACTAATGAATTTATTGACTGGGATAAAAACAAGTCGTTACCATTAATTTTCGTCGGGTAAATTATCTGTAAATTAAGATTTTCATGATATAAACTCTCTTGATAAAAATATCCCTGAGTTAAACTAAAAAATTTGTTTGCATCCCATTGTTTGTTCGAATCATAAACTAATGGAAGCAAAGAGAAACTATTTTTTCGCGTCTTCAAAAAATAATACGCAAGATAAAGTCGGTCAAAAAAACTAGCATTTGAGGAAGAATAAAAAAGCATGCCAAAAGAAGGATAGCTTAGTTGATCATTAATTCGAAAACCATAATAAATTTTTGGCTGGTTAAAGTAAAAATAAAAATCAAGAAATGAACTGGTAGCATTGCTAAATGTCGAAATTAACAAAGAAGGCTTTTTCTCCAAAAAAATCAGCTTGCCGATTCCACCTAAGCGATATTGGCCATAACCTCCTGGGACATTCATTTTTAAATCGGCGGGAAAATTCAAATAATAATTGACGTTTTTTTTGGTATCTAATGAATAATAATGTGTTTCTTGGCCGTAAAAAACAAGATTAATTCTTTCCTTTTTGACGTAAAATAAAGATCGTAAAAAATCGATTGTCAGTCTAATTAAGCCAAAAAGAACAAAAATGAATAATAGAAAATAAAAAATATAAATTTTTTTTAAAATGTTTTTTTTTCTCTTTCTTTGATTCATAAGATTAATAAATTTTTCGCAATTCAGTGATTCTTTTCGCAACTTCTTCTTTGCTAAAGCCTTTAATCAGCATTATTTTTTTAATAATAGCAAGTGAAGCTTCGATCTCTGGTTGAACAATAACATGAGCACCGAGATCCTTGGCTTTCAAACGATCAACATCATGGTGAACACGAACAAAAATGATGATGTTGGGATTAAGTCTTCGGGCGCTAAAAATAACCGTCTCACGAGAAAGACGATCTGGTAAAGCGATGATAATCGCTCTCGCTTCTTCACACTGAAGATAATCCAAAACATCAATATCAGTTGGATCACCATAGATAATATTTACCCCATTTCTTCTTGCTTTTTCAACGATATGATAATTATAATCAACCGCAATAAATGGAATATTGGCCAAATTAAGGGCATAACCAATCAAAGAACCAACCCGCCCATAACCACACAGAATAATGTGGTCCTTAAATTCTAAAATATTAATATTGGGAACTTCTTTTTCAAAATGATATACAAGATACTTTTCTAAAAAAGGTAACTTCTTTTTAATAAATGTTCTTATTTTAAAATAAATCTGATCACGATAACTGATAATAATTGGCGATAAAAGAAAATTGATTAAAATTAAAATCAAAGCAAAATTATAAATCTCAGAAGTTAATATCTTAGAGGATAAACCCTGAAAGAGAATAATAAAAGCATCCTCACCCAATCCAGAAAGCATCAATGCCAACGAAAAGGCGGTTTTAGGATGAAATTTAAAAAAAAGAAAGATCCATAAAACAACAAAAATTTTTATCAAACAAATGAGGACTAAAAATAAACTAAGCTTAAAAAAATGGCTCAAAATTAAATTTGGGTCGACAAAGAATCCTAAAAAAATAAAAAAAATGGTGACAAAAATTTCTTTTAATGGTCGAATTTCGGCAAAAATATGATAATGTTGAAAAGTCTGGGCTAAAATAATCCCAGCAATAAAAGAAGCCAAAATCGAGGAAATACCAAAATAGGAAAAAAATAGCAAAAAAGTAACAATAAAAACAATTGTTAAAAAATTTAACAATTCTTTGGAAAGTCGACTAATTTTGTCAAAGACAAAAGGAACGACCTTTTGTCCTGAATAATAAACGAAAAATAAGATAAACCCACTTTTAATTAAATTTAAAGTTAATGAAGGTAAAAATTTCCAAAAACTTTGATTTTCTCCGAAAGAAGAAAAAATAATTAACAAGGGAATTAGGGTAATATCCTGAAAAATTAATAATCCAAGTGCTAGCTCCCCCAATAATGACCCTTCCTCCCCTCTTTCCTGAATCAGCTTACCAACCACTGCTGTTGAAGCTGTTGAAAAAGCAATCGCCAAAAAAAAAGATTCAATCATGGAAAATTTAAAAAATAAACAAAGAAAGTAAATAAAGAAACTACTCAAAACAAGTTGAAGTAATCCTCCCCCAATTACCCACCGGCTTAGTCTTAAAATTTGATTGAAATTAATCTGAAAACCAAGAGTGAAAATTAAAAGATTTAATCCTAAAATAGAGAAACTGCCAATAAACTGTTTTGGAAATAAATTCCTGAAAAAAAGATTAATAATGATACCGCCAACAACATAACCAAAAAAAGGACTGAGTTTTAAATAACGGGAAAAAATAACGCTACTGACAAATGGAATAACCAAAAAAAGCCAGATTAAAAATAAAAGACTGAAAGGAAGATCGCTCATAAAAAAATCTTATCATAGCTAAACTCCGATTTTCATCTCCCTTTCGCAGGCAACACAAAAACGGGCTTCTGGAAGAATTGCTAATCTCTCTTTTGGGATTAATCCATAACAGCGTTCACAAATTCCGTATTTTTTAGTTTCAATTTTCTTTAAGGCGAGTCGAATATTAGCTATTTTTTCGTCTAGATCTTTAACCTGAGCTTCAATTCTCTCATGCCCTTCTTGTTCTCTGATATCAGTATCGATAGCCGCATTATCGCTTGCATGATCAGGATCAGCAAAGGGATCTTCTTGTTTTAAAATTTCAATTCTTCTTTCCAATTCCGCTTTTGTTGTTAATAATTTGTTTTTTATTTCTTCTAAATCCTTTTGAGAAAATTTTTTGACCATATTTCTTTCCTAATGATAAAGAGCCTTGAATGCTTTTAAAAATAGTAATTCTAAAATAGTATAAAACGTACCCACCACTTGTCAAGATTAATATTAAAAAAACGTTTTGCATTAAACCAGAATTCCTAAAAAGATTGATTAAAGAGATGATGAAAATAAATAAAACAAAATTGAAACTTTTATTGATTGTTCCTTTTCGATAATTAATTAAAACCTGATATGAGAGAAAACCGCCGATAAAAGAAATGGCAGAAAAAATAAACGAAAATAATATTGATTTACTGGCAAAAAAAAGGCCTAAGAAACCAATACCCAAAGACAAAAAAAGCGGTGCGGCGAAATAATTAAACAACTCTAAAAACTCTTTTTTTTTAGAGAGAAAGTATAAATAACCAAAAATCATCCCCCCAAAAATCGCTCCATTTAAAGAAAGGCCAGGATAACCATTAATCAAGATAAATTTTACAGGATTAAAACCGTATTCAGAAAAATTAGCGATAACGTAAAAAAGGCGAGAAAAAAATATCGCCGCAAAGAGAGAAAGAAATAAGCCATCAAAAATCTCTTCTTCTTTATAAGCGGTTAAACGAATCAACCTCCACAAAAAAAAAGTCCCCCAAAAAAAAGCCAAGACTAAAAACACGCCAAAGGTATAGATCTTAATTGGACCAATGGTTATAAGAATCGGCAGCATGAATTAAAGTATAATGGAATTACAATGAAAATACAATCGATCATCTTAATATCTATAGTTATCCTTGGATTGATTTTAAGAGTGTATGGAATTAACTGGGACAAAGGTTTTCATCTTCATCCTGATGAAAGAATGATCATTATGGTGGCCGAAAGAATTAATTTTTTTAATGAATTAAATCCCAATTTTTTTAATTACGGCTCATTACCGGTTTATATCCTTAAAGGATCGGCGCAACTACTAGAGCAATTATTGAACATCCCGTTAGCCAATTATCAAATGATGCTTTATATCGGTAGGGCTTTAAGTCTTTTTTTAGATAT
>JBBILO010000010.1:0-28666 GCA_037444855.1 Candidatus Roizmanbacteria bacterium | reverse complement strand
GCGTCTTTTGAAGATTTATCCCAAATGCCTCGATGAAGCAGATTGCTTTTTTGAAAAATATTCCGAAAAAGAATAATAATTTCGCCAATAATCAATTCAGCAACACTTCTTGTATTGGAAAAAGGGGCATTAAAAACTACAATTCCTTTTTTTGTTGCTTCTGTCAAATCTATCTGATCAACTCCTACGCAATAAGCACCAATTGTCAAAAGTTTTTTTGCTTTTTCTAAAACAAAAGGGTTGATTTTTGTTTGTGAACGAATTCCAAGGATATGAACCTCTTTTAATTTTTCTAACAATATCCCTCCAGAAAGACTTCTGTCATAATATTCCACCTCATATCCTTCTTTTTGAAATAACTCGACGGCATTTTTATCTATATTTTCTAAGAGAAGCACCTTAATTTTATTTTTTGGGTATGAGTAGCGACGGACAATATCATCAAACGAATCGACAACTTTATCAGCGAACCTGACGACACTCTCTCTTCGAACATTTTCTGTAAAAGCAACAAATTCGTCAGCTAATCTTTCTTTTCTGATTTGATAGTCGGTCATACCATCACCAATAACAATCAATTTAACATCCTTAGATTTTAATCGTGCAATAACTTTTGGTTTGCCTTCGTCGGAAGATAAAGGATTATTCTTGTCAAAGCCGAGATAATTGCCTTTTTTGTCAAAAATGAACTCGTTGGCAAAAATATGATCCTCTCTGATATTAATTTTTTTTAGCACTGGAACAATATAATCTTTAAATCCACCCGAAACGACATAAATGTTATTTGAATTCTTTTTGAAAAAATAACGATTTCTTTTTATTGATTGAGTTAACTTTTTCTTAAGTTTTTCTGATAATAATCTAATATCCTTTTTTGTGGGCTTTAAAAAAAATAGTCTTTTTTCTAATGCTTCCTTAAAAGAAATTTTTCCTTCCATTGCTTTACTGGTAATTTCTTTTATTTTTTCAATTATTTTCTTTTTATTTGGTTTATTTTTTAAAACAATTTCCGCTAACAGCTCGAGAGCTTCCGTCTTTATTAAAGTACTGTCAAAATCAAAGATATAAATAGTTTTTTTATAATCTTTCATACTTAAAAAAATTATATTTTAATAATTCTGCCTTCCTTTTCTTTGTCTACTCATAAGCTTTTTTTAATCGCCATTTGTCTATCTCTTGATGATTACCGGTCAATAAAACTGCTAGCACTTTTAATCCTTGAAATTCATCTAGTCTTGTGTGTTGAGGGTATGCTAAAAATTTGATTTTATTCTTCCTTTTTTCTTTAGTTTTAGCGATTACTGATAGAAATTATCAAAAAACCGACAATGATAAAGATGCTGCCAATAATTTCTTTTATCGTTACCGTTCCTTTAAGAAAAATTGATCCTAATATTATTGAAAAAACAGGAAGAGTCAAAGTTGCTAAAGAAATTGAAAATGTACTTAATCCTTTTTGAACTCCATTAATATAAAAGATTTGGGCTAAAAACCATGTAGTAAAAGCGTAAATAATCAATATAATCCAATTGGTTATCGAAAATTTTAGCTTAAATGTAAAAAATATTGGCAGGTAAAAAATTGATCCCAGCGATGAACCAATTGCTGATAAAAACAGTGAGTTAGCATTGGGAAAAAATTTACGAATTAAAATCATCTCGATCGACCAGAGTAGTTGGGCAAAAACAATATAGACAAGGCCTAGATTCATAAGGTAATTTTAGTATAGTACACCCAATTTAAACAATAAAAATATTTTGGTATTCTGCTGTTTAATATCACTTTATGGGATTTTTTGTTTGAATTAAAGTGAGTAAATATTTGCAACAAATCTTCTAATATCTCAATCTTGAAAGGAAATCAAATTCAATCTTGAATTTGCCAACAAAAGATCTACTCCATCTGTTTTGCCGAGACTACCGTATTATTAACTATTATTTAAAATAATAATTTTTTAAAAATACGATCTTATTATATTAGCCACACCCTCATTCAGAATAATCAGCCAATCATTAAGTTAACTCAATTGTTGGTTCTTTAAATCAAATTGCTCACTAAATGATAAATTAGACATTAAAAATGACACTATTTTTTACAATGAAGCCAGAATTTTTAAAGTTCCAAGTTAAACTTTCTGAATTTCGCTTTCTTGTTTAATATTTAAAGTTTAATGTTAGTTATCGCTTGTGGACCGGATGGGATTTGAACCCACAACCCCCTCCATGCCATGGAGGTGCGCTAGCCGTTGCGCCACCGGCCCAATGTTTTAAAATTTTTTATAATCTATATTATATCAATAAAATGATTTTTAAAAATCGATCAGAAGCAGGAAGTAAATTGGCCGAAATTCTTAAAAAAAAGATTGTTGATAAAGAAAATCTTGTGGTCGTTTCGATACTAAGAGGTGGAGTAGTGGTTGGAGAAGAAATTGCTAAAAAATTAAAAATCCCTCACCTTTTCCTTCCGGTAGTAAAAATCCCTGCTTCTGATAACCCAGAATTAGCCATTGGTGCTTTTGTTTTTGATGTCCGATATATAAATAAAGACGTCGCTTCTTATTATTCAAATCAATCAATAGAAAAAGCGGTTGATTTGGCCAGGAATAAATTTAAAAAATACTCTGATGTCTTTCAAATCAACAAACAATCCTTTAATTCGATTAAAAATCAAATCGTCATTTTAGTTGATGATGGAGCGGCAACAGGAGCCACCACCAAGGCAGCTGCTATTTTTTTACAGAAAAACAAGGTTAAAAAAATCATCCTTGCTTTACCGGTGGCTTCCTCCGATTTTGAACGAGACTATTTTGATGAAGTGGTAATTCTTCATCAAAACCCTTATTTATCAGCTGTTTCCCAGTATTATCAAGATTTTTCTCCTGTTTCTGAAGATGAGATTAAAAAATTAATTAGAAAATAAAATTTACTCAATCATCTGACGTTCCTCTTCTGAGGCAATCACCTTAAAACCAACATGGTTTTGGCCGGCAAAAAACAATCCTTCACCGATACCAACTGATAAAAGAAAGTGTTTTTCTCCTGAAGTTAAGAAAAAAGTTTCGGCAATTTTTTCCACCGCCGCGGTCGATTGTTTGAGAATGATTTGCAAAGACGAATTGGTAATGATGGCTTTTCCCTCTTCGGTTGAGAGAAAGTCTTCGACATCCTGAGTAATTGTGGTTAACCCTAGAAGGTATTTTCTTGCTCTTTTAGCAAATGAATAAAGATAGGCGCCGGAATCTTTATGTTTAATCAGATACCAAGCCTCATCAACGACTAAAATTCTCTTTCTTTTCTCTTTTCTGATTCTATTCCAAATGTAGTCTAAAACAATATACATCGCCACCGGTCTTAAATTTTCTTCCAAATCGCGAATACCAAAAACGGTAAAGGGGTTTTTAATGTCAAAATTTGATTGTTGATTAAAAATGCCAGCGGCTGATCCAGAAACAAATTTTTCTAAACGAGTAGCCAATTCTTTTGCTTCATCGGTTTCCATGCCTAGAAGGGTTTTGTATAAATCTTCCATTAATGGTGGCTCAAATTTAAATGTTTCCGGATCTTGGATTATCCCTTTTTGTTGATAGGTTAGAACCAGGGCTTTGTCTAAAAGAGCATCTTGTGATGGCGTCAGATCGCCCATAATCACCTTCATTAAAGAATGGAGATCTAAAATTTTGTTTGATAACTCATCTGGTTCAGTATCCTCTTTTGGTAAATCAAAAGGGTTTATTTTATATGGTGAAGATAAGGAAAATTCAACAAATTCACCACCAACAGTTTCTGCTAATTTTTTATATTCATTCTCTGGATCGATAATAATTACGTCCACGCCGGTTGCTAATAATCTTAAGCTTTCCAGTTTTACTAGAAAACTTTTTCCTCCACCTGATTTTCCCAAAATCACCGAATTGGTATTTTCTAAAGTAAAACGGTCGAAAATAATCAACGATCCGTCATGAAGATTAATTCCGTATAATATTCCCTCGTTTCTTGTTAAAGAAGCGGTGGCGAAAGGAAAAGTCGTTGATAAAGAGGTAGTATCCATATTCCGCCAAACCGCTAGTTTGTCATAAAACATCGGTAAGGTTGATTTAAAGCCTTCTTCCATTTCCAATGTTGCCTGTTTGGCAACAATCATAATTGAAGAAAGAAGCGAATCGACTTCTTTAGTTTTTTGATTTAAATCCTCCAAACTATCAGCCGGTATGGTGATGTATAAACCAAACTGAAAAAATCGCTCAGCTCCCTTAGCTAGTTCGGCTTGAAGAGCCAAGGCATCATCTAGCGCCACCTGAACTGACGGATCAACTACTTTGCCCGCTTTAATATCGTTTTCTATCGTCGCTTCCATCTCGGCAATTTTCTTTTTTAAATCATCTAAAACTCCTTTTGTTTCTGTCGGATAAATATACATCGAAATATAAAGAGGGTGATCGAAGGTGATCAATGAATAAAGCCAATTAGCTGAAACATATCTTGGATAACCAACAACATACAAAGTTCGATAATATTTATCATCGATTTTTAAGTGATTAAAATCAACTTCAATATAAGAGGGAGCGATCAAATCTTTGATCGAAAGCGCCCCTTTTGCTAAGTAATTGGCAACATTTTGAGATTCTGGTAGAGAAACAGTTGGTTTTTTATTTGTTTTTGAAAAAAACATAGTTTATAGACTACTAACTAGTGAGAATCACATCGGTATAACTTTCAACTGGAGCCAGTTTTTTCCCTGTTACCGATGGGTTATACAGATTGTAAAAGAGCTCAACTATTTCTTGTTTAAGTAAAATTTTAGGCTTAAGCCCAATCTTAGAGATCAATCTTAATAAATGATCTCTTTTTGGATAAAGTGAGGTTTTAGCTCGACTGAATAAATATTCTTTATTCAAAGACCTGGCATTAATCCCACTTATTCCTAATTCTAGTGGAGAAAAAGGAATAACAAAAAAAAATCTTTTTTCTAAAACTGAATTTTTTTTAACAATATTTTTAATAAAGTTCTTATATGATAAAAGGACGTTCTTTAATAAGGGATTGTTTTGTTTTTTGATTCTATCCTCAATATAATCTAAATATGTTGAAACATCCATTTTTTTCGAGAGGATTAAAATTTGAATGGGAAAGGAAAGCGAGTTTAAAAGATTGGCATAGGCGTAAATCATTGATTGCTGCTCCTCAGCTGATAAAAGCCAGTAGTTTACAGCTCCCACTTCAATAATACAACCCATCGAACCGTCGCGAAGTAAAAAAACATCATCTTTTATCTCTTCTAGTTCAATAAAGTTTTGCGTGGTTGATTTGATTGGAGCCTGGATTTTCTGCCGGCTCATAAGATTTTTTTAGAAAAAATTTCTATTAGTTTTGGATTGGTGTTTTCAATTTTTATTTTCATTGTATCAAAAAAGTGATTATTATTTGGATCTTTAGCCTCAAAAATATATTCGCCTGCAGGAAAGGGTTTAAAGCTAGCAAAAAGACCTTTGTTATTTGATTTTAATAATCGAATAATTCTTCCCTGATTATCTTTAATATAAATCAATATTCCTACTAAAGGAATAAGTTTGTTGCTTTTCACTGTTCCATAAATAAATGGCTGATTAGGAGCAATTGTTGGTGATAATTCTTGTTTTTGCAAATTGCTGTTGTTAACAGCGGCGGTTGGTGGCGATTCTGTGGGTAAGGTTTTTTTTTGAAATAATAATTGATAAATTCCTTGTTTTTTCTGATGTTGATTATTTGTTTGATTAGTTCGACTGCTAAGATATTGAGCGAGTTTTTCTTTTGCCTCCACATGAGCCATTATTATATGAGGATTAGAGACAAAATAAAGATTTTTTAAAAAATAAAGCGGTTGATTTTCTTTATGATAAAAATACTGAGTGGGTGAGTTGAGTTTTTTCCACAAAACAACAATCCAGTGATCAAGTGGGCGATCATTGTATGGAAAAAAAGCCAAAGCCACTCCAATAAAACAAGTAAATAAACCAAGAACAATATTAACAAGAGGAAGGGGGAAAAGTTTAAAGAGAATAAAACCCAAAGGAATAAACACAATCAAATAAATAAATTGCTTTAAGGTCATAAAACCAATGAGTTTAAATTCAAAAGTGGTGATCTGTCTTGGGATGGGATGTTGCTCCATATAATTTAGTATAAAACAAAATTAGATAAGTATAATTTGTAATCAAAAAAAGCTTTTTAAAAAATTAAAAGTTATTATTACGCTCTAAGTTTTAAGTTATAATTAACCATATAATGGGAATCGTAGTCGGAGAAATCAATTTAGGAAAAACAAAGAAAATTATATGTTCTATAGAAAATTATGGAGGAAATGATTACGCGTCTATAAGAATCTGGATAAATTCGCCAACCTTTATTGGACCTACTACAAGTGGTTTAATTACAAGTGGTTTAATTCTAGATAAAGATAAAACTAGATATATTAAATAGAATTAAAAAAGAGGATATCGAAAAAAATACAAAAGAAAAATTAATTGATCAAATCTCTTTAAACAAATATAGAACAATTAAAATATCATTAAAATGATATAAGGGGAAACCCAAATTAGATATTCGAGAGTATATAGCCTTGATTAAAAAATTAAGTGAAAAAATCGGTAATCAACGACGACAAATTCTTTTTTTGAACGTGAAAATAAAAGCAATTATTTGTTGATGCAGAGAGGGAACAATCTGATTCAAAAAAATTAAGACAGAAAAACAAAATAATTACTTTAAAAATTTTACTGTCAATTGACAGTCAAGAGACATAGTCAACAAAAGTATAACTAATGTATGAAGATGATTTATTAAGAAGTCGTATCCAAAAAAACGCAATCATAGTTGATACAGTTGATGGTTATCAGGGTGATGAGCGTGATGTTGTTTTTTATTCTTTCCGCTTTGCGCAAAATTCAAGTCCAAACATTTTTGCCTTTACTAGGGGAGAGGAAGATTGGAGAAGAGTTAATGTAGCTTTTACTAGAGAAAAAAAACAAATTTTTTGCTTTATAAGCCAACCAGTTGAAAAATTCCCAGAAGGATTAATAAAAGATTATCTAAAGTATACAAAACACCGAGAAGTAGTAAAAGAAGCTGAGGGGCTTCTAGAAAGTGATTTCGAAAAGGATGTCTACAACTCACTTAAATTAGATAAAAATTTAACCATAATACCTCAATTCAAAACCTGTGGATTTTATATTGATTTTGTTCTCCAAAAAAATGGAAAAACTTTAGCTTTAGAATGTGATGGGATCCAACATTATACAAAAACTGGGAATTTGATTGAAAAAGATATTGAGCGTCAAGAGATTTTAGAAAGAGCTGGTTGGGTTATTAAAAGAATCTCATCAAGAAAATTTTATCGCGATCAAAAAAAACTATTAACAATATACTGTGTTATTTTAATAGTTAACAATTTTCATTTAAAACTATAACACTGAGTTTAAAAATTTTCTAAGAATTATTACTAGATTCAAGCTGGTAAAATATACTCATGTACCTTATTGCTGATCTTCATCTTCATTCAAAATACTCACGAGCGGTTTCGCAGAAGATGGATTTGGAAGAAATTGCTCTCTGGGCGAGTAAAAAAGGAATCGACTTGGTAGCAACCGCTGATTGGACCCATCCTCTTTGGTTTCGAGAAATAAAAAGCAAATTAAAAGAAGTAGCGCCAGGAATTTTTTCTTTAAAAGATACTGGAAAAAAAATAGCAGAGATAAAATTTGTTTTAGCGACTGAGGTCTCAAGTATTTACTCTCAAAATAATAAAATTCACCGCATCCATAATCTGATTTTTGCCCCATCTATCAAATCGGCGGAAAAATTTAATGCCTTGCTACAAAAAAAGGGGGTTAATCTTATCGCCGATGGTCGCCCAACCATGGGAATTTCGGCTCGGGACTTATACGCCATGCTTCTTGAGACTGATAAAAATAATTTTCTTATTCCGTGTCACGTTTGGACGCCGTGGTTTTCTCTTTATGGTTCAAGATCGGGTTTTGATTCGATTCAAGAATGCTTTCTTGATTTAGAAAAAGAAGTTTATGCGATAGAAACCGGACTTTCATCCGACCCATGGATGAATTGGCAGATTAAAGAACTTGATAAAAGAAACATTGTTTCATTTTCTGATGCTCATTCCGGACAAAAATTAGGTCGAGAAGCAACGGTTTTTGAGATTAAAGACTCTCATTTTTCTTATTTTGATTTAATTAACGCCTTTAAAAATCAGCCATCCACTCTAAAAATTGCCTACACCATCGAATTTTTTCCAGAAGAGGGAAAATATCACTGGTCTGGTCACCGACAATGTCAAATAAAATACTCACCAAAAGAGGAAAAAGAAAAAGGAAAAACTTGTCCGGTTTGCCGTCAACCTTTAACTATTGGTGTCGAAAGTCGAGTTTTTGAACTATCTTTTCGCATTTTCAAGGAAAATGATTTGCTTTTTATGAAAAATAAAAATGATGTTGTTTTTGTTTATGAAAAAACAAAAAAGAGGCCACCATATATCTCTTTGGTGCCCTTACTTGAAATTTTAACTGAAGTTTATCAATCGCCCACTAAGGCAAGTAATAAATACGAAGAGATTGTTAATCAAATCCCTGAGTTTGACTTTTTGCTCCGAGCCGATTACCAATCAATAAAAAATCTCACTGATAAAAAAGTGGTTGAAGCGATAAAAAGAGTCCGGCATCGTCAAATAAGGATCGACCCGGGTTATGATGGTGTTTTTGGAACAGTTAAAATTTTCGACGAAAAGGAGATTAATGAAAAAATCATCGGAAAAGAAAATCAAAAGAATCAACAAATTTCTCTTTTTTAAAAGTCTTAGAGAAAAAATTAATCTCTGGTTGTTTTTTTTAATTGTTTTTTTTTTACCTAGTCAACTAGGAAAACATTTCTTCCCTTTTTCTTCTTATGTTTTTGGAATTCGAGTCGATTATCTTTCGCCAACAATTTATTTTTTTGACTTACTTGTTCTTATTGTTTTTTTAAATAATTTTCAATTACTAGTTAATTTTTTTAAACAAAAAGAGGTTTTAGTCTTTTTATCAATTTTATTTCTTAACTCTTTTTTTTCTCTTTTTCCCTTAATCTCTTTTTATAAATCAATCAAAATTATTGAATGGTTAACTCTTTTTTATCTTTTTAAAAATGAAGGAAAAAGATATTTAAAAATTATTGATATGGGTTTCTTTTTATCATTAATGGTGCAGTTTTGTTTGGTGATTGCCCAATTTTTTTTGCAAAGATCAGTTGGGGGAATTTTTTGGTGGTTAGGAGAACGAACCTTCTCAATATCAACTCCAGAAATTGCCAAGGCATCTTTTGAGAGTAAAGAAATTCTAAGACCATATGGTACCTTTTCTCATCCTAACTCTTTAGCTGGATTTTTTTTATTAATTTATTTCTATTTTCTTCTAAAAAAATCTTTTGGATGGATTAAAAACACCACTTTATTGTTATCATCTTTTCTTATCATTCTTTCTTTTTCTAAAATTGCTCTTTTTCTCTGGGCAGGCGGCCATCTTATTTATTACTTTAAAAAACATTTTTCTTGTCGTTTATGTTTTTTTTCGCGATTAATCACTTTTTTTACCTTGCTTTTAATCTTCTTTTACTGGCAGACTGATAAATATTCTTTGTCCAATCGCCTTATTTTACTAAAGGAATGGTGTGGTGTGTTTCTTAAAAAACCTTTTTTAGGGACAGGCCTTGGGGCTTATCTTAAAGGGAAAGAGCTGCTTCAGCATTCATTTGCTCCCTATTATTTAATCACTCAACCTGTTCATAATGTTTGGCTCTTGTTATTCGCTGAGTTGGGAATTTTCTTTTCTTTTGTTTTTTTTATTTTGTATAAAAAACAAATGTTTATTTTCCTTAATAAAACACTGCCATTTTTTTTAATTATTTTTCTTAGTGGTTTTTTTGATCACTATTGGTGGACGCTACCTCAAAACTTTTTTCTAACAGCGATTATAATCGGTCTAATTCTTTTTTAATTTCTTGATTAATTTGATAAAGGGTGTTAATTTGATAAATGAGATTTTTGGGGGAGCGGGAAATAAGTTCGTCGATTAGCTCAGCGTGTTTCTTATTGGCAGTTTTTAGCTTTTCTAAAAAATCAGCCGGTGCTGAATTTCCCTGCCTTTTAGCTAATTTAATCAAGGGTAAAATTTTTAAAAAATATTTCTCGCCTTTAGAAAAAGTGGTGATTGCTAACTGATATTTATCCTTTTGGATTAATTCTAAAGACATCGCTATTTTTTTATCTGATAAAAGAAGATAGTATTCACTTTTTTTTATCGGCTCACGGATGAAAAAAACAATCAGGCTATCTCGAATTACTTTAATTGGATAAAGAGGATGGTCTGGTAAAATCCCCGGATAAGGCAGTTGGTAAACCACTTTGTTTTGGGTTAAAGAAACTGTCTGAGCGAAACTGACGATATAAGCAAATAAAAAAAATGTAAAACAAATAAAAAATAAAAAAAGAATTAAAAAAAATTTTTTTAAAAAAGATTTCATTAATAAAATGATAATAAAAAACTAAACAAAAAACCACCCCCAAAGGGGGTGGTAAAAACTTGATTGTTATTTAACGAGTTTTTTTAAACTTTTTCCTGCGGTAAAACCAGGTGTCTTAGTCGCTGGAATTTGAATCTCTGCCCCGGTTTGTGGGTTGCGTCCTTTTCTTGCCGCTCTTTTTCTGACTAAAAAGGTACCAAAACCGGTGACAACAACTTTTTCGCCACGTTTTAAAGCATCACTGATCGTTCCAAAAACTGCTGCCACAGCATCTCGTGCGGCTTTGGCGGTTAAATTGGCTTTTTTAGCCACTTGGGCTGTTAAATCAGCTTTTGTCATTGTTTTCACCTCCTTTTAACAATAAAACTTTTAACAATTTAATGATAACAGCATATTACTTTTTTGGCTTGCTGTCAATCTATATTAAAAATATCTTATTGTAACAATCTATATCAACGCAGGGCTTTGCATTACTCTAAAATCGGTAATTAGTTAAATCAGTTAAATCGGTTAACTGGTTGCTAGTTTTCCTGATTTGTGGGTTGTTCCTCCTTTATCATTCTAAGCAAAGCAATAAAATCGTTTCTCCTTGTCATTCCGAACCCTCTGAATCGGAGGCTTCGAGGGTCGGAGGAATCTTATAAGATACCTCCACTGTGTTCCGTCATGACGGGATTTCAGTCGGGATGACAAAGAACATCCTTCCACTTGACCGCTCAGTCGGGATGACAGTCAAACACATTTTGTCATTCCAACTCCGCTCAGAGTCTCTGCTTTAAGCTTGAGGAATCCAGCGTTAGCATAAAAAGAAAATTAATAAATATTAAATAACTTTTAAATTTTTAATTGTCATTTTGACTTGTGACTTTTGAGTTTTGAGTTTATTTTGATTTACGCTCGTTCGAAATGACTAAAGTAAGGTAATCTTGGTTTTTTCGCCTAAGAATCTGAGGAAAAAATTACAATTTAAAGTTAAAAATTAAAAATTGTTTTAAAATTGAAAATTCAAAATTAAAAATTTGGTTATTGTAATTTGTAATTTGGAATTTGTGATTTGAAATCCCAACGGGACCCATTTGGGTTTTGTCATCCCAAAAAAACTCTTTGAATCGGGGGGTTCGTAATTTTAGCTTGAAAGGTATTTTTTTTAAGGTATTTCTATTATCTTTCATTATTCATTATTAATTATTATTCATTACTTTTTACCATCTTTTTATTTTATCTTGACTTTACCGTCTTTTTAAAAGAAAATAGAATTATGGAAGAAAAAAAGGAAACCAATCCTCAGGTAATATTTTCTTGGAAAGCACCACTTCGGCCGTACAAAAAAAGGTCAAAAAAAATTTTAAGGTTTTACATTGCTTTAACCCTCCTTGTTTCTCTTATTCTTTTTTTCTTTGGTGATAAGATTTTAATTATCCCGGCAATTGCGGTTTTTTTTGCTTTTTATGTTTTTACTGTCTATCCACCACCAGAGGTTGAAAATAAAATTACTCAATTTGGTATTGAGTCAGCTGGAATTACTGTTCGCTGGGAGGTTTTATCTAACTTCTACTTCAAAAAAAAATTTAATTTTTATGTTTTAACTCTCGTCAGTCACCCTCCTTTTTTTTACCATATTTTTTTAGTCGTTCCCAATGAAGAAGTCAAAAAACGATTAATGCAACTTCTCAGCCCTCATCTTATTTATCAAGAAAACCCTCAAAAATCGTTTACAGAAAGATTGGTTGACTTTTTTATTAGTCTTATGCCGGAAGACAGTGAGGAAGGGAAAATAGCGACGAACACTAGTCCAAAAGCCCATCCAGTCTTTTGGCAAAAAGAAAAACAGGCATCTCTTTAACACCAAAAATTCTTCCCCATTTAATAACGCCTTCGTCATTAGAGATTAAAAAGCCATTAACCTCCTTAGTTAAAACAATTAGATCGAGATCAGCCCGACTATCTAAAAAACCAAAACGGGTCGCCTGACGATATCTTTCTCTTAACTTTTTAATCACTTCACCAATTATCATTTCAAATTGTTTTTTACTTTCAATTTTTTTTCCATTAAAGAGGGTGGCCGCCCTTTTTACCTCTTCCTCAGCGATGGTTAAACCGCGATAACTTCTTTGACGAATGTCAACAATAATTTTCAAAAAGGCTTCCGCGCAAAAATCAATTTTTCCATAATTTGGCGCTTTAACCGTGATTAAACTTAGAAGCTCTTTTAAAAACATATTGTTTTTGTTTTCAAAAAAACTAAGGAATTCTTCGAGGATTGATGGGGGAAAGAAAAATTCAGCTAAATTTCTTTTTTTAAGCTCTTTTATCTTTTTTGAAAGATTGACAATCACCTCTTGACTATTTTTTCCCAATCCTAAATTTGTTTCTAAATTAAAAAACAAGTTGGTATCTAAAATATATTTTTCCATGAATTAATAATATCAAAAAAACCTATTGAAAAAAAGAATCTTTTTGTTTATTATTTGTGGATAAATTATCCACAATTTATACACTATGTTAGGCCTGGTTTGGCGTAATTTTTTGTCATTTCTTGAAAAAAATTATGAAAATCGTTTTCTTGTCAATCTTTTAAAACAAACTTTGCCGGTTTCACTCACTGAAAAAAACCTAGTCTTAAATTGTAAAAATCAAGCGATTAAAATTTACCTTGAAAAAAAACAAAGAGAGATTGAAAAGAACTTCAATTCATTTACCCAATCAAAAATTTCTCTTGAATTAATTGTTGTAGAGAATAAAAATAAAAAGAAAATTGTTGAGCCATTGTTCTATTATCAAAACACCTTGATAAATTTATTAGAAAAGGCCAATATTAATGACCATTATAGTTTTGAAAATTTTGCTGTTTCTTCCTCAAACCACGTAGCTTTTGCCGCCGCTCAAGCGGTTTCAGAAAAACTTGGTAAAAATTATAACCCTCTTTTTATTTATGGCTCCGTTGGTGTGGGAAAAACTCATCTTGCCTGCGCTATCGGTCGACGAGTATTAGAAAAAAACCAAGATAAGAAGGTTTTTTTTTGTCCAGGGGATCAGTTTACTAATGAGTTAATTGAGTCAATAAAAAATAAGTCGACGGCAAATTTTAGAAAAAAATATCGTTATTTAGATCTTTTAATTGTTGATGATATTCAATTTATTGCCGGAAAACAAACTGTTCAAGAAGAATTTTTCCATACTTTCAACAGCGTAATCAGTCGAGGAGGACAAATTGTTCTTATTTCTGATCGGCCTTTAATGGAAATAAAAAATCTTGAAGATCGACTTCGATCGCGCTTTGCTGGCGGATTAACCGTTGACATCCAGCCACCTGATTTTGAGCTTAGAACTGCTATTATTTTAATAAAAGCAAAAGAAAAAAATATTAATATTGACATTGAGGCAGCAAAAATGATTGCAGAAAAGGTTACTGATGCACGATCTTTAGAAGGAACTCTAATCTCAATATATGCTAAAATGATTAATTCTATTAACGCCAACGATCAAACACAAATTATTAATGTTAACGAGGTAAAAAAACACCTGTTTAGTGATCGCCTCGAAGAAAGAAAAAGAACCGACCCAGAAGAGATAATAAAAGTTGTTGCCTCATTTTACAATCTTAAACCATCGCAGATAAAAAGCAATCAAAGAAATTCTACTATTGCTCAAACTAGACAAATTTTAATGTTTTTGTTTCGTCAAAAACTAAACCTCACTCTTGAAAAAATTGCTTCTTTATTAAAAAGAAAAGACCACACCACCGTCATTCATGGAGTAAATAAAATCCTCCATCTAACAACTACTAACCAAGCATTTAAAGAAGAAATTGATCGATTGATTAAAATTTTAAACCTATAGCCTTTATCAACATTTTTTCACAAAACAATTCACTCTAGTTTTTCTATTTTTTTCTTGTCTTGAAAACTTCATTTTTTTTTTATACACTTATTCACATAATCTATTACTACTATTTTATAAATAACCTTAAACACAAAAATGATTGAATTTGTTGTTGATAAAGAATTTTTTTTAGAAAAAATTAATCTTGCTTATCGATTTAATCAATCACTTTCATTTTCAACAAATATCAACAATGGTTTATTATTAGAATCAAAAGGAGAAACTTTAATGATATTTTCCACTAATTTAACAACTTTTTTTTCTTCTTTAATTAAAATAGAAAAAAAATCAAGTAAAGACTTTAAAATTGTTATTGAGGGAAAAGCGATTAGTGAGTTTATTAGCTATCTTTCTTCTCAAAAAATATCGTTTTTAATTGATGAAAAAAAGATTGTTGTTTTTGATAAAGAAAACAAAGCTAGCTTTCCAATTATTGGCGCTCAGAATTATCCTAAGCCAATAGAACCAATAACAAATAAACAAAAAATAAATTTTTCAATTTGGCAAAAAAAACTACCACTGGTTCTATTTGCTGCATCAAATGATGATTCACGGATGATTCTAACAGGACTTCATATCGCTCCAAAAGATGAAAAATTGGTTTTTGTGGCAACTGACGGTTTTCGGCTTTCCCTATATTCAGTAAAAAAGGAAGTAGATATACCTTCAATAACCATTCCAGCCGCCTTCATTAGCGATGTGCTTAAAGCAATAAAAAATGACGACTTAAAAGTCGGTTTTTCGGAAGAAGAGAAATTGATAGGATTTCAATCAAAAAACGACGATTTTTTTTCACGATTGATTGATGGCGACTTCCCTCCTTTTGAAAGAGTGATTCCTCAAACAAAAAACACTACGTTTACCGTTTATCGAGATGAATTTCTAAAAAAAATAAAAACAATGGGTATTTTTGCTCGAGAACGATCAAATATTATTATTCTTGAAGTTAAAAAAGACCAACTTTTAATTAAACCAAAAAACAATGAAGAGGTGGAAACATACTCAAAACAAGAAATTTTTGATTTTCAAGGAGAAGAAATAAGAGTTGCTTTCAATATTAAGTTTCTTAATGATTTTTTAACTCGATTTGATGAAGAAGAGATTGTAATTGAGATTTTAAAATCAGAAGCCCCAGTGGTTTTTAAAGGAAAAAAAGACAAAAACTTCCTTCACATAATTATGCCGGTGAGAATCGCTGATGAGTAATTATAATTTTAAAGTTCTTCAAGTTTTTGTTTTTTTTCTTCATGGTGAGGAACAAGAGAAAGATAACGTTCTGTCGATGAAAGTCTTTTGTGACCAACGATTTTTGCTACATAATCAGTTGAAACACCGGCAGCCAACTGATAAGCGATAAAAGTATTTCGCAAATCATTAACAGTAGCATTATTAATGTCGACTGCTTGAAAACAGCGGCTAATTATTTGTCTTATGTTTCGAATAATCATCGGTTTTCCGGTACGGGTAGTGAAAAGAGGTTGGTTTTTTTCTATTGTATTTTTTGTCTTTAAATAATTATTTATTGCTTTTTTTAAAGACTTGTTCATTGGTATCCGTCGTTCACTATTTTTATTGCGAACGATAATATAGTCGTCAGTAATATTTTCGATTTTTAAATTAACCAATTCACTAATTCTCATTCCTGTTTGAAGCAAAACTTCAATGATGGCATAGTTTCGCGGATGAGATTTAACATAATCTCGAAGCGCCCGATATTCAATTTTTGAAAGGATTCTTGGTGGTTGTTGAGCATATTTTGGATGAGAAACATCTAAAGATGGATTGGTGGTAACAATATTTTCGTTTTTCAGGTAGCGGAAAAAGCTTCTTATCGAGTTGAGTTTTCTTGAGGCTGATTTTTTTGTATAATTATTCTCCAGGATTTTCTTTAAAAAACCTTCAATATCCTCTTTTTTTATCTCTCGAATATCATATTTTTCAATCGAGGCTAGATAACCGGAAAATTGTTCAAGATCTTTTTTGTAGGCAATGGAAGTATTTTTTGATTTTCCCAAAGAGGCTAGGTGATTGGTAAATTTATTAATAAGATTAGGAATGGGAACATTTTCCATAACCTATAATATAGCAAAAAAATATGAAAAAAACAAGATTATGTTCTGGTCGGGGACATAGGTAACACTTCTTTTAATTGATAATTGTTATTATGCCATCATAAAGGAGTTTGATAATTTAGTGATTGATGAGGATGGGTAAAAAAGTTATCTTTGGGAGTTTTAATTCTGGTGAAGATTTGAAGTTTAACCCTACCTAATCTTATGTATTTTTTTAGATGTTTAATCTTTAATTAATTATTAAAATCAAGAGTTATTTCTCTTTTTGTTTTTGATGTTTTTGGTTTATCCTCAAGAAAAGATGGTCTTTCTCTAGATTTCTCATAACGTCTAAGCTATTTATAGAATGTTTTCTTGATATCTAAAATCTCCAATAAAAAACAGAAACACTTCTTACTTCATAATAAAACTCAATTATTGAGAATCTATTTTTAGCTGCTTCTGGGGTATTAATCATAGGATGTTTTTTAATAAACTTAATAAACCAACAAGGAAGATTATATGATAAAGAATATCTTCCGGAATCAATTAACAATTCTCGTTTAATCCATAATTGTTGAGTCGTTTTGATAGATTAGTGTTACCTACGAATCTCAAATTCTGCAGATTAAAAAATATAAATTTTTATCAATTAACAAAAACATTTTATTTTTTTTAAATTTTGAATATTTAAAAATCTTAGCAAGACGAAAGGATCTACTGATAATTGACTGGCAAGACCAGTTTTAACGAACAATAACCCGATTAACTTGAAAAATACTAGAAAGAGAATATTTTTCTGTAAAAACAAGATCTTTTCCGTTTGGGGTAAAAGGGTCGTTGATTATATAATTACCATCGCGATAATCTTTAACGACAATAAAATGACTCCCAAACTCACCATATCTAATACCAACAATTAACGGTCCATTTTTTACCGCTTCCGGACTAAGAGCATCATTCACCAAACTAATACTTTTTCCATTAGTTTGAATGTTCCAATTAAGAAGAGCTGTGTTTAAATAAAAATTTCCTTGATATATAGCAATAGAAAGAGGATTTATATCACGGAAACCAAAATGAGTGGCAACCATAGCCACGGAGGTTATAAGACAACCAATTTTCGCAATAGTACAAGCACCGTTGCAGTCGTAGCTATTATTAACTATATAATTTCCCCATTGGGCATCTCTTTGATTATAATAACAACCCCAATCATCACACTGAGTTTGATTTTGAAGAATACTCGCTCCTCCTTGAGATTCAACAAAGCGGGTGAAGGCACTTAATTGTGATTTGGCTTGAGAGATAAGTTTTTGATATCTTTCTTCACTATTTTGAGTTTCAATTAAAAGTTTTTGCTTGGCTAATTTTTGTTGAGCGAGTTCGATTTTTTGTTGATTGAGTTGTTTTCTTAGGTTATCAAGTTCGGCGATTTTTTCTTCTCTTAAGGATTTTTGTTCCTCTAGGTTTAATTTGTTTTGTTGAGTTTTAACGAGCAGTCTTTGGTTTTCTTCTTGGGCACTTTTCCAATACTTGTATTGCTTGATTAGCAGGGGGACGTTTTCGTTTTCAAAAAGAAGATTTAAAAGAGAGAAACCGCGGTTTTTATAACCTAAAACCAATCGCTTAACAAGAAGATTGGCTAAATAATTAATTGATTGATCAAGACCAGTAATTCTTTTTTCGATTTGATTGATTTCTTTTTCAGTTTGAATGATTTTGATTTCAGTTTGAGAGATTTTTGATTCAGTGAGATAAATTTGTGTGTCCATATATTGAATTTGAGAAGAAAGTGTATTTCTTTGAGAGGAGAGCTCTTTTATTTTTTGCTCTGATTCCGAGATAATTTTTTGACATTCTTCGACGCTTTGACAAACTTGAGATGATACTTTTTTGGTAGAAAAGGAAAAAAAAATAAAAAAAATTAAAAAAACAAAGAAATTTTTAAAAGAGAACTTCATAATAAAATTTTATATTGGTTACCCGGGTTTTACAATTAACAATGAGTTAAACAGTTAATTATTTATTCATTTTAAAAGTTTAAGAGTAAATTAAAAATAGTTTTGAAACAAAATTTTTTATTTTTTTAAATAGTGATTAACAGCGATAAAAGCTGAAAAAGCAGTGATTAAGATTCCAAAAAACGTCGTAAAAACAAACACGATGAATAAAAATAAATAATTCATTGGCCAGAGGGAAATTTCATAAGAAAATAAAACTAAGGTTAATTGGGTAATGCCCTGGAGAGAATTATTAATGAATGGATAAAAATAAAAAAAGATTCCTAAAAGAGATCCAAAGACTACAATTGAAGAAAAAAAACCAAAAAAAACGGCTTCTTTTAAAAATGGTTGAAAAATATAATAATGGTTTGCACCCAGCAGTTGGAGGATTTCAATCTCATCTTTTTTTTGCAAAATTTTAAAATAAAAAATTGTTGCTAGAACAAAAACAGACATTAAAACGAGATAACTAACAACAATAGTTGATGCTTTTCTTAATAAACTAGTTAATTTTATTAACCGATCAACGACATTTTTTTGATATTGAACCTCATCGACCGCCGGGTTTTTTTTAAAAAATTCAGCAATTTGAGCGAGGTATTCTGGTTTTTTAACATAAATTTCCAAAGATGGTGGAAGAACATCGGCAGAAACCATTTCTAACAAAAGCGGATTGTCCTTGTTTATTTCCTGGTAAATCCGAAATGCCTCTTTTTGGCTGATATATCTCACCGAAGATACCTTTCCCGAGTTAATTAACTCCTCGCGAGCTTTGAAAATATCACTTTCTTTGGTGTTGGTTTGGAAATAAACTGTGATTTGGGGCCGAGTTTCTACATACGAAAGAAGGCCATGAAAAAAAGAAAGAGCGATAAAAAGAAGAGAGACCAAAAACAAGACAAAAAAAAGAATCAAAAACGAAGCTAAAGATTGAAACGGAGTCCTTTTAATTGAAATTAAAACCTCTCTCATAACAGATACTCTCCTTTTTTTGAATCTTTTAACATCTGACCATTTTTTAAAGAAACCACTCGTTTTTTAAAATCATTAACAATTCCTAAATTATGAGTAGCAATAATAATAGTTTTATTATGAGAAATTTTTTGAAACAATCTCATAATTTCCCAACTGCTTTTTAAATCAAGATTGCCAGTTGGTTCATCAGCCAAAATAATTTTTCGTTCGCCGACAACCGCCCGGGCGATCGCTACCCGTTGTTGTTCACCCATTGAAAGCTGGATAGGAAAAAAAGCTTCTTTTTTAGACAAACCAACAAAGCTCAACGCTTTTCTTACTTCTTCCTTAATTTTTTTAAAGGGCAGTTTAAGGATTTTTAAGGCAAGAGCAACATTTTCAAAAACATTTTTATCATAAAGAAGTTTAAAATCTTGAAAAACAACGCCAATTTGACGGCGAAGAGGGACGGTTTGGTTAAAATCCTTGGCGGTTAAATCAAAACCTTCAACCAGCACTGTACCTGAAGTGGGAACAATCTCTCTTTGAATAATTTTTAAAAGAGTTGTTTTTCCGGCACCGGAGGGACCGACAATAAAAACAAACTCATTATCTTTAATTTCAAAAGAGACATGATTGAGGGCGATAGTTCCCGAAGGAAAGGTTTTTGTAACGTTTTCAAAAACAATCATTGAATGATTTCAACTAAACCAACATCCATTAACCAACCAGCTTTTTCTGCCGCAAATGTTTCTCCATAAACCCTCACTTTTTTCCCAACATATTTTGAAAGATCAACCGTTGAGGAGGTAAGGTAAACATTTTGGGAAGGTCCACCCGGTCTTTCTAAGTGAAAGCTTCCCTCACCATCAATTCCACCTTCTTTTAAAACACCTTCTGCTTGATCGCGAAAGGTTTTTTTATCTGCCACTCCTTCTTTATTTTTTGTCTCAATTTTTTTATTAGTTAAGGGGAAAGAAGATAAGCGCCTTCCCAAAAAAAGACCCAAAGATCCGCCAAAAAAAACAACGATTAAAAGAAAAAGAGTAAATGAGGTTAAAGAAATCTTTTTTTCATTTTTTTCAAGAGGTTTTATTAGGTTTTGTTTCATAAGATAAAGTTATCAGAATCCATGAAAAAAATCAAATATTTTTCAAGATATTTAAAAAGATTGTTTTAAAAACGAAATTATTTTCCAAAGTCTATCGATAAGTTACCGGAATCTCTTTTTGAGGTAAAATAAGACTAAGACGTCGATTTTTTAAATTAACTCTTTCCACATAAACCTTAATTTTTTTACCAACCTGGACCTCGTTTTTATCCTTAATTTTGCTTGAATGAATTAAACCCTCAATTCCAGGTTCAAGACGAACAAAATAACCATACTTTTCTTTTCTCACAACTACTCCCTCAATTTCTTTGTCTTTAGGATATTTTTTCTCAAAATTTTCCCAAGGATCAGGGGTAAGTCTTTTGAGTGAGAGGTTAAGCTTTAAATCCTTTACATTTTTTTCTATCACCAAAACATCAATTTTTTCTCCAACTTTTACATAGTCTGCTGGATTAGTGACTTTTTCCCAGGAAATTTCAGAGATATGAATTAAGCCCTCAACTCCATCAATTTCACAAAAAACGCCAAAATCGGAAACAGAAATTACTCGAGCCTGATATTTTCTGTTTACCTCAATAGCGTCAAATTTCTTTTTTAATTCTTTCTGGGTGATTTTTAATTTAGCCGCTTTTTGAGAAACAACCAATCGATTTTTTTCTTTATCAACCTCTAAGATCTTTACCTTTATTTTTTGACCGGTGAGTTTTTCGGGTTGGTGAATATATTGATCGGTTAGTTGGATCTTGGGAATCACTCCTCTAATACCAAGAAAATCGACATAGAGCCCACCTTTGCCATATTCGCCGCCCAGAACTTCGATTTCTTCCTCTTTTTCTTTTTTGTTTTTCAAAATTTCCCAACGACCGTCATTTAAAAAAGAGCGAAGAGAGACTACTGGAAAGCCGTCTTTTGATTCAGGTGAGACAACAGTGACTTCAATCTCTTGTCCTGGTTTTAAATATGAAAGCAAGGGGATAATCTCTTTTTGCTCAATTCTCCCCAAAACCGCATAGGCTTTTGCGCCAACATCAAAAAGAACCCTTTTTTTTGATATGGAAACAATTTTTGCTTTAAACTTATTACCTTTTTGTAAGCTAGGAATGGTCTTTTCTTTTTTAAGAAGAAGGGCCATCAAATCAGTTTTTTGCTCATCGGTTTTTTTTTCATTCGTTTTTTTGACTTTTACCATCAGTAGAACCTCCTTAATTTAGGATAAAATAATATTATATTAAAAAGACAGCAAGAAAACAAGAGAATAATTTTAATTTTAAATTTTAAATTTTAAATTTAGCCACAACAGGAGACTTTGAGAATTCTAAGACGATTTTTAAATTTTAAACACAAGAGCTTCGTTTTTATTCCTTTAATAATCGATATATCTAACAACAATCGTTTTTATTACTTCAGCAATTTTTTGATGTCCTTGAGGATTAAGAGAACCAATTTGGGGATAAAAATTATTTTTATCTTCTTTAATTTCTTTTAATTCATAAACGACTACTTGAGAGGAGGAGAGAAGAGATTCTTTTATCTCTTGAGGGATTTCTTCCAGGCTTAAAAAAACAACCGGCCCTTGATAGTTTTCAAAAAACTCTCTAATAGCCTCTTTTTGTTTTTGAAAAACTTCTTTTTTGTTAATTTGTTTGTAGTATTCCTCAGAAGCCAGTTGCCAACTTGGGAAATAAATCCCCTTTTTTTGATACTCGGTTCTTGTTGGTTCTTGATCATAAGAATAATATTTTTCTAAAATAGGGGCAAAGTATTCGTGAAGACGATAAAAATTATTATTCATCCAGATAATTAAATCAGGTTTTAGTTTTTTTCCATCAATGAGATATCGTTCTACTTGATAAAGAAGATCGTAGTTGTGATAAGAAAGATTGATAATCTCAATCTTTTTATTGGAATTTTGACCCGGTTCTTGATTAAGAAGATCGGTTAAACGTTCAGGCCAACTATCTTTAGTATTGACTAAAAAACCAAAAGCGTGACTGTCGCCTAAAACTAATATTCGAAAGGTGTTTTTTGGTTTTTTAACTGGATAATTAGATTGGTTATGGGAACCAAGATTATTAAAATGATAGACAGCTCGATAGGGATCAACTTTAGTTTGTTCGAAGGACTTTGATTTTGGCAGATAAAGATAAGGATAGCGACAAAAGGGAATATTGTTATCAAAGCAAAAGCGGTGGATTTCTTTTTCAACAAGAGGATTAAACCAAGTGCCGTCGATCAAAATTTTAGTGAACGACAAGAATTCCTTATCAGCGCTTTTTTTCCCATCGAGTTTTTTTTGAAGGAAATAGTATTTTTTTAGCATATCCAAAGAAGGATAACGATTATTTTTAAGATAAAATCTTAAGGCGGCCAAAGCTTTTTTTTCCTGATTGATTTTTTGATAATAATCAACAAAAAAAGAAATGGTTTCAAAATTATAAAAACTGGAGAGCTGGAGATATTTTTTTGCGATCTCTTCTGATTTTTTAAGTTGATTTTGAAAGATGAGTTGATTGATTTCTTTTTGATAGGCAACCTGTTGAAAAGGGAAAAATAAATATGATCGAGAATAATAATTGGTGAAAAGAAAAATCTGACCGGTTAGGTATAGAATGACAATAACCAAAGTAATAATTGAAGATATTTGAAAAACCACTTCTTTAAAATGTTGTTTTTCTTGATAAATTAGTCCTCCAACGACAAACCAAAATAGGAAAAAGGTTTTTATTGCATAAGTATAATCAAAGAAAAAATTGATCATGAGATATAAAAACATAAAAAAATATTTATCATAGGGTTTGTGTCGGTTTTTAACATAAGAAGAAATAATTACCGATATCAATAAAACAAAAAGAAAAAAAACAAAGACCCCTCCTTCTGCAAGAATAGTTAAAAAAATATTTAAACTAGAAGAAACTTGTTGAAGATTTTGGGAAACATACTTTTTTGAGAGATAGGTAAAATTTCCCGGACCCCAGCCTAATAAGGGTTTTTCTAAGAATCCTTGGATTGCTTGATGGAAATATTCGATTCTTCCTGAAAAAACTGATCTCGGTCTAAATTGGAAATTTTGATAAAGAAAATTTTCTAAAAAATTTAATTGACTTATTTGGTAAAACTCTCTTTGAGAAATAATAAAAAAGATTAAAATAAGAGCAAAAATTGATTTGGTAATCCGAGAGCGACTGTTTTTTTTAAAAATCAAGATTAAAAATAGAGAAATGAATAATCCAAGATAGGCGGTCCGCGACCAAGAAAAAAGAAAAAAAGCAAAGAAAAAAAGAATTAAAAATAAATCGATTTTTTTCTTTTTATCTAAATAATCTATAAAAAGATATACAATAGCTAATCCCAAAAAATCACCTAGATGATTGTGATTAGAGTAGGTTGGATAAATAAACTGGAGTGATGAGATTGGAGGGTTTTTGCCTACAACTAATGAAATTGAGATAAATATTAAACTTGAAAAAATAAGAAACGTCTTCAAGGAACTCTCAAGGAACCTCTTTTCGTTATAGCTAAAAATAAAGATAAAAAAGCTTGAGAGATAAAAGATAAACGGGAAATAAGAGTTTATTTGATCAACGGAAAAATTAAACGATGAAAACATAAAAACAAAAAAGAGTAAAAACAAGAAAAAAATTTTTTTGGGAATAATTAATTTTTTATCGAAAATAATCGACTCAAAAAAGCCAACAATTGGGAGAAATGAAACCAATACTAAGGGAAAATAGTTTATTTCAGAAAAAAGACCAAAGCCATCAAAAATAAACAATAAAAAATAAGAACTTAATGTAATCATCATCTTGACTGGATTTGATGATTATGTTAATCTTAATTAGTCATGAGAAAAAAAATTCTTGTTTTTTTTGCAACTTTCTTTTTTTTATTCTATATCAAAAATAGTGTTTATGGACAACAACATCAATGTAACGAAAGATGTGATCCCGGAAGTTGTGTTGCTGGTTTAAAATGCATCGGTGGTAGATGTCGTAATGAAAGATGCACTACTCAACGTGATTGTGGTTGTGAGCCATATAGAATCCAGGGACGAAAATTTATTTGGCAGGCTAATACCTGGCAGGAGATAGAACCGGCAATTAGCCAAAATGTTACTATTCAACGAGAAGATGATCAATATAACGCTTCCTCAATCGAAAATCCATATTTTTTTCAAGGTCCGCCACCAACGCCGGGGGTTGCCGGTAGCTTTAGGTATCGAGTTAGTGTTACAAACCCTCCTGGAACGAGCGTTGCCTATACTATTTGTTATAACAACTGGCAGTGCTACGCCACGATTACCCCAACTCCTGGAAATTCTGTAACTACCAATACAAATGATGCAGATAGTAGAAACTACGTAGATGGTGATCATTATGTTTCCATAAGGTGGTACTTTACTCCTTTAATAGCAAATTGCTCGGATTTAAGAGTGAGAGTGAATAATCAATTGGGTCAAACAACGATTTTAAAAGGTGATCAAGTGACTCTTTTGGCCAACTTTTCGTCAGGCAATGGAACTCTTAACAAAATCGGTTTAGCCATTGTCCCAAATAATTGCAGTGATCCATGGCTTTATGATTATCAAGTTGATTCAAGTACAGGGGGAGAATATCAAAGTGGTCAATTCATTTTCGATCAGGCTGGAACTTACAAAGTTTTTTGTCGGGCTTGGAGTCAAGAAGGGGCAGAGTGTCGAGGATCATGCGTGAATAACCCACCTCAGTATAAGTGTGCCGGTTCTGATGGAAGTGGAGCAGGAACTTATACCGAAATCACTGTTGAGAATCCTGACCCTTGGTACAAATTGAAGAATGCCAGTCTAAACAAAATCGGCGATCACAAAATTTCAGTAGTCCAGAATGTAAAAAAATTTAGTGATAACGATCCAGATGATACTTTAGAAAGGTATGTTATTATTAACAATGCTGGAGTTCTTCTTGCTGCCAATAGTTATAATCCAGGGCCTTACTATAATCCAATTAATGTAAGTAATATCAATCAATACCAAGGCAACTATGGATTTTTCAACAAATCATTTTTAAGTGCTTATTATCAATATATTACCTCAAGAAAGCTAGTCCGCGAAATATCAAACATTACTCAGATTACTGTTGACGGTTTATTTTTGATGAAAACCAACTCTTTAACTTTAAATGTTAATCCGCCAAATTACAATTTTGTTTTACTGATAAGAAAATTAGATAATTCTGATTATGGTGACTTAACCATCGATCTTAACAACTTCGGTAACACTGGTAAATCTTACGCTTTTATAGCCAAGAATATTATTATTAATTCAGGCACACAAACAATTAACGGTATTTTTATTAGCACTAATAATTTTTCTTATCAAAATTTAGAAGGGTTAAAAATTAACGGTAACTTAATTAGTTTAAATCAAGTTCCTCTTAACAATCGATCAGATAATTCACGTCCATCACTTTTTATTAATTTTAATCCAAGGATATATCTTGATTTATTACCATTTCTCTCTATTTCAAAATATGACTGGCAGCAAGTTCAATAATCAAAAAGGTCAAGTTTTATTGATTACAGTGATGATTTTAGCGACCATTCTTTCGATTGTTATCGCCACCTCTTTTTCCTCAATGACGGAAACACAATTAACAAAACTGGAGGAGGAAGAAAGAAAAGCTTTTGCTGCCGCTGAGGCGGTGACCGAAAAAGCACTAAAAGAAGGATCAACTACTCTTTCTGGAATCGGTGAGTTTTCTAATTATCAAGCGTCAGCGACTGTTGATACAACAACTTCACGAAACTTTATTACCCCTCTTCTTCAAAAAGACGAACAGTATACTTTGTATCTATCAACTCCTCAGGGGGCACCAGATAATCCTAATTTTCAGCAATTAGGATCGCCGTATTTTTCAGGTAATTTATATATTTGTTTTAACAATGCTGCTTTAGAGTTAACTTTAATTAAAAGCGATAATACTGTTTCTCATTATGCAGTTAATCCCTCGGGCTCAACCATTATCCAAAACGCTCTTTCAGCCAATAGCGGTGCGACAAATTGTCCTGATACAAGCTTTAATAATAATTACCTTCTATCTTCAGTCAGTAATACAAAATTACTTTTAGTTCGAGTGATCGGTGGTTCTTCAAAAGTAGGATTTCATGGTACAACTGATTTACGTCTTCAAGGAAAAACTATTTACTCGAAGGCAACCTCACCTGGTGGAGCAACAAAAAAAATCGTTTTATTTCAATCCTATCCCCAAATACCGTCAGATTTTTTTGTCACTTCTTTTTAAATCAAAGTCGGGCTCGCTGAGCGATTTCAGCTTGGACTAATTCCTTTGGTCGGCCATATTTTAAACGAGAAAGTTCAATGATCGCTTTGGCAATTTTTTCATTGGCACCCGATTTCCACTTTGTCATATCTTTGGTGAGATCGACCGAGAATGGCGAGACCGGTTCGTTATCAACAATCGTTTTCATATAAGCATGAAAGCGTTCAACATTAATTAAATCAGTTTCAGTAAATACCGGCTGAAACTCACGTTGTAAATATGAGGCATCAGTTACTCCAACTCGAAAAGCAATTAGAGTGCCTACATTGCCAAAAACCGCATTTTTTACCTCCTCTTCCATCTGACCAATAAATTGATTGGCGACGGTTAAACTCAAATGATATTTTCTTGCCTCAGAGAGAATAGTGGCAAAATCAGGGGTAGCAAAGTTTTGAAACTCATCAACATAAAGGAAAAAATCTCGACGTTGTTCTTCTGGGATTTCTTGTCGACTCATGGCGGCAACAAGAATTTTTGGGATTAAGACCAAACCTAAAAATGATGAGTTTTCTTCACCAAGCTTTCCTTTGGAAAGATTGATCAGAAGAATCTTGCCTTCATCCATCACTTTTCGAAAATCAAAAGCAGATTTTGATTGGCCGATGATGTTTCGCATAGTTTTATTGGTGACAAATCGCCCGAATTTTGAGACAATATAATCTAATACTTCTGATCTGTGAAAATCTGATGTTTGGGCTATTTGATCAGTCCAATAACGACGAACAATCGGATCTTGAACTTTTGGTAACAATTCTTGAACATATCTCGAGTCAGTTAAACAGCGAACTACTTCAACAAAAGTTGATCCTGGCTCGCTCATCACTGTCAACATCGCGTTTCTTACTGCATGTTCAAATCTTGGACCGATAATACCGGTTCTTTGAGGATCATAAAGTTTATACATTAAATTAATAATTGAAGTAGTGATAAAGTGTTTTTGTTCTTCATTATAAGCTTCCAATAAATTTAATCCCATTGGACGCTCAGTATCAGAGGGATCAAAATAAATAACATCCTCAGCCCTTTCCGGCGGGATGTACTTGATAATTTCATCTATTAAATCACCATGAGGATCAATTACACAAACGCCATGCCCGGCTTTAATGTCTTGAATGGCCATATCGTGAAGTAGCACTGATTTGCCAACGCCGGTTTTTCCAATAATATAAACATGACGCTGTCTATCTTTCTTACCGATATACACCGGTCTTTTAATCCCTCGATAATATCCCTGACCGATATAAGTGTCGCCACTGGTTGGCATTTCTGCTGGGACTGGTGCAGTTTTGGCTTTTAACCATTGAATATGAGGTGTTTCAATTGTTTTGTTGGGAAAGTGAAAAAGACTGGCTAGTTCCTCGGTGCTAAAGATTGAGATTGCTTTTGAAAAAGGGAGTTTAATAACAGGAAAAAATTTATAAATAAAATCTATCATAAAACCAGTCTTAAAAAGGATTTTAGCTGATTTTAAACTATTGAGATCTGAATTAAATTGGGTAAAGGCATTTTTAATATTTTTTAAATGAACTTCAGCCATTTCTTTGGTTTTTGCTGATACAACAAAACGAATCGTCGTTTCAAAACCAGGCTTTGAACACTTATCATCAATTTTTTCTAAAATCTTAGGGTCTGTTTTAAAAGTCGCTTTTTCTGGATTAGCTTCAGTTTTTTTAACGGAAGCAACATAAGATTTTCCTTCCTTTTTCCATTTACCTGAAGCCGGTCGAATTAGGTATTGAATGATCGCTCCCTCGTCTTCACCCATTTTTGAAAGGGCAGAGGTGAGGGCTAAAAGAGAGTCTGACGG
>JBBILO010000009.1:0-30038 GCA_037444855.1 Candidatus Roizmanbacteria bacterium | reverse complement strand
ATGAAGGTTAAAATTCCCGAGGAATATTTAAATTTAATTGACTATTTTAAAAAAGAAGATAAAAATAAAAGAATTGCTCTTTTACCAGAATATACTTTTTGGGGATGGTATCAATATCGCTGGGGATATAATGGTTCCGGATTTTTGTGGTATGGAATTGAACAACCAATGGTTTCTCGTACCTTTGACACTTGGAGTAAAAATTCTGAAAGTTATTTTTGGGAATTAAAAACGGCAATTGAGTCAGAAAGTCTTGAAAAATTCGAAAAAGTATTGGAAAAATATCAAATTGACTATCTTCTCTTTGATCGCTCTTTAAAACCAATTGTGGGAACGACAAAAACGCTCGCTAATGATAGAACTGAAAATCTTATCAATCAAAGTAAAAAAATAAATTTAATTCAAAAAAATCAATTTTTTTCTCTTTATCAAGTAAAAAACAAACTCCAAACAAAAGAATTTATTTCATTAATTAATGATTTACCAACCATCGCTCCTCAAATTAGTGATATTACCAATAAAGACAGCGCATTTTCAACTTTTGGCCACTATATAAATGAAAATCAAAATCCACAATTTTATTTTCCTTTCTTAGACTTAACTTCAGTAAAAAGATTGGGCAAAAAAGAATGGTCTTTAGAAGAAATCGATAATTATTTTGTTTTAAACTTTAACAGTAATATTAACTTGAACAATTATCAAATAGAAAAATTTTCTCCTGTATATCATGCTGTTTTGTTAGAAAATCAACAACCTAAAAATTTTTCCACTTTTATTAACTATCAAATCAATAATGATCAAGGTCAATTTTTTATCAATAAAACTTTGATTAGAAAATTTAAAAACACTGATTTTATCTTTAATCCATGTTCTCTTAATACTCAATGTCATTCAATTTTTATCCCTTTTTTCAATCAAAAATACGGCTATTTGATGAAAATAAAAAATCGAAATCTGAAAGGCAGGCGATTATTTTTTTATTTACTTGATGAAACAAAAAAGCAAACTTTAATCGAAGAAAGATTAAAAAGAGATGAGGAATACTTTTTTATACCAGAAAAATTTTTTTATGGCCAAGGCTATAGTCTTGTTTTTATGGATCGAAAATATCAAGGAATCGCCAATGAAAATTTAATCGAAGAAGTAGATTTTTATCTTTTTCCTTATAAAAAGTTAAAATCATTATTTTTTAAAAATAAAGACCTAGAAAAGAACCAAAACCTTGAAATAAATTTTTCTTTTCCATTATCGGTTAAAAAACAAAATTACTATCATTATCAATTAGAGATAGATAATATAAATCAATCTAATTTAATCTTTTTATCTCAATCCTTCGATCCTGGCTGGCAGGCGTATTTAGTAAAAAGCGATCATTGGTTAACAAAAATCTTTCCTTTCTTCTTTGGCGAAAAATTAAAAGATCATGTCTTGGTTAACAACTGGGCGAATGGGTGGCGGCTTAAGAGTGGAACGTGGAACGTAGAACGTAGAACAGATATTAACGTTCCAAGTTCTACGTTCTACGTTCTAATCATTTTCTGGCCGCAGTATTTGGAATTTGTTGGATTTGGGTTAATGATCATTAGCTTTGTTTTTATATTATCATTTCACTTTAAAGACCAAAATCAAATTAAGCAAAAATTGGATTAATTTTTATTTATTAAAAAAACTTCTTAATTTTATTTAGATTATTTTATCAACCCAAAATCTCCATTTTAAACCCTTTTGCAGACCTGCGAGGTCTGCAAACACTGGTTTCAATCGGAATAAAAAAAACATTCAAACCATTGGGAAGTAGTTTTTTTATGTAAAGCAATCTTTTTTCCACTTAATAAAGTATATTAAAAATTGACTAATAATCTAATTTAATCGCCTCTTGACAAGAAGAAGAAGTAAAATTTTTACAAAAAAAGAAAGGTTTTTATTAATTATTATTTTTTCACTTTTTAGCACCTTAACAAAAAGCTTTAGCGGTTAGCAGGCTAAAGTCTTTTTTTTCTCAGTTGTAGTTTCTAACTTAGGTAGTTCTCCACCTAATTTGCTTGGTGGTATGAACTATAAATCGCTTAAAGATCCTTGAAGCGCCGCTTGGTTTGATGAGAGGAATTGTTTGCGGTTTAAGGAAGTCTTGGCTTTTCCTTACTCTGTGATCCACCCCCAATCGGTTCTGTCCAAAAAGCAGGGACAGTTAACCCATAATCCTACAAGGGATTGATAAAGGAGCCGATAAGGAAAGAAGGACTCCAAAAACCAAAAAACTCTCTTCTTCAAAAAGCCTAGCTAAGGCTTCAAGCATCGCTGCCCGATCGTCGGGAAACTGATTAGGGTTGCGGCTCTAATCAGTCAGCTGGCCTAACAAGTCTGTGAGGAAAAGGAGCGGGTAAGTTGTTTGAACCACGTTTCCCCGGTTTTCCCGAATTTCCAAACCCGATCGGAACTCCACTAGGTCCTGGTTCAGCTGAATTTCGGCTGTTAGAGGATATTGAGATTGGAGAAGAAGCTACCATCTGGAGATACGATCATCCTCACGATGGTCACACCGATGCCGTTATATTTAAGAAGTTCCCAGATGGTAGAATCTATCCGATCGACAAAGTTCACTTATATGAATAAGTGAACCTACTACAACTGAATAGCGTCTTCTCTTTAAAAGAGAGGTCCCAATCCTTTTGGTATCCGCATGACGCAGCGGTAGAAACTTTTGTTTCGCCTCTCTTTTTTATTCTTTCGATAATTAAATCATCATAATTTAAAATAGAAATATGACCAACAACGATCACTCAAAATATCACCCTGTTGATGCTTTTTGTGGTAATGCTGGTCCTTATGAGATGGAGCATTTAGATTATCTTGTGAGTCAGCTCACCGATGATGAATTAAAAAAATTAGTTGATCGCCTGAGAATATTTTTTCTTTCTCGAGATGTTCCTCGAGAAGAATACGAAAATGTCGTCGACGAGGCGTCAAGGGAGGATTTTTATCGTGAATACCATCGGATCTTAGAATGAAGAAAAGAGAAAAAGAAAAATAAATAACAATCCAAATTAATATCAATGGAAAACCATTGGCTGATTGTTTTTGTCTATAAATGTATTAATAAAAAACCCTTTATTTATCTTTTTAAGAATAAAAGTGGTTATAGAACTTTTTCTTTTCAATACCAAAACTTAGATGAAGCGATTAAAAAATTTTCCCAAATAACAGGGATTATTAAAGAGAATTGTTATCCTAATCGATTTTTTGAATCCTTTCATTCTATAACTGTTCAAAAAGAAAAAATAAAATATAAAATTAAAACTACCTCTGTGAGATTAATCGATGACTACCAACCTTATTCATCTTTTTTTGAAAATGCAGAATTATTGCCTATTGATCAAGCCTATGAAAAATTGAAATCTTGGAAGGACTTTTCCAGAAGTTTTAAAAAGGAGTTTTTATCCAATAATACTTTTTGGCATTGCCTTGACACCAATAATCAAAAAAATAAAAATTAAAAAGCCGTTTTACAAACCTGCGAGGTTTGCAAAAGTTGGCTTTTTCAATTCTTTTAGACAAAAAAATTAGGTTAAAATATAAAAAGGCTCATCAATGAAAAAACAATATACTACTGGATTATCCATTTATTATGACGATGAGGAATATCATACCCAACCAGTTGATCATATTATTAAAAAATATTTATCCCAACCAAATGTTGATGAAGAAAGTTTTTGGAAAAAATTTGATCTCCTTTTAATCAAAAAAATCTTCCTTTTGGCAATTAAAGACTTTTTAGAGAAAAAAATTAACATTGATGATTTTGGGACTGTTTGCGGAGCCTTATTACACAATAACCCTATATGGGATTGGGCTGCATTATCGAAATACGATTACAAACTTCCTGATATACTTAACGCCGGTGAGGAATTAGTCTTTGAAAACCGGCATCAAAAAAAGAAAGGAAATGCTAACCTCACACAGAGTGACAATCTAAAAGCTATCTAGGAATACTACGAGAAAAACAAATTTCTAATTGAAAATATCTCATTAATAAAAAAATCCAATGAAGATCAAATTATTAAAAAGTCAAAAAAAATTCTTATTCAAAAACCCTAAACAAAATAATACTTACTTAAAAGCTCATTCATGGATATATTCAAATCCTAAACCATACCTTCGATCATCGATTTCAATCGCGGGAATAAAAAATCTTTTTCTCCTTGCTATCTTCGATTATCTTCGTCAAGAAATTAATTTTGATCAATTCCTTTATATCGCCAATGTGCTTTATGCTGGAATTGGACCGGGTTTTGATTTACAAACGGAAGATTGAAAACTTTTTCATCTGCTTTTTGATTTAGATGAAATAGAATATCCCAGTCAAGCTCTCGAAAAAGAATGGCGGATTGAATTGACAAATTACTATCAATCTTGTCTACCAAAACAGTTTTTGGTAAGAGATAACGAAATTCAAAATACGTTAAAAGAGATAAAAAAATCAGTCAACAAGAATTAGTCGGTTATTTTGAAAAAGAAATTAAAAGATGGCAAAATAATCAAATCAGTTTGGGAGAATTAGTTTGTTTAGCCCGGTTAATACAAAAACGGTATGCTTTTCTTAGAAATCAATTTAAGAGGCCATCTTGCAAACCTGCGAGGTTTGCAAAAGTTGGCTAATTTTTTAGCGATATTGTAAATTAAAAGATAAAAGTTATAAAATAAGTAAATGAGCCAATTTTCTCATTTGCAAATCCGCAATCCTAAAGACGACGAAACACCAATTGAATCAGCCACTCAAATTTTTGCCTCACTTCTCCCCTATCCTTATCTCCCTTGGTGGAAGAGAATTTTTTTAAAGCCGCAAACCTATAGTTTTGAGATTTATTTAGTTTCTCAAACAATCTATTTTTATATTACTGTTCCCCATCAACAAGAGACTTTTGTCTCCAGTCTTGTTTCTTCAGCCTATCCTACCGCCCAAGTGAAAAAAACAACGGACCCTCTTACTTTAATTCTTCGTTCCAAAAAAATCGCTTTAGGTGAAATGAGACTTAATTCTTATTTTTACCTGCCAATTAAAACTTATTTAGATTTTAAAGAGGTTGATCCTCTTTCTTCTTTAATCGGTTTCCTTTCCAAACAGCCAGTAGACTTATCAATGATGATACAAATTCTAATTACTCCGCCAACTTTCGCTTGGGCTGATCAGGCGATTAGCAATGCTCACAAACAAGTTTATGATACTATGAGCGGCCGTTATAGCCAAAATCCACAAAAAATCCTTATAATGAAAAAAGCCTCTTTCCAAGGCGGAAAAGTGGCAATCCGTCTTTTAGTTGGTTCGAAAAATCAAGAAATTAATCCTTTCCCTTTTCTTGAAAATCTTGCTGGTACCTTTGGTTCTTTTTCTCTTGGGGAAGGCAATCAGTTAATTTTTAAAAAACCTTTAATTTTCAAAAATTGGCTTTTGAATAAAATCATCAAAAGAAAAATCGCTTATTTAGAAAATCCCTATTTTATTCTCAATGCTCAGGAGCTGGCAACCATTTGGCATCCCCCAGGCTATCTTCTTTCAGGAATAAAAAATATTGCTTGGGGTAAAACTCTTCTTGGCGAACCACCTGAAAATTTGCCGATTGCCGTTTCAAGCGAAGAAAAAGGAAATGTTCTTGAAAGCGACACTTTCTCAAAAAAAAACATCAATTTTTTCGCCAAAACAGAGTTTAAAAACAAAGAACAAATTTTTGGGATAAAAACCGAAGATCGAAGAAAACACGTTTATATCGTCGGAAAAACCGGTGTTGGTAAATCAACTCTTATTGCTAATATGGCGATTGATGATATAAGAAAAGGGCGAGGTGTTGGGGTGATTGATCCTCATGGCGATCTATCAGAAATTCTTCTTGACTATATCCCAAAAAGAAGAATCAACGATGTCGTTTATCTTGAACCTTTCGACACCGAACGCCCATTCTCTTTAAATGTTTTAGAAGTAAAAAACAAACAACAAAAAGATTTAGTTTCTTCAGGTATCGTCTCAATCTTTTATAAACTTTACCGCGACTCTTGGGGACCGCGGTTAGAGTATATTTTAAGAAATGTTATTTTAACGCTTCTTGAAAGTCCAAATGCTACTCTTGTCGATGTCTTAACTCTTTTAAACAATAATGAGTATCGAAAAAAAGTTGTCGCTCAATTAAAAGACCCGGTTTTGAAAAATTTTTGGAACAAAGAGTTTGCCCAGATGCCCGATCGTCTCCGTGCCGAAGCCATCTCACCTATTCAAAATAAAGTTGGTCAATTCGTTACCTCAAAAATGATTAGAAACATTATCGGAAAAACAAAATCAACGATTGATTTGGAAAAAATTATGAATGATGGGAAAATCTTAATTCTAAACTTATCTCAAGGCAAATTGGGAGAAGATAACACTGCTCTTTTAGGTGCAATGATCATCACTCAAATTCAGCTAGCAGCAATGAACCGCTCGTTCATCAAAGAAGAAGAAAGAAAAGATTTTTTCCTTTTTGTTGATGAGTTTCAAAATTTTGCCACTTCATCCTTTATCAAAATTTTATCTGAAGCGAGAAAATACCGTCTTTCTTTAGCCTTAGCTAATCAATATATTGATCAGCTTGATGAACCGATTCAAAAGGCAATTTTTGGCAATGTTGGAACACTAATTTCTTTTGTCGTTGGCAGTCGTGACGCTTACATTTTAAGTAAAGAATTTGGTGAAATTTATAAAGAAAATGACTTAGTGTCTTTAGGCCGATATGAAATCATTATCAAGCTCTCCATCGATGGTATGACCTCTCAACCTTTTCCTGCTAAAACCTTACCTCTTCCATCTGTGAAAAATGAAAATCGGGAAAAGATAATAAAACTATCCAAGGAGAAATACGGAAGAACAATTAGTGAAAATTAACTTTTTTTATTCTCTTTTTTTACTCTCTCCCAATAAGAAAGAAGTTGTTTTTTTAGCTTTTGAATTTCTTTGCCTTCTTTTCTAAACTCTTTTTTTACCCGCTCGATTACCCTTTCGACTGTTTTTTGGAATTTTTTTTTATCAAATTTACCAACTTCTTTTTTCAGCTTTTCTACTTCTTCTATTAACCATTTCTTAGCGATTTCTCTCATCTCTTTACCAGTTTTTGGAGTGATAAATAAAGCGGTTACAGCACCAACAATTGAACCAATAATCAAACCTAAACCAAATTTTGTTTTTTTATTGTCCGCCATTTTATAATTAAAACAATAAAATCTAATTTTGTCAAGGATTAAAAATTACGTATAATCTTTTTTATGGACCATTTCATTGATAACAGAAAAATCATTTTGTTTTTAATGCTTTTTTTTGTGCTAGTTATTGGGTCGATTGGCTTTTTAAATTTAACAAAAAAAAATTTTCAGTCAACCAGCTTATCAATCTCGCCCACCTTTTCTTATAAAAATACAGAAACTTTCCCTCTGAATAAAAGATCAACAACAAATATTCCATCTCAAATTAATACCGACAAAGATGAAAAAAATGAATTTCAAAAAGAAATCGTTACGAAAGCAAAAATTTTTTCAAAAGAAGAAATAAAAAAGGTAAATCAATTTTTGAAAAAAATACCAATCGACGATGAAAATTATTCTATTGATTACTCTCCTTTATTTAATAAATTTTATTTCATCCCAAAAAACAACCAGGGAAAGTTAGAAATTGAAAGATTGATAAAGGAAAACCAATTAGATGAATTAATTAAAAAATACCCGGAAATCTTTATTCTTAATGAAAATATCAAAGAAGAGGTAGTCGAAAGAGAAAGAGAGAATTATTTAAAAAATATGGATGTTGAAAAACTTGACTCACAAATTCCTTCTTTCCCACAAACGGCTTATCCAAATAACGAACAAGTAACAGTTACTCCTACGCTCAGTGACGAACTAAATCCTTTTTCTTCTTTAGTCGAAATTCTTCGCATTTTTTATGGAATGGGTAATGTTGATTACTCTCAAACAATCACACCATCGCTAACATCTTTCCTTTCTCCATCAACTTCATATCCAATACCTTCTTTATTTAACCCTCCTTCTTTTAATCATAGCAACTTTACTCAACTTTTTAATGAAGTGGGCTCAAAAGTTGGAGTCCCTCCAAAAATTTTAGCCGCCGTCATGACCATAGAGACTCCCTCTACCTTTAACCTGTCGCCAGAGGAAATTAATCTTTATTCGACTCCAAATAATGTCATGCCTAGATGTGGTCCAAATGTTTGTTCAGCTACTGGTCCGATGCAAATGACCATTGGCATAGACAACAAAGGTTCTTCTCAGTGTTTGGGATGCGGTTTAACCTCTTGCCCTAATGCCTGGGCAAGATATGGTGACGCTATTAATATCTTTACTGGTGCCTCTCATAATCCTAATCCTTGCAATCTTCTTGATAATATTTATGCCGCAGCCTACAAGCTAAAAACTGATAGTGGGGCAACTGACCCGGTAAACTGGACTCAAGAGCAAGTTTATCGGGCAGGAACAAGATATTATGGTAGCTGTAGCGACAGATATCGCTATTCTCGTTTAGGCAATCGAACCTACTGTGAATTTTTATGGTGGTTTTATAATAGCAAATAAAAAGGGATCTGCTTCGAGATTTTTGACCTCCGAATCGAAGGATTATTCTTATATTTTTAATTTCAACTTTTTACTTTTGTTTTTTGACTTCAATAAGGTATTTCTATCATATATCAAATATATTTCCAGAGTATTTCTATTGTGCCTCCACGGTATTTCAATGATGTTTTTTTGTCCACCATTTGATATAAATCACCCAAAAACGAATTGAGGAAAAAAGCGAGAAAACAAAACCGGGAAAACCATCAACAAAGCCTTTATGGCGAAAATAAGTTTTCAAAAACCAGACGATTGGTTTAATAAAGAAATAATCAAAAAAACACAGTTTTTTTCCTTTTCTTAAAGACTCATCAGCATCAAAACTGGTGTAACGATCCCAACGCAGAAGATAACGAGAAAAATCCGGATCGGCATAATGAAGCAAGTCATTTTTTAAATAACCGACCGGCCCATTAATTTTTATGTTTTCATGAACATCCTTTAAATCAAACTTTCCCTTCTCTCTTTTATACAAACGAAGAACATAGTCGGGATAAATTCCGCCTTTGGTTAAAAATCGAGTTAAGAAAAAATTTTTTCTCGGAATCCAAAAACCAATATATTTTTTTAAGGATGGATCTTTACCTTCAATTACTCGTAAAATTTCTTCTTTGAGAGCTGGCGTTAATTCTTCATCAGCATCAAGTTGTAAAACCCATTTCCCTTTGGCTTTTTCTATCGCTCTAACTTTATTAATAAGAAAGTTTTTTGGGTTGTCAGTCTGAAAAATTTTTACTTTTTTCCCATATGAGCGCGCGATTTCTTCGGTTCGATCAGTGGAACCAGGATTGATGACAATTACTTCATCAGCAATGTTAATCGAAGAAGATAAAGAGTGATGTAAATTTTTTTCTTCATTATAAGCCGGAATGCAAACAGATAAACGGATACTCATTTTTATATTATAATATCAATATGCTAAAAATTGTCACTGTTCCTAATTCTATCCTTACTCAACCAACTCAACCAGTAAAAAAAATTGACCAAAAAATAAAAAAAATAGTAAAAGAAATGGAAGAAACTTTAATTGCCCAAAAAGATCCAGAAGGTGTTGGTCTAGCCTCTCCCCAAGTTAATATTCCTCTTTCTCTTTTTATTATTAAACCAAAAAAAGACCAGCCAACAAAAGTTTTTATTAATCCAAAAATATTAGAAAAAAAATTTATAAAAAAAACAAAAAAAAACGAAAAAAACACCAGAAAACTAGAAGGATGTCTTTCCATTCCTAAAATCTGGGGCATCATTGAGAGACCGCAAAAAATTCTTCTTCAATATCAAACTCTTGATGGCAAAATAAAAAAAGAATGGTTCTCTGGTTTTGAAGCTCATATTATTGATCATGAAATGGATCATTTACAAGGGATTCTCTTTACTCAAAAAGCGATTGAGCAAAAAAAAGCTCTTTATCAAGAAAAAAACGGTCGATTGGAGAAATTAGAATATTAATAAATATTCATTAAAAAATTAGAGACGATCGTCCCCATTTCTTTAAAACAATAAAATAACAATAATTGCTACAACAATATAAATCTTCAATAATAAAATGTTTCTCTTACTTAAAATATACTTTGATTATTAAAATTTTGAAGACGATCGTCTTTTTTTATTAAACAAAAATATGATTAGAAAATTTTTAATTTCTTTATCAATCTTTTTACTCGATTTCCCAACCAATCTTTAGGTAAGAATTCTTTTGGTAAACAAGGATCTTGATAATAAACTTCAATAAATTCTTTTCTTATTCTGTTTATTTTTTTAAAGTAATTCTCTTGATTTAAATATTTAAGTTTCTTAATTTCGATCAATATTTTATGATAATGTTCGTATAAAGACTCTATCGGCCTGAGTTTTTTAGCTAAATATAAATAATTAGCAATATCCAACCTCTCTATCTCAATTAAAATTACTTTATTTTGGAAGTGATGAGAAGAGATCAGACCCTTTAATTCAGGCAAGAAATCGTATGGCGAAAACCAACCCGACTTTTCCAATTGCCCAAATCCCATTAATTTTAATTGTCTCCTTAAAAAATTTCTAGTTTTTCTCTCTTTTTCTTCGACGTCAAAAAAAACCACTCACCACTTTTTATCCCATTTCCTATTTTTTATCGAAAGGAGTGGGTATTTTTTTATCAGTTCTTCTCTAGTATTTTCTGAAAGAAAGTAATAAATTTTTCTTTTTTTAATGACTCTTTTTAGTCTTTTATTTTTTAAAGACTGAGAAACCATGATCGAAATTGTTGCTTTTTCTAAAACGAATTGGAACGCCGCTATAAAAAGTTTCATAGTAACGTTTGATTATCCCACCAGCTTCCTTAATCTCATCAAGAGAATCAAGAAAGCCGCCTATCCCTAAAAGTAACCAATCTGATAATGAATATCTTTTCCTCATGAATTGTTTTAGAAATTTGAGGACGATCGTCTTTAATCTATTAAAAGTTTAAACGATTAAAGAAAAATTTCAGCTTGATATAAACAACAAAATAAAAATTTAGGCAGTTTTTAGAATCTTTAAAATATGAAATACAAGACAGAAAATAAAAAAATTTAGGAAGATTTTTTTTGGTGTTTTTTTGGTTTTTTTCTTTCTTCTCTCTTCTTCTTAGTTTCTTTTACCTTTTCTTTTAATTCTTTCTTTTCCTCTTCTTTCTTTTTATAATCTTCTTTTGCCAAAAATTTAACTATTTGGAGAAAGGGTTTCTTTTTGTCATTAATATCTTTTTTGACTCTTTTGATGCATTTCGCGCAAATTTTAACCCTCTTGATCATTCCTTTTTCTAAAATATCAACCCGCTGAAGATTGGGCTGAAAAATCCTTCTGGTCTTTGGCGCTCTTTTTTTCCATCGACCGCCGGCCACGCCTCGATGATGAGTATGACTTCGGCCGTACAAAACACCTTTTCCACAGTGATAACAAACATTTGCCATAAAATTTATGATATCATATATCTATTAAAAATACAACCATAACAAAATGCTTGAATTAATAAATAAACCATTAATTTTTTTGTTTGATTTAGGGGCAATTTTGGTTGTTATTACAATTCATGAGTATGCTCACGCCTGGATGGCCAATCGCTTAGGAGATCCAACCGCCCAAATCAAAGGCCGATTAACCTTAGATCCGCGTGCCCATATTGACCCTTTAGGACTTATTTGTATTCTTTTTTTTGGTTTCGGCTGGGGAAAACCAGTTCCTTTTGATCCTTATAACCTTAAAGATCCGAAAAAAGATGGCGGTTTGATTGCCTTTGCTGGCCCTTTATCAAATTTTATTTTTGCTTTATCGCTTTCGACATTATTAAATCTTTTCAATTTATTTAACATTAAAATTCTCTCAGCTATAGGTTTTATATTTTTAGTTCCTTTAATTAACATTAATCTCGTTTTAGGAATTTTTAACCTGTTACCAATCGCTCCTCTAGATGGTTTTAAAATCGTCGGGGCCCTAATCCCAGAAAATAAATCACATGAATGGGATGCTTTAGAAAAATATGGGTTGATTTTTTTAATGTTATTGTTTTTTCCATTAGGCAACACTAATTTAGCTCAAGTTTTGGTTACTCCAATTTTAAATTTTTTGCAAAATCTACTTATTCCTTCTTATGGAAAAATTATTTAATCTCATAAACTTATTAGATTCCCGATTGCGCGGGAATCACAGATTGAACAAGATACAACAAAAAACAGTATCTCTTTACGCACTTATTACCCAATCATTATTCATTATTATTTACTATTTATTCAATAATTTAAGTCTCAAAAGGCTTAATTCTCTGATTAAGCGTAAGTTATTATAGTTGGCAGAAAGTAAGGTTTTAGTTATTAGGGTGTTGGCGTCGCTGAGGGAGTACTCGTTGGCGTGATTGTCGCTGTTGGTGTGGTCGTTAATTTTCTTATGCAGCGAAAATAGTCTTGAGTTGTGCATCCTTTACCTAATTTAAGCTTAATTTTCTCGCACTCAGTCTCATCACAAGGAGGTAAAGTGGGCGATTTATTCCCACTTTTTCCTACATCAAGAACCTGGATCGGAGTTGGTGTTTGCGTGGGAGCAGATGTTAAGGCAACTCCTGTTGGAGTTGAAGTGGTGATTGGATTTGAAACTGATGCCCCTTTTGTCGTAAAAGTCCAAGGCACTCCCCCATTATCATATTTCTTATCGCCAACGCGAATCTGAAAATAATAAGTGGTTGAGGGTGAAAGAAGGGTTAAAGTGACTTCATGATTTTTTGATGACTGAGTTTCTGGAGCAAAAAAATTTAAAGCAGTGGCTGAAGTCCCATACTCAATCACTCCTTGAGTTTCAATCCCAGTCGTCCAAGAAATCACCGCGCTATTTTGAGTAATTTCGGTAATCAATACTTCTCTTGGCTCCATATCAGCCGCTCGACTCCCAAGAATTCGAAAACCAAAATAAACAAGAAGAAAAAAGACAATTAACCCGATAACGATTGCAGTAATTTTTTTTATTAATTGTTGACTAATCTTCATTTTTAATATTTTAATAAAAGTTTACCCAAAATTCCAAGTGAGAATAAAATCAAACCTGAAATGCCAATGTCCTTCAAATTATCAAAAACACCACTTTTTGGCAAAGAACTAACATTTGTTGGCGCTGGTGTCGATGATGTTGTCGATCCCCCACTACCAATACTCAGTGTTAATTTATTATTTCTACTACAAACTAAAATATTGGTAGCATCAACATCGGCTTTAACTATCTTTGAATTATCGCAATTAAAAGATATCTCTGCACTACCATCGGCTAAAGCTTTGAAGGTGACTGTCGCTATTTCTCCAATGCCATTTTTTGGCGATGCCGGATCATTTACCATCGCCGCAATGTAAATTGATCCTGAAGAAATATCATTGGTCACCGTTGGGAAAAAACTGCCTGCAGTCACTTGTTGAGCCTCAATAAGATTTGCATCAAAATTTAAATAAATATCAGCACTGTTCACCTCTTCTCCTTCAGTGTTGATGTTAACTTTAACAGTGAAAGTCTCACCAGAATTAACATTAATCGTTGTTGGCTCAAATTGAAAATAGGCCGCGAGAGTAGATTTGGCAAAGAAAAATAATAAAAAAATTAAACCAAAATTTAAAAAAAATAATTTCCTTCTCATTAATTTAATTTAACAATAGAAAATGAAAATTTCAGCCATTGATTTGCTCTAATCTTCAAACACCTCTTTTGGCGGCGGCTCTTGATCTTTTGGATATTCAATAATTATCATTCTTCCATCTTTTAGAGTATAAGTAATTCTTGCCCACTCAATCTCTTTTAATTTAAACTCAGTATAGCTATAAGTTCCTATTGACGATCCTCTTATTCCTTTAGTAACAGGTTTAAGAGAGTTTTTTAATAATTCAATTGTTTGTTTCTCTGCTAAAGATTGATCTGTTTCGGTTGAAGAAAAAAATAGATCAAAGTTAAACTTGGCTATCAGATTTTCTTTTGCATTATTAATTTTTGCCAAAAAATATTCCCCTAAATTTGGTCTTATTTTTGGAGAGTTTGCCAAAAAAATATTTTTAATAAAAAAATTACTAAAAACATATGAAAGAAAAACAGCAAAAACTAATTTAATGATTTTTTTTATGTCAAACATTTTTTAAGTTAACTATTGATTGTTTAAATCAGCATATAAATCAATCCTAGATTCATTTGTTCTATTTACTGGAGGAGATGTTTTTCCAGAAGTATAAAAAGGTGCACAGGGTATAGACGGAAATGAATCAATCCTTGTTAAATATTGAACCGACATCTTAAATGAACCTCCTGGTTGTGTATTAATGGTAATAGAGCGACGAATAGGAAATTTAGTTGGTGGATTATCTGTATAAAGATCTTTTTCGACAATAATTTTCTCATCTCTCATTATTTGAACTTTAATATAAGGATAACTAACTTTAGTTTCAAAAAAAAGATTACTACTACATTGATTATTTGGTGCTAAAGAAATAGTTCCTGAAGCATAAATTGTGTAGTAAATTGTTAATGTATTCTTACAATAATCATCTAACGATGTTTGATTATTCCCTATATAATCACCACAGTTTTTATTTTTATAATAAAGATAATTTACGCATCTATTAGCAGATACAGAAGTACATTTTAGATAATATTTTATTTTCGGATTATTCCCGCAAGGAAAAGGACCCTGACATAAATCTGTATTAAGACCAATCGTTGGTGTTCGTGTTGGGGTAAAAGTCGGCTTAGGAGTAACACATATTCCTTCATATGGATCACAAACTAAACCATCTTCACAATCACCTGAATATGTTGTGAAAGAAGCATAATTATATGCTAGATTTTTGCAGGAACCACCTAAAGTACCGGGTTGTGGTGTTGGAGTGGGAGTGACACATATTCCTTTCTGTGGATGACAAACTAAACCATCTTCACAATCACCTGAATATGTTGTGAAAGAAGCATAATTATATGCTAGATATTTGCAGGTACCACCTAAAGTACCGGGTTGTGGTGTTGGAGTGGGAGTGACACATTGATTACCTCCTGTGCAACCATCACCTAAAGTACGGCGTTGTGGTCTTAAATTTCGAATTGTCACTTTCATCCTTGAGAGTGATGATGTTGTTGGTTGAGAAGTTGGTTGACAGTTGCGACAAGAACAACCTTGTCCTGAAACAAAAGTAGAACCATCATTTCTATAACCAATACTGCAGTTAAGAAAAACATCTTGAGGGATGCATCCCGAATGCATTCCTCGATAATTAAATGACATCTCTTGTCCTTTCATCAAAGAAGCAATACCAGCTTCATGTTCGTGCGTATGGGGTTGAGTCCATTGAGGAGAGTAGGTAAAAGAACCGCCTTTAAATAGATTCCAGCCAGCGACATGAATCCCGTTGTAGTCTAGCTTGACATCTCCTCCTTTATCACTTTGGAACGTCACCCAAGAATAGAAACTTTTTTTACCTGAATCTCTCTCTCTCACTTCAAACTCGGCCCTAATTGAAAAACAACCATTGTCAACACTTGTTAAGGAGCCTGATAACGCGGTATTTGGGTTGCTATTAATATTGGTTTGATTTGATCTATCATCTCTTGATGAGTGGTTGGTTTGGTTTTGCCCGAATTCTTGGATAGCACAAGTGACATTACATTCACCTAAATTGTTAGTCAAATTCCATTTTCCAGACTGACACTGAAAGGGAAGACCAACTCCTGCATCAGTATTACAGGGACCGCGATTACCAGTGCAGACAATACACCATGATCCTTCAGCTCGACAAGATTGATTTTGCGGATTATCGATCATGCATTTAGGGGTTCTTATCTGAGCTTTTATTTTTGAAGATTTGTTATCTTGCATGAAAAAATTAGTGGCAAAAGAAATTGCCATGGTAAAAAGCATAGCGCCTATAGCCAAAAAAGAGACAATTTCCCCTTTTTTATTTGACATAAGATTATAATTTTATTATAATACTTTTATATATTATGTCAACCTTTGATTTAAAAAATAAACTATCAACAAAAATTTCTCTTTCTGATCTTCCTGACCTTCTAACAATCAAAGAAGTAGCTTCTCTTCTTCGTGTTTCCCCGCTAACGATTAAACGCTGGGGGAAATCTGGAAAGCTACCGGCTATTAGAATCAACTCTCGAGGTGATAGAAGATATCGTAAAGAGGTGGTTCTTAGACTGCTTGGGATTCAGGCAACAGAAAATGTTTAACAAAGATTTAAAATTTTTAACAGGAAAATAAAACAGGAAAATAAAAATAGATTTGTTCCATTCTTTTATTTCTGTAAGTTCTCTTTCTTGGTACTAGACTTCCTTTTTAGATTATCTAATATTGAGTGAAATCTTAAAAAATTATAAAAAAAAGAGATTTAACGAAAGTTTATAAAATTTTTTTAGTAAGCCAATAACCTAATTTATCTAAAATTATTTAAGGAACATTTAAGCAACGATCGTGCTTAAAATGTTACAAAAATTTTTGATTATTAATTAGAACTTTAGGCTTTTGTAATAAAATGTTTTATTTCTTAAAGAATTAATTTTAAAAAAAATAAAAAATGAAAGTCTTAGAAGAAAATCCGTTTTAAGTTTTATTTTAACAGATGACTATTGAATTTTAAAAAAGGTTTTAATATTTTCTTCTTCTTCAATTTTTTCAGCAATAATGTATTTTAAGTATTTTCCTGATTCGGTAATTTTTTTAATTAAAGCTACCTCTTTTTCGCACTCATAGGGAAAGATATAAACACTTTTTTGATAAGGAAAAAAACCGAGTCGCTTTAAAAATTTTCGAAGGTAATCGCGTTTGTTTCTTTGATCCTCTGGCACATCAAAAAAGACGACAAACCATCGTCCATCCCATTTTTTCTTTTTCCGCTTGAAATCTAAGAGCGCTTTAATGGAGTATTGAACAACCTGGGAATGATTCTTATCTTTAAGGTAAACATAAACTTGACCGTTTTCTTCTTTTAAATCGATAATCTCTCTTTTTTCCAATCGCCTAATTACATTTCTAATCCGTCTCCTTCTTGACTTTTTATCCTCTGAAGTGATTGCTTTTAAAAAATCAACGCCGAGATCAACTAATTTTTCTAATCGATAACCGGTTCTTTTCTCTCCCTCATTATAAATATCAATTAAAGTTTTTCCTAAATGAGACAAAATCATCTTTGGTAGTTCTCCGTATTTCAATAAATATTTTCTCCTTTTTGTCATAATTTTATGATACATTTTTTATACGATCGTTGTCAAGATGTTGCATATAGAAAATAGGGTTTAGGTTGTTATAAAGAAATAAATTGTAAATTATAAAAATATTTATTTAATGAAAAAGAGTTGTTGTAATTAATTTCAATTGATGAGAGAATATATTTTTTTCCTTATCTCTTCTATTTTTTTCTCATCCTCGATTTCGCCGGTCAAAGTTTTGAATAGATATTCTTTAGCTTCTTGACGTGCTTGTTGATATAAATCATTGGTTAACTTTCTTTTCCCAAGTGCCGCTTCGTAAATAAATTGTTGAAATTTTAATTCAGTAATATCATCCAAAAGTTTAAAAAACCCTTTCCATAAAATCTCCATTATCTGATATCGGCGATCTTCGCTTGCGTTTTGGTATTCCTGATAAAGTTTATCCAGATAATCTTTGTTCATTCCAATCATTTTTCCTAGTTGAAAAATAAGATGTTGGTTCGTCATAAATTTTTAATTAAATGTTTAAAAATTAACGGTTAAATATTTTTTGCCAAAAATTGTCTCCTAATGTGATCAATTTTATTTTCAAATTTGCCAGGGTCGATAACAGTTGATAAACCATTGACATATTGGTTTAAAAATCTTGCCAAATCTTTTGCTCTTTCTACCTCTTCTTGAGTTTCTGGAACAATTAAGTTTTGGCTAAAACAAACTGTCAAAATTCTTAGAAATTTTGTTTGATTGCTTTGGGCAATCTGTTTTACCACATTCGCTAACTCAGGGTTAATTCCTTCCAAATAATCTAAAGCAATTGCTGGAGTTTCTTTAAAATTAACAATTCTTTCCTTTCTTGCAGTTTGTTCTTTTGGATCATACCAAGACAATAAAACCTTTACTGTGCTTAAATCAGTTTCTAAATTTTCAATACTTCCATTTCCTTCTTGATGGTTTCCTTGTACTGTTCCAGTTTTATTTAACCTTGCATACTCTTTTAACCACTCTTCAACGGTTTTTTCTTCTCCATTAATCTCTACTTTCTCCGATAAATATCCTCGATAACGGACTATTTCACTCGATAATTCGACTAATCTTTTTTGTTTGTCTGGTAAATCCTTCAAATTATCATTGGTTTTTATTTCTTCCTCTAAAGCCTGTATTTTTGTTTGAATTTGTGAAGCTGGCCCTCCTTCTTTCGTTCTTTGGGTAATCTTTTGTCTTTGCAATATCCTTAATTTCAAAATTTCTTTTCTTATTGCATCTAATTGTTCAACATCAGGCCTTCTTGCTTGAAGCTCAGCTTCAATTTGAGCTTTTTCTAGCTCTAAAGCGCCTAAGGCTCGAAGATTACTCCCTTCTCGTTCTGAAAAAGGTAGATTTACCAATCTTAAAAGATCTTTTATCTCTCCCTTAAATCCTAATCCATTTAAAACTCTTAAAACCTCGTTAGAAATTGCTGACTGAGAGATAACTTCCCCCCTTTTTTCTCCTCCTTCTCCTTTTTGTTTCTCTCTTTTTCTCGCTTCTTCTAATTCTTCTTCTAATTTTATTTGTCTCTCACTCAGTCTTGCCCGAATCGCTTTTTCTGTTTGCGATTGTCGGCTTTCCTCAAGTTTTTTTCTTGTTTCTTCGGCTATTTTTTGTTGTTCTTTATTTATTTGTTGCTCAATTTTGCCTTTAATACTCTCAGCTGTTAAACTACCAATTTCTGGTAAATCAAGCTGTAAAATTTGAGCAAGTTGTTCTGGGGATTTTCCCAATACCTTTTCGATCTCATTCTTTAATAATAAACTTGACTGAATATTTTGAAAAAGATAAACAAAATCTTCGCTTTTGCTCGGATCTAAATCACTAAGATCTAATAGTTCAAGAAGATGTTGTTGAAAAGATTCTTTTTGTTGATCGTAAGTAGGATTATCTATTTTTGATATTACCAATCGAGCTCTTCCCTCTTTCCCAGGTTTTCCATAAAACATCTCTTGGAATTCTTCTTGAGTTATTGGTTCTTTCCCAAACCAGGGAATAACGCCGGCTAACTTTCTTCTTTTTTGTCCTTCAGGAGTTTTGATAAATTCTTCATAAGTAATAGTTCTATCGACTAAACTAATAGTTCCATCAGGATTAACAATCAGTTCTCCTTGTTTAACTGCCCGGGTTGGTAGAGTTGCTGGCACCAGTTCTTCAATTTTATTTACCGTTATGTTATAAGCAACTTGAATCGCTTTTAATTTTTCCTGATGATAGATTAATCCTAAAGCGGCTGCTTGATGAGGATATTTTTCCATCAATTGTTTCACTGCTTCTTGAATTTGAGCTTCGTTTTGAAAGTCAAGTTGAGGATTAACTATCTTAAGGACTTCGGCAAAATTACTTAGTATTCCTGCTTTGTCTGTGTCTATGTTGCCGTTAGTATCTAACGCTTTTCCATAAATTAAGGCGGCTTCAATCAAACCTTTTTCTGTTAACTGCCAAGCGCGCTCAGAAACTTTAGCTTCTGTCTCACCCCGTTGACGAACTCTTTCCGCTTGGCCTGTGTCCAACAAAACTCTCCTCCATTGAATTTCAGGATAGGAAGTTTTATTAGTTTTATCTGATGTTGTGTCTGTCTTAATTTCTCCATTTTTGTTTATCAATTCTCCTTTTGGAACTGCTTCGCCTGTTTTCGCTGACATATTAAATTTATTATTATTGATTTTCTTTGTTTTGTCAATTAAGATTAGAATATGGGAGAGCCAGGAGCAGAATTAACATCAGTAGTCCCACCACAATCAAAGCTCGAAGCAGAAAATCGTCCAGGATCGGAAGAAGGGATAACATTAAAAACAGAGGCGGTACCTATTCCTTCAAGATTTAATTTTGCAGACTTACCTAGTCATTTACAACAAAAATTCTTTCGAGAAGATGAGCCAATAATCCCAGATCGTATCAAGGGGTTACAACCAGGTCAAAGAGAACTATTAACCTTAGCTTTATTTAAGTGGTGTCAAGAAAACGGTAAACTTCCCCCACATCCTGATCCTGATAAACCCGGATATGAAGCAATAATTGAAATAGAAGGAGAATCGCCTCTAAAAATCACCTTTGCTGACCAAATCACAGAAGTGAAAGAAATTCGAAGAGTAACCGGTAAAGGAGAAAATGCTGTTTTTACCTGTAAAATTAAAGGAAGCAATACACCCATCGAAATTCCAGCTAGTCAAATTTTAGAAGCCCAATCTCAAATCCTTGAACAATCATCAGAGACCGGTTGCATTAAAGGCTCGTCACTAAGAAAATTTCTAGAAAATCAAAAAATTCAACCCCAAGAAGGTCAAGAATTAACTGAGAAACATAAACAATTCAATGAAACTCTAAATAATTTAATCGAGCAGATTAAGGAAAAAACGATTGTTAATCCGGATAATTTTGCCGATGTGTTAAGCACCGTTCTTGCCACTCATCCAGAAAAACAAACAGAAAGAGAAAAAATAATTAATTTACTAAAACAAGAAATTGAAAAGATAGACTCTCAGATTCAAGATCAATCCCTTCCTGAAGAAGAAAGAAGAAAATTAATCACAGCAAAACAAAAACTTCAAGAAAACATCAATCTTTTTGATGAAAAATTAAAAAATCAAATTAGTGAATTAGCAAAAAAAATGAATGATGGCAGTTTAACACCTCAAGAAATAGACGAGATAAATAAGCTTTTAGAAACCGGCAATATTGATTCACTTGAAAAAATTTTAGAAGACAAGCCTGATGACAATGAAGAAACAAAACAAAAAAAAGAAACGGTTCGAAAAGCCGCCACTTGGCTCAAGGAAAAAGGCCCAATGATCGGGGGAATTGCCGCTCTTCTTTTGCTCTTAATGATTCTTCAAGCTTCAAAAAGTGACGGGATCATCAAGGGATAATGGGTTGATGATAAAATAAGGGTATGCAAAAAATTTCAGATATTTTAAAAAGCTTTAATCCGCTAAAGGACAAATATATCTCCCGTGAGTTTCAATCATTTGGCATTTATCTCGCAGAAAAACTCGGTGATTATCGCCATCGATCCCTCTATATTAAACTCGCAAAACAGATCACAAGACCGGTTTTAGAAGAAGCCCTGCGTTTTGTCCTTTCCTCCAACGCTCGCAAAAAACCAGCCCTTTTTATGTGGAAATTAAAACAGATGAATGCATTTAGTTTACAATCGGTTGCAATCGGTCAAAGTCGGTTGAAATCAGTTAATAAAAAACAAAAAAACATTGATGGGAAAAATAGATGAATTAAAGATTTATAATCAAGCCCTTAATTTAGTTAAAGAGATTTATTTATTAATTAAAAAAAATTATCGGCTATCTTAAAGATTTTTCTTTATGAGATCAATTAAAAAGAGCTTCTATTTCCGTTCTCACCAATATCTCAGAAGAATATTTTAGAACTAAAAAACAATTTAAAAACTATCTTCAAATCGCTTCGGGTTCTGCTAACGAAGTAGTTAGTCTTTTAAAAATTATAAATCTTGTATATCAGATCGAAACAAAGACGTTAGAAGAAAAATATATTATTTTAGGCAAACAAATCAATTCATTCAACAAACTTTTACCTAAAAAATAATTTATTCAACTGATTTCAACAGATTTCAACCGATTTTAACTAATCCCAACTAGTTTTAACCGGTTTTAACTAAAAATAACTTATCGCCCAAAAGGAAATCTTATTAATCCCTTTCTCTTTTAAATACTCTGTTTTTATGTTTACTGATTCTTCGTCTTCAAACCAAACAACGTGGTAATCAATCCGGTAAACTCCATTTTCATCAGGCTGGTCGCTGGCGATTGTATAATTAATTTCTACTTCTTTTGCCATTTGGTCTCTTGCAATCAAACAATTATCAATCGCACAAAAAAACTCTTTTCCCTTTTTTTGAATAGCGTCTTTGTCAATAATTTCTATGCCTGAAGATAAAAATTTTGATTTGATTTGGTTAAGAGTTAACGCCTTTGCTTGAGTAAATGGTCTTTTTTTTTCATCCACTTGCCAATCATAACCATACATCCCAAAAATTATCGTTAATTTTTCTTTAGGAACAAAGTGAAGAAAATCATCAATCATCATCTGAAAATCATAGCCATATTTTTCCCTTCCAGAGAAAGGAAAGTTTGGACCAGGTTGGCCGTAAGTTTTGGAAAAATCATAAGCCATCACCATGATTCCATCACTGTTTTCTACGAGAAATGGTAAATCATATCCTCGTTTTCGATAAAAGAAATCACCATAAATGGCGATGTAAGACTTAAAATTAACTTTTTTACCTTGTTGATAAAAAACCTCAACCATTTGATTAATTTTTTCTTGAGATTGAGAAGAAAGCAAACCAGAAATTTCCAAGTCTAACACCCATCCGGTAAACTGTTTCTCCTTTAAGAAATTAGTTAAATCTTCTAGCTGATATAACCATTCTTCCTTTTCTTTAATCTCCTCGACCTTCAAAGTAAAATGGGCATCTTGACAGTTAAGTTGATCATTAATCAAATCTAAAAATTCATTTGTTTTTTCTTTTGGGCCAAAATAAATCAATGGACAATATTTTTTAATCTCTTCCTTATCAATTTCTGCTAATGTCCAGGAAGGAATAAAAATTGACCGCTCTATTTTTTCCTTTGTTTTTAAAACAATTGTTGGCGATGGCGACACTATTTTTTCTTTATCATTCCTCTTTTTTTCGGTATCAAACGAAGGTTTGATAGCTATCTTATTGAAAGTAAAAAATAATATTAAAAATATACCGACAAAAAAAATAGTCTTGACAAATAATTTTTTTTTCTTCATAATAAATTTTATAATGAAAATCACTATTTATACAGTATCAGATTGTCAATTCTCCAAAGCAGAAAAAGAGTATCTTAAACAACACAATCTTCAATACGAAGAAAAAAATTTAGAGCAAAATCGAGAATGGTTAACCGAAATGCTCGCTGTTTCCAATAATTTTGCTGGTACACCGGTAACAAAAATCGAAAAAGATGACGGCACAATCGTGGTTTTAAAGGGATTTACTCAAGGCGAGTTTGATCAAGAATTAGGATTAAATCAAACACAAACGATCGATCAAACCACCACTCAAATTAACCCACCTCTTCCACCAGTTTCTCCATCTCCATCTACGCCTACTTCTCCGCCTTCAGCAAGTTCCCCTCAAAATCAACCAGTTCAACCTCTTTCAACCAATCAACCAGTTTCAACTTCCCCTTCAGCATTTCCAACTACAAATCAATCAATCTCTTCTTCTTCAAATCAACCAGCCCCAACGCCTTCACCTACTTTTCCTCCATCTACTCCAACGCCGAATGTTAATCAATCAATTAGTAACCCAAACAACAATTTAAACAAAATTCTTCAAGATTTACATGATAAAGCTCAAATGACAAATTCTCCTCCATCACCATCTCCCTCGATTCCTCCTACAGATATCCCTAACATTCCCGATTTTAAGGATCAAAATCAATAAAATTTATAAAAAATTGTTTAATAGTTAAATTATAATCACCTAAAGGAATCCTCCAAGCCGAAGAGGTTTAATTTCTATGCAGGGCTGCCCCGACTCGAACGGGGAAAAGCGGTTTTGGAGACCGCCATGATACCACTTTCATCACAGCCCCTCTCTAATATTTTAATCTTAATCTTCTCATTAATCCTTGATAGGCAGATCCGAAATCTTTTAGTCTTCGTTCTCTTTCTTTGGCTAATTTTTTTTCATAATAGGCTTCATAATAAATCAACCGCGGTCGTTTCATTTTCATCGTAGTTCTGACTTTTTTACTTAGATGTGCTTTAATTCGTTCTTTTAAATTAATTGAATAACCGATATAAATTTTATCATCCTCATCTTTAAGTAAATAGACGTAATACATAGTTTGATTGATTTAAAAAGCGGTTTTGCCCCGCCCTTGAGAAAGGGCGGGATTAAGTCCCGCTCTCTAAATGAGAGCGGGAGAGACCGCCATGATACCACTTTCATCACAGCCCTAAAGATGTGCCCCCCGGCCGAGTTGAACGGCCATCAGAGGTTCCGCAAACCTCTATTCTATCCATTGAACTAGGAGGGCAGTATTGTAAAAAGAATATCTAATTAAATTTTAACAGATTTTGAAGAAAATCAAAAAAGAATAATCAACTTTATTCAGCGTCGACGTCTTTGACTTAAAAGTTTTTTAATTTCCTGTCTTTCTTTGATGGTGGCATCTCTTACCTGTGGAAAACAACTCAGAACAACATTCAATGTACCAATATTATTGGGATCTAAAAGGCCATCAAAATTTAATTCTGCTAAATTTCCAAAGGGCATCGATACGATTGCGTAAGGATAAAGAATATATTTAAATATTTTTTTTAAATCATCATCTAAATTTGGGTCTTCTTGCAAAAAAGCCAAAACTTCTGACGGGGGTAAATATTTATGAGCATCTCCAAATCGATGACCAAAAAAGGCAAATTCAGGCACAAAGCTACTTTTTAAAACCCTCATCATGTTGACTGCCAAACTAAAAACACCTTCATTATGAATTTTGACGATCGCTCTACCAATTTTTTTAAATCCTTCCTCGGTAAATCCTTCCTCGGTACATGATTGTAATTTGATACCTTCAGCGCCTGGGATTTTTAGCAATCCAGTATCTGGCAGATAATGAAACACTGGAGCACAAGCAAAGGTGTATTGAATCAAGGGGCCTTGGGAACCTATGCTAATTTGAAGTCCTCTTGGGGGATAATTATCCTTTTGTAAGACTATAATTCCGGTTTTTCCTTGTGAAATAAGAAAATCGCCCAGTTGAAATACTGTCCAGGAATCAGATTCAGGATCTTTTCCATAAATATTACCAAAATCAGCCTCTTTCATTAGCCAATTATACAATAACTTACAGTATAAATCAATACTTTATCGACGGTGAGGAACCGTAACAGAAGAAATATCAACAGTTAACTCACTGAACTTTTCCCAAATCTCCGAAAAGTTATTCTCACCTGCTTTTGGAATTAAAATGTATTGACCGTTTTGATAAATGGAATCAATCAATAAATTATCTGTCGCTAGGATGAAACTTTTTGTTTCATATTGGTGAATATTCGTTGTTTCTTTAATTAATGTCTTAATAAGATTTAAATCAACATCAGTCTTTAAATGATCCCCCAAACTATCGATGAGAGGAAAAACTTTAGTCAATAAGTTAAGGCTAATTAGCTTATTCTTCACTGCTTCAAGAAGTATTTGTTGTCTCTTGGCTCGAGCAAAATCATTCCCATCATCAGCTGAATGACGAGAACGAACAAATTTTAATGCAGTTTCTCCATCCATTCTCATTTTTCCCTTTTTAAACTCAACTCTTTCATAACGACAAGGAAAAGCCAAGTATGGAGCCTCAGTCGAGTTTTTTACAAAGTTATCTAAAACCTGATCTTTTGCTAACTCTTTTAAATCTTCTTCTGTCGCTTGTTGGTTTAAATACTTTTCTGCTTTTTTAAATAACTCATCTTGACCGCAAAGATCCTTTTCTCTGCCTTCAACCGGATATTCCAGATCAACAAAAGACTTCTCGACGTTTACCTCTACTCCACCGATAACATCAATCGCCTTTTTAAATCCTTCAAAGTCTATACCAGCGTAATAATCAATTTTTCGCCCAAGAATGTTGCCAACTATATATTTAAAAAAAGCGGCATCTTTTTTATCTCCAAAGTTTTTTTGATCGATGTCAGGATAAATATTTGGAAATAATTCAGTTTGGTAGACAGCATTGATCTTCATCGAAAATTTTTTTCCAGATTTAGTTGGTATAGGAACCCAAAGATCACGAGGAATCGAAAATAAGACTGCCTTTTTAGTTTTTGTATTAAGATGAAAAACTATAATTGTGTCAGTCAAATATGTTCCCTCGTGCTTCCCCCCGCCATAACCAAAAAGAAGAAAATTAAATTCAGTTTTTGGTTCAACATTCTTTTGTGGAGTATAAATTTTTGTATAAAAACGATTAACTTTCAAGCCTAAAAATGAAAGATAGACTAAAAATAAAATACCAACTAGCAAAAGAATTTTTCTCATAAATTTTTTAAAAAATATAAGTTTTAATTATACTATGAAAAAAACTTGAAAAAAAATTGCATCTCAAATAAAAAATCCTTTAATAAAAATGAAAGGATCATCTCAAATTCATTAAAACGTAAATTTTTTTAGAAGGTAATAATAACTATATTAATTTTAAATTTTTCATTTTAAAACAATTTTAAACCCTCCGATTCGGAGGGTTGACTTTAACAAGGTATTTCTATCGTATTTCTACTGTATTTCAGTTTATTTCTATCTGTTTCAATGTATTTCAATTGTATTTCTATATGTATTACTTTATTTTTCATTTATTATTATTTATTCATTTATCTTCCTTAATTCTTCAGCGGCAACCGTTGGATCAACGATATTCACCGACAAACCAGTTCCCAGTTCAAAACCAGCCCGGTGGACAAAACGAGGAATAATTCGGATATACCAATTTTCTTGGGGATAGATATAGTAATTATAGCCAAAATTTTCTAAAGCGGTTAGTTTCTTTTGGTCAAAAATTAAATGAAGTTTACTAATAATTTTTTTCATTAAAAGTGCCAAATCAGTTATTTCCTCATCAGGAATATCACCAAAAACACCTTTTTCCTTTTTTGGAGCGATCCAGACTTCGTAAGGCCATTGGGAGAAGTCAGGACAATAGACATTGAAAAAACGATTCTCTTCTACCAAATTAGAAATTGGTTCTCGAGATAGAGTATCCAAATTAATTTGAAAAGGGATGACGACTAATTGGGAATGGGGATGAGTTAAAGAAGCACCTGAATGATGACCATGATTATCAAAAATTAAGACTTGGCCTTTTTTTCGATAAAAATTGAATCGCTCTCGGTATGCCCTAATAATCAAAGATACGTGTTCTACAGGTAAATCCTCAATATCCTTCTCGTGATGAGGGGAATGAATAAAAACTTCGTGAAAATCAGTAATTGGATATTTATTGGGGACAACTCTTACCTTCCATCCTGGCTGATTCGGTTCACCATCTCCTATTCGAAAAACTTCATTTGGGGTCATCCACTCATTCCCTGGACAAAAAGGACATTTTTTTTCCTTTGAAACGATGATGTCTTCAGGACGAGAAATCCGTTGAGGCGACAGAATCACCCAACGGCGGGATAAAACATCCGGGACATAACGGGCCATATATAAATTAAAACTTAACTTTATCTTTATGTCAATTGATTTTTTTAACTTATTTAATGTATAATTAAAAAATGCCGAGTAAAAACCATTTAAAAAGGCTGATGTTTCTTAATCCCCAAGGCTATGTTGATGATCCACCACCGCTTGGAAAAACAGATACCGGTGGACAAATTGTTTATATTCTTAATTTAGCCAAAGCTTTGAGTAAAAAAAATATTAAAGTTGACATTTTCACTCGTGCTTTTAATGAATTTCAAGAAGCAGAAAAGAAAATCAATGATTTTGTAAAAATTATTCGTATTCCCGCGGGAGAAAATAAGTTTCTTCCTAAGGAAAAGCTCTATGAAATTATGCCTGAATTTGCCGAAAACATCATGAAGTATATCGAAAAAACAAGAAAAAATTATAATCTAATTCATTCCCATTATTGGGATGGAGGATACGCTGGTCTTCTTCTTAGCAAAATGCTCGACATCCCTCACATCAATACTCCTCATACCCTCGGTAAAGCAAAAAAAATGGAAATGGAAATCGAAAAAACACCGGTCGAAAAATTAAAACCATTCTATCGATTTCATGTCAGAATTGCGATTGAGCAAAAAATTTTTAATCAAGCTGATGCTATTTTAGTTATCTGTGAAACTACTCGTATTCAGCTTCTTCATTATTATATTGTCGACTTTGAAAAAATTAAGGTAATCTATCCTGGAATCGATTTATCAGTATTTAATCCAGAAAAAAATAAATTAGATAAAAAAGTTAATTTCAAAAAAAATGCTATTTTAACTATGAGCCGTCTTGTTCCAGCTAAAGGGATAGACCGACTAATTGACGCTTTAAGTTATATTAAAAATAAGATTGACTTTCATCTTTATATCGGTGGTGATATTAACGAATCTAAAGCCTCAAAAGAAGAATTAGAAACAATACACTTACTAAAAAAATTAATCAATAAATATCAATTAGGTCACCGCGTATTTTTCTTAGGTCAAGTTAATCCGGAAATGGTCGCTGCTTGTTATCGAAATGCTGATATATTTGTTTTACCTGCCAGATATGAACCTTTTGGCCTAACAACTATGGAAGCCATGGCTTGTGGGGCCGTCCCTCTGATTTCTAATGTTGCCGGTAGTAAAGAAGTAATCATTGATGGCTTAAATGGATTCATTATTGATAGTCATGAACGAAAGATTTTGGGTGAAAAAATCTATCATCTGCTCAAAGATAAAAAAAGACTAAAAGAAGTATCCAAAAACGCTATTTTTACGATAAAAAACCACTACGATTGGGATAAAATTTCTCAAAAAGTAATTAAATTTTATACCAGTCTAACATGAAAATAGCTTTAGTTTCGCCTATCGAAGAAACCGTTCCTCCAGAACTTTATGGAGGAATTGAGTGGATAATTTATTTCCTCGCTAGAGAATTACCTAAATATAATCACGAGGTTCATCTTTTAACCACAAACAACTCCCCCCGTTTGGGAAATTATAAAATTATCCCTATTTTTAAACAAAGTATTAGAAGAATCTCTCCTTTTAAAGATGATCTAAAAACAAGAGAGGTGGCTAAATTTATTGCTGTTTTTAACGCCTTTGAATATATCTCTCAAGAAAGTTTTGATGTTGTTCATAATCATGCAAACTGGCGTTTTCTTTTATTTCAAAAATTGTTTAAAGACAAATTCCTCACCACTCTTCATGGACCTTTAAATTATGAATATCAAAATTTAGTTTTTAAAGAGTATAAGGATAGTTTTTATGTCTCAATATCCAATAATCAGAGAAAAGATTTACCTGAATTAAACTTTATTAAAACAATTTATAACGCTATTGATATTGATCAATTTGATTTTAAGGAAAAAAATTCAGATAATTATCTCTTGTTTTTTGCTCGATTCTCACCAGAAAAAGGACCAGACGATGCAATCATTGTTGCCAAAAAAACAAAAAAAAAACTGATCATCGGAGCAAAAATTGATAAAAATGATCAACACTATTTTAATCAACTTATCGATGAAATCAATCATCCTTTAATTGAATTTCATGGAGAAATCGATATTAGAAAAAGAGTTTCTTATTATCAAAATGCTAAAGTTCTTCTCGCCCCTATCAAATGGGAGGAGCCCTTTGGCTTAATGTTTACCGAAGCGATGGCTACTGGAACGCCAGTAATTACTTATGCCCGAGGCTCTGTCCCTGAGATTATTAAAGACGGAATCACTGGATATATAGTCAATTCTTCTCCAATTGATAATCGAGGGAATTGGATTATCAAAAAAACAGGCATTGATGGTCTCTGTGAAGCAGTTGAGCGAATTTATTCAATGCCAGAAAAAGAGTATCAAGAGATGAGATACAACTGTCGAAAACACGTCGAAAAATATTTTACTGTTGATAGAATGGTTGATGAGTATATTAAAGTTTACCAAGAAGTGATTAAAAAAAATTCTTCCTAACTTATTTGTTACTGATAAAAAACTTTG
>JBBILO010000008.1:0-36723 GCA_037444855.1 Candidatus Roizmanbacteria bacterium | reverse complement strand
ATCCCCAGCGATATTGATACCATCCCCAAAAAGTATATTCTGGTAAAAGAGCAATTCTTTTATTTTTATCTTCTTTTTTAAAATAGTCAATTAAATTTAAATATTCCTCGGGAATTTTAACCTTCATCTCTGGTGAGAAAAAATAGCCTTGGAATACTGGAAAAGAATAGAGAAAAACCAAAAATAAAATAAATAAAGCAAAAAAAGATTTGGCGTATTTGTCATTCCCGCGAAAGCGGGAATCTATAAATTTTATTCCTCTAATAACAAAATAACTATAAACAAGAGAGTAGGGGATGATAAATTTAGTAAAAGGCGAGCGGAAAATCTGATTATAAAATCTAAATCGACGAAAGGTCGAATCGATGAAATTAAAAGGAAAAGTGTTATTTAAGAAAACGATAGATAGGAATATCAATAAAGGAATAAAAATAAAATCTTTTTTCTTAATTGATTTAATAATTCCTAAAACCATTAAAATGGCGAAAAAGTATTTAAGAAAAGAAAATTTTTGAAAATGATCTTGCCATTTTTTAAAAAGGGGTTGATTGTTTTTGTCAAGCAAATCATAATAAAAACCTTCAAGTTTTAAGAAATGTGTCATCGCGCCCTTTTCTTTGTTTTGGTAATAAGTATCTTCTGTTGCCAATTGATTTTGTTTTGACTGATAGACAACGTGACTATTTATTTTTAAAAAATAAATTTGTGGTAAAAGCCAGAAAGAGTTGATTAATCCGATAATAAGAAAAAGGATAAAAACGTGGAACGTAGAATGTAGAACATAATGAGCATTTTTTTGAATAGAGAAATTGCTTAAAAAAAATCCAATGGCAATAAAGCCTAAAACTAAAAAATAAACAACAAAAAGTTGTTGGGTATAAAAGGCAGGCGTGCCGAGAAGATTGATAAGAAGAAAAACTAACAGGTTATTTCGAGGTTTAGCCAAGAAATCTAGGCCGAAGACCGTAAATTTACGTTTTGTTGGATTTATTTCTTTTGAAACCTTCGATTCAAAAGATGTGTTTGAAGAGTTTGAGATTAAACGAAGGAAACTCCACACCCCCCATGATAAAAAAGCAAAAAAAGTGGAGAAGGGTTCAAAAGGAAGATAAAAAATCTGAACGGTGCCAAGATTAAGAGTATAGAAAATCGCTCCAGTAAAGGCATAGGAATCTTTTAAAGAATTCTCCACGCGCTCCCTTCGGTCGCTTGGTCGAAATGACGGCGTTTCTTGTTTGTTATTTCTGCTTCCTTTGTCATTCTCGTCCCGAGAAGGTTGGGATAAACTCCAGCGGGAATCTCTTAACAACTTCATCATTCCTAATCCACCAATAAAAAGCATTAGACTATGATAAAAATAACGAATGAGATTTTGAGGAAGAAAAAAAGAGAGGAAAAAAATAAAAAGGGCTCTTATTGAATCAGAAGCATGGGCCATACCAGCAACCAATCCAAAGCTTTGATACTCTTGCCAGACAGAAAAAAAGGCTCTTTTAACTGAAAGCCAAGGATTAAGTTCTGATTGAAGATTGTCCCAACCGGCAAGATAAGTGTTAGATTTGTAATTTAGCAGAAATATTATTAATGTTATTAAAAAAAGAATTATTTGGTATTTAAATCTTGACAAAATTTTTTTCATATTGTATTGTCTATTTTAAATAGACCTTCTCCTGAGCAATCAGGATAATTTTTTGCAAAACTATTTTTTTATAATAAAAGTATAAAGGATTTTTCATTCATTAAGAATTTTTTCATATAATCGAGCGACATTTTCCCAAATTCTTTTTTCTTTCATTATCCTTGAAAATTGACTTAATTTGTTAAGATTTTTTTTTGCCCATTCTAATCTTTTTTTAAAACTTTCTTTATTGAAATCAAATATAAAATCTTCTTTTTTTAATCCGGTTTCTTTTAGAGCTTGAGAGAAATCAGGACTTTCAAAATAGCCCTCAAGAGGACGAGAAAGAATAAAGGGTTTTTCAAAGCTAAAAGTCATAGCTAAGATTCCTGAAGAGGAAATAAAGGCACGATATGGAAAAATAATTAAATCTACTTCATTAAAATAATTATTAAGTTTATTTTCTTTTATAAATTCTGTTATTTTTATTTTATTTTTTTTAGCTTGCGAAATCAAATCTTTAATATAGGTTAAATAATCTTTGTGTTTTTTTAAATTAAGACTCATACCACCATAAAAAGTTAAAGAATAACTATTTTGATTAATTGATGTAAATAAATCTAAAAGTTCTTTTGGGCCTTTATAAGGATTCAAATATCCAAAGTATCCCAATCTAATTTTAATTGGTTTTTTGTTTTTTTTCATTTTTTTACCTAATTTAATATCAACTCCGTGAGGTATATAAACAACTTTATTTTTACAAAAAGGTAATTGGAATAGTTTTTTTTTAAAGTAATTTTCTGTAACAATTACTTTTTTAGAAAATATACAGGTTAATGTATAAAAAATATAACTTCCTATATTTAGTACATAAGATTTAAAATTACAACCAAATATTCTTTCAAATTTAAAATTAACTCCGTGTAAAACTACATAAGTATTTTTGCCGATCAATTTTAACAATAGTAAAAAAAAAGGAAACATTAAAATAAAAAAAATATTATTACCAAATACAGTCCATTCAAATTGAATTAAGATATTTTTTATATCTTTGTGCTTTAGAACGGTTTTTAATAAATTAAAATAATTAAATAAATCGTTTTTTTTCCAAGTATTTTGGTCATCTAAAATAATAATTTTGAATCGAGCTTTCAATGAATTAACTAAATTCTTACTAAAAGAAGCAAGAGCGCTTTTACGATGAGAATAAGTGCCTTTTTTCGGATAGGGAGAAATAATTAGAATTTTATTTTTCATAAGCTTTAGGAAAACCCAAGAGCAAATTTAGGAGAAACTTTTTTTTGATATATCCCTTTTATCCAATAGTATCTTATTTTTATCATTTCTTCCAAACTTCTTAATATATCTCGAATTAAAACAACTTTGCTGTTATTTTCTACGTGTCCCCATTTAATAGGAAGTTCTTTAAATCGATAATTAAGTTTTTTTGCTAAAAATATAACTTCCATATCAAATCCCCAACGTTCAATTTTGAGATATGGGAATATTTTTTCGACATAACGACGGGAAAATAGTTTGAAACCACCCTGAAAATCCCAAACAAAGACACCAAGAACTAAATAAGCAATTAAAGAATGTCCGTAGCCTATTATTTTTCTAAGCAAAGATCTTTTAATAATTTCTTTAGCGCCTTTAATTTTTTTACTACCGATAATAACATCATAATCTTTTTTCATATAAGGAATGAATTTTTTAATATTATCTAAAGGGATAGAAAAATCAGCATCGACATAGAGTAAGTAATCACTATTAAATTTTTGGGCGGCATATCTTATTGCAAATCCACGGCCTTTATTTTTTTTATAAGAAATTATTTTTACTTTAGCTTTAGTATTTTTTTCAATTATTTTTTTTGATTTTTTAATTAGTTTAGGTGTTCCATCAGTTGAACCATCATCTACAAAGAAGATTTCTTTAATTTTTATTCCATTATAAGAGACTCCTTTTGTTAAGATTTTAAGAGTTTTTTTAATTCTGCTATTTTCGTTGTAAGTTGGAATGATAATAGTTAGTGTTGTTTTCATATTTTCCCTCAACCTATAAAAGAATTTATAAGTTTAGGGAAAAAAAGGAGGGGGGTTAGTTAACTTGATTTTACTAGCGTTTGAGCTAGTAGAGAAGCGATGAGCTTCTCTATTAAGTTAAGCTAACCGCTTAACCCTCCTTTCCCGGCGACTCAAAGTCGCCGAATTGGGTAACAGGTTAGTGGTTGAAAGGGCGAATAGTCACACCTTCAACCAACCACGGGCCATCCGGAGGGACTTGAGCTTGAGAGCCGTTCCATCCGGGAACGTAGGGTTGAGTTGAGCTTCGCCACCCGTCGAACGTCGTAGACGTCGGGTTGGTCATCAGAAATGGAGTGATGTAACCATTCGCATCCTTTTCTCGAAGCACGCGCACTGCGCACGGTTCGTGACCACCTTTCCCATCAGGGACCACAGTGATTTCTTCGGGATCAACGCCTTCCATCTGGAAGTAGTTGATTAGATTATGAGGTGACTCAAAACCGAGGCATGACAGTGCTTCGAAAAGTGGATTGCTGGGCACGACGGGCGTTGCGGTCGGCAACGGCACGGGTTGAACAGTTGGCACGACAGCGGCCGCGGTAGGTTGAGCGGGTGCAAGGGTCGGCACGGGTGTCGGCGCAACGATCACGACGGTCGGAACTGGCGGAAATGCCCAGTAACCTTCTTTCTTCAAGAAAGCCTGGGTTTCATCGGATGATGGTACACATCCTGTCCAGTCACGAACACCGGAGACGCATTGCGTGTCTCTCGACCAAGGTCCACACGCGGCAAGCAACGTAACAAACAGGACAGCTATCAATACGTGAAGCCAGTTTACCTTTTTCATCTTAGACCTCCGTTAGTTAAAGTGATCTTCTTTCTGGCAAGACGCCTTTTCCCTTACGGGACACAGGGGTTGGGTTTCTCCCTGGCTAATTTATGACTTAGATCCCCTCTTTGCGGGACTGTCAAAGGCATAGCGGCCTTAGTTTTTCATCACCTCCTTTCTAGAATTTTAGATTGACTTGCTCTCTGAAACCAAAAGTAAATTGACGCTTGATGTTGGAATCTTGAAACTGGATTATGAGGTTAGATGCTTGAAGTTAGAAAGTTTTCCAATTTTGCCTTAGTTTAAATAACTTTTTACCTAAAATATTGTATCTTTTAAGAATATCATCTGCAAAATCTTTATTAAGATAACCAAGATCTCTTGCTGTTTCTATGTGTACTTCCATTTCATTTGCCGATCCTATTGATATATCAAGATGTTTTTTAAATTCTTTTTCATGATTTCTTTTAGCCCAACCTTCAGCAATATTTGCTGGAATAGATTTTGAAGCCCTTCGTATTTGTGAAGCTAAGTCCATTTTCTCATAAATAGGAAATTCTTTAATCTTTTGATGAATTAAGATCATCAGTTGGTAACTCTCTTGATATACTTCCAGATCGCGAAAAGACTTGATCATATTTTAATAATATCAGATATTCTTTTAAACATCTAACTTCAAGTTTCATTATCCAGCTTCAAGTATCAAGTATCTAGCGTCAAATTCTCTTAGTTCCAAAGTGCAAGCCAATCTTTCTCTACTTGAAATAATCCTATATGTTATATAGAACTATTTCTTTCGGAAAGAAAGGGGGTGATTTCTAGGAGGTTGCCGACGTTGCCCTTTGCCGCACATTGCCCGGTATGCTACTCTTTGCCCGGTAACCTGAACCCTTGGGTTTTAGACCTTTAACGCCAAAACCCAAGCGATATAGGGTTTTTTGTTAAAGATCTTCACCCGTTTTTAAGGTGCCGCCCCGATTTCTCGGGACGATCTCTAAGCAAGCTTTTAGCTTAGAGAAAATATACCTATAGTATATCAAATAAATTGCTATTTGTCAATATAGTATTTGTTATTTTATTCTTTATAATTTTATCCACAAAAAATAAACAATATCCGAAATTGGTAAAATATAAGATATTAATAACCAATATTTAATAATAAATTTTTAGTCAATAATTAATACATAAGTGTTTGATAAAAATATTTTGATTTGATAGTAAAAATTTAACTTTTAGTTGGTTATAAGAGATTGATAGAACAAAGCAAAAAATAATGAATATTTAATAATTAATTTTTAATCAATGTTTAATATCAGTTAATAAAAACAATGTTTAATATCAATTAATAAAAAATATGAATGATAGATTTGGTTTAGAGGAGGGAACAGCGAAGTTAGGACAAGAAATTATTCGATTTAGTCAATCTTTAAAGATAACAATTTTTAATGAAGCATTAGTTAAACAGTTAAAAAGAAGTGGAAGTTCAATTGGCGCTAATTATAGGGAAGAAATTTGAGGTAATTCTAAAAAGATTTTGGAAATAAAATCAACCTTTGTAAAAAAGAAGTTAAAGAAACTCCTCATTTGCTTTGGATGTTAGTTGTTACCAATCCTGAAGAAAAAAATGAGATAAGAGTAATTTGGAAAGAGGTCCATCAATTACTTTTAATTTTCTCAAAAATTCTCTCTTGCTTGTGAAAATAAATTTTTAATTATTGAAGTATTAACTATTTTTTTATTGATTAAAAATTAATTTATTAATTATTTAATATTAAATTAATTAGGCCAATTATTGATTTATGATCTTTTTCTGATCTTAAGCCAGAGTCAAAGGCTTAAAATCTTTTATGATGAACAATAGATGTTTAAGCTCCTTGCTGTCTGACAATACGATAGCCACCCATGTCTTCAATCGCTCCTTTGGTGGTGCCGAAGCGAGGGGCGATTGTTAATCTTATAACATTAAGATTGCCAAACTGATCGAATTTATAATCATCGGCCATAAAGCTCAAAGAGAGGACTGCAGGCCATGCGTATTCGATTCTATTCCAGTTTTCACCAGGTTGGGTCATATCAAATATATGTTGCAAAAAGATTTCTGCTTCAAGATCACTGCCTAAATTAAATTTATTTTGGGTTCCGCTTAAAATTTTTTGTTTTATTAACATTAGCCTACTCACTTCTTTGAATAAATCTCTTGTTTTTTTCAGATGATCTCTTTGATCTTGTGGTTGATCCCCAACGGGTATATCTTCACGTTGTTCTTTTACGGCTTCTAATTTTTGCTTCATAGTTTCTAGATCGAAAAAACTTTGCCTGAGCCATCGGTGGATTTTTTCGTATTGTTTTTTTCTTTTTTTAAGATAACTTTTTGTTTTTTGTGAAATATTGGGGTTGTTCAACCAGTTAATAATTTGTTGATATGTCGGCAGAAATGACAACGCAAAGTCAACAATTTCTGTGATAATTGTTCTTGTCGATGTTTGGCTATTTTTTGTTGAGTTTGGCTGTTTCATATTGTCGTCAGGATTTTGGATTGATAAATATAGAGAAAGAAGCTCGTCTATCATACGTTGTCTTATTTTTGATTGAAGGTCATGGTGGCCATAATTAAAATAATATTCTTCATAACCGTCTCTAAGAGTTTGATAAAATCTGTCAAAAAAACCAATTACATCAGACAGATCATTCAAAGCCTCAACTAGGGGAATTCCATTTGTGTTATAATCGATACTTATTCCCTCATAGAATCTAATCAATTTGTCATCTGGTCTTTTTGCATGATGAGTTTCAGCTTGAACGATGGATGATTCGTGCCCATTGTTAGCAATGATGTTATTTACAATTGAGACAAAAAAATCAGACCATTGGAAAATTAGTGTATCCATCGGTCCAATGTGTTTTAAAATTTCTCGTGGAGTTGAAGGAGTAGGCTCAGCCAATTCTGTTTCTTTTTCATATGGGTGATAACCAACATTGATGTGTCCTGAAGGATGGCTTTGAGCGCCACGAGACGCTCCGGTAGCTTGACGTTCTTCAGGAGTCGCATGTCCACATAATCCGTAAATCTCTAAATTTTTATGCCACCTATCCCTAGGTATGTTTTTAAGATCATCAATCCTTTCACCTAAAAAAAGGATGCTTTTTTGAATTTGATCAGCGATTGCTTGAAGATAGGGCAATCTCTCATTTCTTTTCATTCTAGCCAAGTCAAGAATGGTAATTTGATTTGGATTTCCTACCTCTCCCCACCAAACATTGAGATGAGCAGGAATAATTTGGTCACCTATTTTAATTGTTTCTGGTGTATGAGGTGAAACCGGGGGCATTGAGAAAGAAATAAAATTTCCGAGATTTGTAGGATCTGGAAGATTTAAATATTCTTGCTTTAATCTATATTCTTCCAAAAGTTGAGCTAGAGGATTATTTGATAGATCGGTTCTTCGACCAAATGAAGGGATTTCTAATCTGGGCAACTTCCCATTGGGAATAAATAGAAATGCGTTTCTAATTACCCTGGCTAATTCATAGCCGACTTCAACTCTGGGCATCTTTTCTTAATTTTAATCCAACAATCAACGAAACGGCATTCATGGCGAGAATACCAAGCCCTAATTCAGGTCCGGCGGTTGGTTGTTTTTCCACACCAACCACTTGTTTTTCTAAACATAGTTGGGCGCTATCTTCATCATAAGCGACATCGTTTTTTTTTGCTGAAGCTTTGTTGATAACACAGATTAGTCCTTTATTAGCAGGGAGCATTGATTGGTCATAGACTTTCATTTTAAGATAATAAATTTTTTCTTCATCGATATTAAAATCACCGGCGTTCCAGACAATCGTTCTATTATCAGGATTCCATTTGCCCGGCCCCTCAAGAGGCATTAAATAATCAGGAACATAATCGGTGACTTCAACTGCGGTTAAATTTTGACTGGACGTGTTTTTGATTTTTATCTTAAACCAGACTTCCTGCCCTGGAGCAAAACGTGGATCAGTCGGGGAGAGATTATCAACATATTGATAATCAGTTGCTCCACCTTTTGTTGAGATAGGCATCCCGACCATTTTATCAACAAGGATAGAGTAAGAAGGTGTTTCACCTCCATATTGACCATAGTTAGCTTCTGTAGAGGATGGCTTAAATACTAATGTCCAAAAAAGAAAAGAAAATATAATTAATTTTTTCATACCCCCCTATTATACTACAGGATATTTTGTTTGTCAACTATAGGAATAAATCATAAAACATGAAACATAAAACATGAAACGACTAGTAAAATATTTATTATGAAAAAAAATTATTTAATTTTTGACTTAGCTGATAAAATTGCTAAGAAAATTTTTAAGTTAGCTTTAGATTTTCCTCCAAAATATCAATATTCAATTGGTGAACAATTAAGAAGATCAGCTCTTTCAATAATCTTAAACATTGTTGAAGGCGGAGCAAGAAAATCCAAAAAAGAAAAAAGACAATTAATCAACATTAGTTTTAGTTCTTTAAAAGAAACCAAATATTTACTCCATTTTAGTAAAGAATTTAATTTATTGGGCGAAAGGGATTTCAATGAAATAATTTCAGAAATCAATGAATTAGCAAAAATACTTTATGGAATTTTATATAAAAAATAAATAAGTTAATAAGTTTTATGTTTTAAGTTTCATGTTTCATAAGGATGAAATTGGACGCCAAACAACTGCGGGAGCTTGAAGAAAAGCGGGCGCGGGGAGTGATAAGAAAGGTGAAAAGAAATCCGATCTATTTTATTTTAGAGGATATTTATGATACTTATAATATCGGGGGGTTATTCCGTTTAGCCGATGCTTTAGCGATTAAAAAAATATATTTAGTTGGACAGACCGAGACTCCGCCAAATAGCCGGATAAACAAAGCCTCAATTGGGACATACAAAATTGTTCCTTGGGAATATTGCAAAACGACAAAAGAAGCGATTGAAGATTTGCGTAGAAGATGGAGCGTAGAACGTGGAACGAATAATAATATTTTAAGTCCCACCGGGACATCTTCAAAGTTCCAAGTCATCGCCGTTGAACAACATCCAAAAGCGATTGACTATACAAAAGCAAAATATCAATTGCCATTAGCTTTAATCTTTGGCAATGAATCTTTAGGAATAAAAGAGGAGTCTTTGGCTCTGGTAGATCAGATTGTTGAGATTCCGATGTATGGGATTAATAAATCTTTAAACGTTATCGTAGCTGCGGCAATTGTTGGTTATTGGGCCATTAGTAAATTGACTATTTGATCTAATTATTCAAATTAACCTAAATTACTTTTGCTAAGTAATCTTGCAAACCTGGAAGGTTTGAAAAAATTTGAGAAAAAAAGTTTTTTTTGAGCCTTTCGAATAGGTTTATATTTTAACTTAAATATAATATTTGGATGAATATAATTTAAAAAATTAAATTGATTTAGTTGAAAATTCGATAACAGAGCAATACTATATAATATATTAGTCATCAATATAATGTTAAATAAAATGACTAATCTAAAGATAATTTTTTCCCTAATTACCGCTTTTGTTATTAGCATTCTTTCATCAAATATTTTTATCGGCAAAACTCCTCGAATAAAATCATCTTTTTTTACTTCTACTCCCAGAAAGACACCGGCGCCAATTACTGTATTTTTTTCACCTACACCTACGCTAATTGATTTTAAACCTTTTGTCTATAATACTCCAGTTTTTTTAAAAACCCCTGTTCCCACTACTCCCGTCTTTTTAGAAACTATTGTTCCCACCAAGATTATACCAACGCCTACTTTGACATCGACACCCACACCAACACCTCTTCCAATTTCAGTTGCCAGTAATTGCCCTATCACTTCAAATGAAAATTATCAAAGTATGAGAGCTGAACGATCAGATGCTGACCTGATAGTTAATGGTCCGGTTGAAAATAGTCCGGAAATAAATCTCCGTTTGCGAGGCTTTATCCAGGTAAACGAAAGCACTAATCTTATCAGTCGCAATGGTAATAATTATGGTTTAGATCGAATTATGCCACCTCAAATTAGTTCTCTTTATGGTGGTCCAATTCCTCAAATTATTAAAACTTACCGTATTTACGAATGGGATTTTAAAAATAACAAGACAGCTGCTCCGAAAACGGCCACTCCCAATTTCCCAGTTCATATGTTGGGATTAGCAGCCACGCCGGGACAAAAACTTTATGGCCTAAAAGCTGGTCGACGTATTGGTGGCAACAATGTTTTTATGGTCCTTTATGCTAACAAAAAGGATATTGTTTTTACCCATAGTAACAGCGATACTCTTTTAGGTGGTTATCTTTTTTACTTCCTCGATATTTGTGTTGATCCAAACTTGTTGGCAAAGTATCATACTGATAATGCTCAAGGAAGGAAAAATTTACCTGTGATTGCTACCGGTCAGATTTTTGGTTATGCTGATAATTCTGATGTCAAAGTGGTAGTTCGCGATACTATGTCTTTTATGGACACGCGATATAAAGAAGATTGGTGGTTTTATGGCACCCACTAAAAGCTTGTTCTTTTATCGTTTTCCCGTTTTTTTTTGCAAACTACTAGATTCGTGAAGATCGGCTTTTGGGTTGTTAGATTAATCTTTATTGTTTATTGATGGTTTAACAAAAACATACCAGCGCTCGTTTTCTAATTGATTTTCGGTTGAGCAGAAGTATTCAAAGGCATCAATATTAATTCCAAGATTCACTCGGTCCTCTTCTTTAAAAACAATGATTGGATAAGAAGAATATTTCTTTAAAAATTGATTTTTTTGGTAAAAAAAATTAATCTTTTTATTCGCATAAAAAACAAGCGATGGTTGTCCGCCATAAAGGAATGAGGTTTCGGTATAAAGATTATTTTCTTTAATAAATTGATATGTGGTTCTTTCTTTTTCATCCACGAGAAAGGCAGTATTTTCATAGGGAAGTTTTTTAAGACATTGAGCGATTTGATAACCTTCGCTAATTTCAATTTTATGATGATAAAAAAAGGTATTTTTTACAAAAAGAATAAAAAGAAGAAATATCAATGTGAAAGAAATTTTGCGAGTAAAAGGTCGGTTTTTAAAAAAGACGGTAATTGGATAAAATGCGATCAAAGTAAAAAAAGGAAGAACAAAAACCAAATACCAGTAGATTTTGCTTTTAACTAAAAGAAGGAGAAAAAAGAAAGGAAGAGGAAAGAGAAGGGCAATCTTATCAGTCGTCAATTTTTTTTTGCGAATCAATGTAAGTAAAAGAAAGATTACACCAAAAAGCAAAAATAGGGTTAGGATTTTTGAGTCTTGCCAAAGAGTCAGAGGGTAATATTTTATCCCGAGATTTTTGCCGAAATGAAGCTCAATCGGTCTCTCGACTCTTTTAAAAATCTGGTCATAGAAATGGGCTTTGATAAAATATTGGTCAAAATTTAAATATGCGTAAAAATACCAAAGACTGGCGAAAAAGATTTGAGTTAGGATTTGGATGATAAAGTGGACAATTTTTTTCAAAGAGTGATCTCTTTTTTGAGAAAAAAAATGAAAGAAATCTAAAAATAGAGGGTAAAAACCAGCAAGCGATTTTGACCAGACACCAAGAATTAAAAAAAATGTCCTTTTCCAAAATGAGGAAAAATAATAAAAATATCCCAACCAGGATAAAGCGATAATAATATCCGTATTTAAAAGAACCGATCTTTCTAAATAAATTTGAGAGGAAAGAAGAAATAAGGGGGAAAGAAGGGCCAGGAATGAATTTTTGAATAATTTTTTAGCAAGAAGATAAGTAAGAAGAAGAGTAAAAAAGGAAAAAGAAGTAAAAATCAACCGGCTAAAAAAATGAGAATAGTCTGTGAGAATAAAAACAAAAGCGATAATAAAATGAGAAAGAGGTGGTTTGTTTAACCATGGATGTTCATTAAAAGTGGTTTTAAGCGATTTGTTTTTTATTATTTCTTTGGCAACTTCAGCATATATGCCTTCGTCCCAATCGTAAAATGGCTGATGGCGAAATTGATAGGTCCGATAGATGAGACCAGCAAGAAGAAAAAGAAAAAAGAAAATTATTAAAAAATTTTTCTTTCTCATGATTTAAAAATTTTAATAATTTATTTTTATTTTTTTGCCCAATTTTTTTTCAAACCTCGCAGGTTAGGAAAAATTGGTTTTTAGATTGTTGGATCAATTATTTTAATGTTTTTTAAAAAAATATAAAATACCCCTTGACAAAATAAACAATATCCTTTATAGTGAAATTATAGGATATTAATAAGAAGGTACCGATTATAAGTTAAGGCCGAAAAAAAGAGCTCTTTTAGCCCAATTAAGATGACTATGAGAAAAAAAGAAATAAAAAGACTGGATGAAGATAACTTACCCCAAAACCTCTGGTGCGGTTAAGGGGGTGATAAAAGAGCCTAAGCCAGGATCAAGCTCTTAAATCTAAGCGCGGCCAAGTCGGAGACGTGAGGTCGAAGGCTCGGCGCGCTTTTTTTATAGGATCATATTATACCATAAACTTTAAACATTAAACGCCTCTGACTCGAAGGCTCCCTTTGAAGCATCAAACATTAAACATTAGAATTAATTGACTTCTAATTAATCTAATTGATTGAAACTCAGAAGAAGTTTCTTCAGAACTACTAACCGAAATAAAATTAACCAATAACCAGTAAACTAATGACCAAATTTTATTTTTAAACTAGTCAACAAGTTAACTCGCAACCTTTAAATACTAAAAAATAATCAAGTTGATAGTATTATTTTAGTTGACAATCATATGAGGAAGCGCATTGACTTTTTCCAAAGCCAATTTTTTTCTGACAAAGCTGATTTTCACAAACGTAATAATAATAATCCCAACCATCAAAATTAACATTCAGTTGTTGATGATATTGATTAAGAAGGTCGATCATGCCGTTTAATTCGTTAAGAAGCCTTATTTCCTCAGCAGACAAAGGTTCCTCAGCAATTACTTTTGGAAGAATATTTTCGGTGACATTGGCTATTCGTTCTAACAAGTCTTTTATTTTTTCAACAAGATCTTTATTAAATGACGAACTGTCTTGGGTTTTCCAAACTTGACGAAGATGATTAATAGTCTCTCTCAGCTTTTGGGCTTTTTCAATTGATTCTTGATCAATATTATATTGTTCATAATAAGAATAAGGCGGTTTTTCTGAGTAGGAAGGAATGACGTAATTGAAATCCGGAACAACCGAATTTGGTGATTTTTGAGCTAAGAGTTGAGGTAATTCTTTATTAATTGAGACGTTTGAGATGGCATAGGCGATATTTTTTACTTCTAGAGCGACGCTTCTTGAAGTAACAATGCCGATAATTCCGCATTGATTAACTAGTGGTCCACCAGAGTTTCCTGGATTAACGGTTGCCTGAAATTCGATCAAGTAATTGTTTTGGTATATAGCATAACGAGAGACGGTTCCTTTAGAATATGAAATATCAGAGTAATTAATTTCGGAAACGGTTGATGTTGCAGGATAACCAAGGGCAATAATATCTTCTCCTTTTTCAATCTTGTCTAAATTAATTGAGCAGGGTGAAAAAGGTAATTCTTCATTCGTTTTTAAGATAGCTAAATCAAGGGTTTGGCTATAATTCCAGAGTGAGGCTTGATATCGATTTTTATTTTTATCATAAACATAAATTTTGGAAGCGTTAGCAATGACGTGACGATTTGTTAATATTAAATTTTTTTCTTGATATAAAAAACCAGAGCCTTGAGATTGAAAGTTTTCTCCTTTTGCAATAATTAAAACAGTGCAATTTTCTGCTTTTTTTACTGATTTAGAAAGTTGACATAAAGATTGGTTGGTTATGTTTTTACTTGATTTATTAGTTGGCGTAGGAGTATCTTGAAGAATAGAAAGAGGTTTATTTGGTGAAAAATAATCATTAATGAAATTAAAGAATTCGTTTTTATAAATAAAAACATTAACTATTATTAGCAGTAATATAAAAAAATTTAAAAAAGGATTTGCCGCCCTTTTTTCATTTAATTTCTTGCCGCAAGAAGAGCAGTAGTGAGCATTGTTTTCATTGATTTTTCCGCAGGAGGGACAGATCATGATTTTATTTTATAAAATTTTTATTATAATTTGATTGTTTGCCGAGGTGGCTCAGTGGCAGAGCGAGTACTTGGTAAGTACTAGGTCACGGGTTCGATTCCCGTCCTCGGCTCTAATTTTTTTATTAATTATTTAGAAGATGACAAAACATAAAAAAAAATTAATCTTAAACAAAATAACGACTATAATTTCTTCCTATGCTCATTATTTTAATGAAGAAAATTTTATTAAGTTAGTTAAAGAGTTGAAAATAAAAAATGATTTAGTTGACCGAAAAAGTTTATTTCATTTAACTGCCTCCGGGGCGATTGTTAATTCGGCTTCTCGATTTGGTCAAATTGTTTTTATTCGCCACCCATTGATAGGAAAAATGTTATTTCCGGGTGGACATTTTGAGCTTTCAGATGTTTATCCTCATCAAACAGTAATTCGAGAGGTGAAAGAAGAAATTGGGATAAAAAATTTATCTCTTCATCCTTGGCATAAGAAAAATAATTTTATCCCAATCGACATCGATGTTCATCCTATTCCCGAGAATCCTTCAAAAAACGAGCCGCCCCATCAACACATTGATTTAAGATACATATTTTTAACCAATGAAGAACTTCTATCGCTTCGATCTGATAATATTAATTTTTGTCAGTGGCAAAATTTAGATTTATTGAAAGAAGTTTATAGTCAGACTTTATATGAACGAATCAGAGATGTTATTTATAAATAATCACTCAGAATTTAACCAATTTGAGACTTTTTTTCAAAAGCTAAAAAAACATTTTCAACTTTTTAAAGATAAAAAACCAAATATTTTGTTGGTAAGTCATATAATACCTGATAAATTGCCATTTTTAGATTTTTTAAAAAAGAATGCTAATTTAATAAATATTATTCCCAAACCCAAGACAATCGATGACAAAGTCTATCAGTATATTCGAAAGAAATTCAATATCAAATATATTCATTGTTTAAGAAATGAAATAGCTTCTTCAAAAACAATTATCGATATTCTTAAAAGTAAGAAAGATTTAATTATTTTAGACGTCGGAGGATATTTTTCAACAATCGCCGGCAAGGAAGATTTAACCAAAAACATTCTTGGAATAATAGAGGATACCGAAAATGGATTTCAGCGATATATTAAAACTTATCCTAAAATACCTGTAATTGAAGTAGCCAGGAGTCCACTAAAATATCCGGAGGATTTGCTTGTTGGTGAATCAATTGTTTTTTCTACCGAGGATGTTTTAAGGAAGATGGGCGAGATATTTACTAATAAAACAGTCGGAATAATAGGTTTTGGAAAAATCGGTAAAAACATTGCCCGGATATTGTCAGGAAGAAATATTAGAGTTCTTGTCTTCGATAAAGATCCAATAAAAAGAATTTGGGCGAGCGCTTATGGATATGAATCGGTGGATAAATTAACATTACTCAGGATTTCCGACATTATCTTCTGTGCTACCGGTAATAAATCTTTAACTGTCAAAGACTTAAATTATATTAAAAATAATTTAAAAATTGCTTCGGTGACCTCTTCGGATGATGAATTTGATTTAAAGGGTCTTTCAGATTTAACAAAACTTTCCTTTAATAAAGAGTGGTCTATCTATAAGACAAAAGGCGGCAAGATGTTTTATTTGTTGAATCATGGAAATTCTATCAACTTTCTTCATAATGCAGTCGTTGGGAAGTTTATTTCGTTAGTTCAAGCGGAAATACTCGTAGCCACTGATTATTTAGTTAAAAATTGTCAAAGATTTAATCGACAAATATTGTCTTTGCCTGAAAGGATAAGAGTTGAGATTGGGAAATTGTGGATAGAGCATTTTCTCTAATTATTTATCGATCCTTTTAATTAATTGAAATCATAAATTAATTTGAAAATTTTATTGCAACTTAAAGGAATATTTGCTATTCTATTACTGTTAAAAATTTTCTTCTTTTAAATATGGATATTAAATATTTCGGTCATGCGTCGTTTCTTATTCGCACTCGAGAAGCCAAGTTAATCACTGATCCTTTTGACTCATCCATGGTTGGGATTAAATTTCCAAAAACCGAAGCCGACATTGTTACTATTTCTCACCATCATCAAGATCATGATTCAACCGTCAATATTACCGGCTCGCCGTTATTAATTGATTTGCCCGGCGAGTATGAGAAAAAAGGTTTTCGGATTTTTGGCTTTTTATCATATCATGACAAATCAGAAGGAAAAGAGAGGGGCGAGAATACCCTTTTTAAGATTGAATCTGAGGGAATTAAAATTCTTCATTGTGGCGATTTGGGATTAGTCCTGGATGAAAAGTTTTTAGGGGCCATCGGGGATATTGATATTTTAATGGTGCCAGTGGGAGGCTTTTATACCATTGATGCCAAAGAGGCGGTTGAATTGGCAAAAAAAATTGAGCCCGCGATTATTATCCCGATGCATTATAAGACTGAAAAACACAATCCTCAAGTGTTTGAAAAAATTACCACATTGGATGTTTTTTTGAAAGAAATTGGTCAATCAACCAAATCACAAGACAAATTAACGGTGAAAAAAGAAGAATTGGAAACAATGGAAATGAAGGTTGTTGTTTTAAATTTTTAAATTCTATGGCAAAAACTGCCGATGCCTTAAAAGTCCCTCCTCATGATTTAGAAGCCGAACGATCAGTTTTAGGTGCGATTTTAATCGATTCTTCAGCGATAAATTTGGTGGCTGAGTTTCTAAAACCGGAACATTTTTACAATCCTTCCCATCACCTCATTTTTCAATCAATGCTTTCGTTATTTGAAAACCAGCAACCGATTGACATCGTGACTTTGGTTAATCAATTGAAGACCGAAGGCAATTTAAAAAAAATTGGTGGCAAAAGTTATCTTTCTGATTTGATTGATACGGTTCCGACCTCAGCCAACATCGAAAAATATGGCCAGATCGTCAAAGATCACTATACTAAAAGAAAGTTAATTGAGACTTCCTCAAGAACAGTGGAGAAGGCTTTTGATGAACAAGCCGAAGTTAAAAAATTATTAGATGAGGTTGAAACAGAAATTTTTTCTTTATCTCAAGAACATCTTCATCGAGACTTCATTCATTTGCGCGAAGTTTTGAATGAAAGTTTTGAACGATTAGAAGAATTAATGAAAAGTGGGTATCACTTTCGGGGTATTCCTTCAGGTTACGAAGAGTTAGATAAAAAATTAGCCGGCTTTCAATCTTCAAATTTAATTATATTAGCTGCTCGACCGGCTTTAGGAAAGACCTCTTTTGCCTTAAATATTGCCGCTAATGTGGCGATTAAAAATAAATTTCCGGTTGGTTTTTTTTCATTAGAAATGAGTAAGGAAGAGTTAGTTGACCGCCTGTTGGTGGCGGCGGCTGATATCGATGCTTGGCGGTTAAGAACTGGCCGGTTGTCGGATGAAGATTATCAAAAAATTACTGAAGCGATGGGAGAACTTTCTGAAGCGCCAATCTTTATTGATGATACGCCGGGGATTTCAATTCTTGAGATGCGAGCTAAAGCAAGAAAGTTAAGAGCAAGAAATGATTTGAAACTTTTGATTGTTGACTATCTTCAGTTGGCTGACGCTGGTCGTCGATTTGACAGTCGGGTACAAGAAGTTTCCTTTGTTTCTCAGGGACTAAAAAATTTAGCAAGAGAACTAAAAATTCCAGTTATTGCTATTTCCCAATTATCACGAGCAGTGGAACAGAGAGGTACGAAAAAACCGCAACTTTCTGATTTGAGAGAAAGTGGTTCTATCGAACAAGATGCTGATGTGGTTCTATTTCTTTATCAAGAAGAGGAAAGTGAGGATTTACTTGATCAAAACAAAAGATTGGTTAAAGTCTCCATCGCCAAACACCGCAATGGTCCAACAGGCGAGATCGATCTTCTATTCCGAGGCGATCGGGTAAGGTTTTATAGTGTAGAAAAATAATCAGTTGAATTGGTTTTCGGTTAAATTAGTTAAATCAGTTGAATCAGTTGATGGATAAAAATTAATTACAATTTAAAATTAAAAATTAAAAATTATCTTTCCAATTCAAAGGATTGTAAATTCAAAAGAATCCTATTTCAAGTTTTTAATCTATAAGAGATCCTCCAAATCGAAGGATTAAGTTAATTGGATCAATCAGAAATTTTAATTTATATTATTTAATGTCTAATATTTAAAACCATTTTTCCAATTACAAATCCTAAAATTCCTCCAACCACAACATCGAAAAAGTAATGACAAGAAAGAAAGATTCGTGAATAGGCAATTAAAGTAGCAACAAGATAATAAAACCATTTCCTCTTTTTGTCAAAAAAAGCCAAAATTGTCGCTGATGCAAATGCGGTAGCAGCGTGACCTGAAGGAAAAGAGAAACCGAAACAGTGTGGATTTTGCCCCCGAAATCGCAGAATAGATTGGTTAAGAGTGGTGACATAAGGTCTTTGCCTACGAAAAAAATTTTTTAGCGGTATCTCAACAATTAAAATAGTTAAAAAGAAGGCGAAAAGGAAGGAAAAAATAAATTGTTTATCTTTTTTGCTTATACCAGGATTTTTTCTTTCCTCAAGATAAATTAAAAAAAGAATGATAATCACCCAAAATAAAAATGAGAGACCTCGAATTGAAAGAAAGGAGAAAAAAGAATTAAAAATTAAATTATGTGGAAGAAAATTTCTTAAAAAATCAGTTAGAAAAAAATCTAACTTTAAAATTTCAGACATAAGATTATTATAACGGGTATAATATTTTTTATGATCAAAAACGTGATCTTTGATTTTGATGGAACAATCGCTGATACTTTACCGTTTACTTTCAAAAAAATTATTGGAATAAACCAACGCTTAAGAATTACGTCTACTGCTAACAACAAGATAATTGATAAATTAAAAAAAATGGACTATCGAGAATTATTAAAAGAATTTAAAATCGATTGGTTAAAAATTCCAATTATTCTTTGGGAAATAAAAAAAGCGCAAGAAGAATTATATTTCCATTTAGAACAAATAAAAGTTTTTCCCGGCATAAAAACTCTCCTTGAAAATTTAATCAAAAAAAATATTGATTGTTATATTTATTCTTCGAATCTTAAAAAAAATATTGAAAGATTTCTAGAAATTAATGCTCTTAAAAAATACTTTAAAAAAATTTATACAGGAAAAAATCTCTTAGGAAAAGATAGAGATTTATTAAAAATTCTCCGAAATGAAAAGTTAAAAAAAGAAGAAGTGATTTATATTGCTGATGAGGTAAGAGATGTTTTAGCTTGCAAAAAGATTGGTTTAAAGATAATTGGCGTTTCTTGGGGATTGAATGAAGGACAATTATTAAAAAAAAAAGGAGCTGACTTTATTGCTAAAAATACCGACGATATTAAGAATCTCGTCATTAATGGTGGTATCGGAAATTAGTTATGATTAATTAAATCAGAATTTTTTATTTTACTAAGTTGAAAATATTAACTATTTAAGAGAAAATCATAATTTATGATAATGTTGATTTTTTATTTTGTTTTTATAAAATTATGTTTTAATATAAATTGTTGTTATGAAAGTAAAAGATTTTTATGAGGATATAATTTGTTTTGGTTCTGAAGAGACTTTGGTTCCCGACATTCTTAAGTGTTGGATAAAGTCTTGCCAAAGTGTATTTTGTGTTATTGATAAAGATAATAAAATTATCGGAATTTTAACACTATATGATATTTTAAAAATAATAATTCCATTTTATTTTAAAATAGACAAATTATTAATTGAATTGATTAATAATAATTTTCAATTAGACGAAAAGATAAAAAAGATTTCTAAAATAAAAGCAAAGAACATCATGACAAAAGATGTAATTACAGTTAATGAAAATGATTCGGTTTTTAAAGCGATGGCAATTATGTATACTGAAAATTTAGATTATCTGCCCGTAATTAATGCATCAGGTTTATTTACTAAAAAAGTTATCTCAAGAAATACAATTGAAGAAGCGATAATTGAGATGCTTCATAACGGAAAATAAATATTTGATTATTATGATAATCAGTATTGTTGTATTTATTCTTGTTTTACTGTTGATCGTTTCTGAAAAAATAGATCGGTCAATCATAGGAATTTTAGGCGCTTTAACTCTAGTTTTTACTAAAGTAATCACTTTTGAAGAAATGATCGAATACATTGATTTTGAAGTTATTGGTCTTTTAATGGGAATGATGATTATCGTTTATATTGTTTCGAAAACGGGTATATTTGAATATTTAGCAATAAAATCTGTTCAAATAACTAAGGGAAGACCGATGCGGTTATTAATGATGTTAATGGTGATAACAGCCGTTTTATCAGCTTTTCTAGACAATGTGACAACAATTATTCTTATGATTCCAGTGACCTTGTTCATCTCAAAAATTTTAAAAATAACACCTCTACCTTTTATCATTTCTCAGATTGCATTTTCAAATATTGGTGGAGCGTCAACGATTATTGGCGATCCTCCAAATATTATTATTGCTACGCAAGCAAATATTGATTTTATTAACTTTTCTTATAATATGCTTCCCGCAGTTTTGTTGTCCTCCTTTTTCACGATGACTTATTTTTATTTAGTTTTTAAAAAGAAAATTAACCAAAGAATTATTAAATTTTCTGAAATAAAAAAAATCAAAACCGAAAATGCTATTCGCGATATCGATTTATTAAAAAAAAGTATTTTTATTTTAGCGATTGTTCTGTTGGGTTTTTTTACCCATTCCTTAACTCATTTTGAGCCGGCTCTTATTGCTCTTTTTGGCGCTTTTTTTCTTATTTTAATAACAAAATATAAAGCAGAGGAAATTTATAAAAAAATTGAATGGAAGACTTTATTTTTCTTTATGGGTCTTTTTGTTGTCATTGGGGGATTGGAAAAGACCGGCGTCTTGAATTTAATCGGTTTATTTTTTAAAAATTTAGTAGGAAATAATGTTTTAATAACAAACATTTCACTTTTATTGTTTGCCGGTTTTACTTCCGGTTTTATTGATAATATTCCAATTACAATACTTATTTCTGAGATAATAAAAACATCTGCTTTAGATAAATTATCGTTTCTTGTTTGGTATGCTTTGGCCCTTGGGGCAGATTTTGGAGGTAATATGACTCTAATAGGGGCAAGCGCTAATGTTGTTGCTTCAGATATTTATAACCGTTCTGAAAATAATGAAGAAAAAATTACCTTTTTAAATTTCCTAAAATATGGTTTGCCAGTTTTTTTTATTAGCATGATATCAAGCATTGGGTATCTTTTTTTTAGGATGTTCATCTTAAAATGATTTTTTATTTTAATTGATAATGGTATATGCAATTAATACCTTTATAGATCTTTTTTTTGTTATTTTTTAAACTTTTTATTTTATACATATAAGAAACAACTCTAATATTTTTTTTTTGACTTGATAAGACTAGATTTTTAGTTATTTTATCCAGAACCCAGGGGGAAAGATATAGATAAAAAGTTAATAATTTTTTTGATTGATTTGTTATACTTTCAGAATTAAATTTAAAAATATCACTATATTCAATCTTTATGTTTTTTTTATTTGGATGAAATATTTTTTTGAAAAACATAATTAGAATTAAAATCGGGTTAATTTCAACAGCAATAAATTGAGTATTTAGCCCTTTTTGATAAGCTTTTTTTGCCGCTTCAAATATAACGATTCCATCACCAGCACCTAGATCAACGACCACTTGGTTATTTTTTAAATTCAAAGCTTTGATAATTAAGGAAAGATCTTTTTTGTTTGAGGGAAAATAGGGGATTGGGGAAAAGGTTTTTGAGGAAAAAAGAAGAATAACAATCGCTAATGCTAAGGATAAAAAATACAAATAAATCATGATGTTCGATAAAATTTTAAAAATTCTTCAAATTTTTTTCTTCATAATCAGCATTTTTAACAACATTTTCTCTTTTTAAATTTTCATTAAAGGCAGTAAAATAATTACCAACACCGAGTTTTTTTCATAATCGGTATAACCATCACCAAGAACATATTTTTTACCTAAGAGTTTTAATTTTTGAGCTGCCTTGGCTTTCCTCTTACTGTAGGCTACAAGGATTATTTTTATCAATACTAATGATATTACATTTTTTATCATAAATGAAGGTGTTAGCTAAAATATGACTTTTTGGAATTTGAAAGTCTTTAACTATAGGAACAATCACTTCTTCAAATCCTCCTGAGATAATAAAAATCTTTTGACTATTTTGATGGAAAAAAATTCTATAAAGAGTAATCCGATTTTTTAATTTATCGATCAATTTCCTAAGAGAATTTTTATTAGCCTGAATTAGTTTTAATCTTTGATCAAGACTGTCTTGAAAAAGAATCTTTCCTTCCATTCCGAGTTGGCATATTGAAGGAATTTTTTTGAGAATTATTTTTTTTTGAGGATGATTTTCAAGAGTGATTTCTCCTAATTTTTCAAGAACCTCATCTTGAATAAAAGTGGTGTCAAAATCAATAATTAAATATTTTTTTACTCTCATTAATTGGTATTTGATAAAGCTTTTAATTTGTTTTTACTGTTTTTTTAGTGCCGCGGGAGGGAGTTGAACCCTCACGGTAGTTTCCTACCACAGGTTTTTGAGACCTGCCTGTCTGCCAGTTCCAGCACCGCGGCATTATTTGTTACAATTATAGAAGATTTAATTTTAAAGATCAAAATTTTGATAAAAATATGGAGTCAAACAGTGAGTTATCGGCAAAGACAGAGGCTGATTTTGATCCGTCGTTACTTAATGTATTAGATCTAATTAAAAGTAAATATGACAATATTTTACCCTATCATAAATCTGATCATACAAGAAAAGTTCTTGAAAGAGCTTTTTTAATAGGTCAAATTTTAGGATTAAATGAAAGAGAATTAAATCTTTTGAAGATTGCTTCTCTTTTTCATGATTTTGTTTCTGATTTTGATATTATTGAGGTTAGGGTTGAGCATCAAGGAAAAAATCTTATAGTAAAAAAAAGAAGTATGAGAAGAGTTAAGAATGAAGAAGCCAGCGCCCAGGAAGCAGAAAGATGGATGAGGGAAAAAGGATATTCGGAAAACGAAATCGTCTTAGTAAAAGAATCAATATTGGCAACTATACCAGCTTGGGATCAAGAAAAAGGAACTGTTTATCAGTCAAGACTAAACAAAAACAGCCATCCAGTAATAAGAGCTTTCTGTCTCGCTGATATTGGTGCTGCGGGCATGAGCGCTCGTGATTATTTAAGAGATATTTTTAATTTATTTTTGGAAGATTATCCTGATTTTCATCAGTCTATTTTAGGAGAAAGAAAATTATCTGATGAGGAAAAAGATTTTTATCTAAATAAATTTAGAGAGTTTATAAAATTGCAGGTTAATTTTATTAAAGGGAGAAGAGCGCTTTTTGAAGGCGAGATTGAAGGAGAGGGGATCGATGAAGAAAAAAAGAAGAAATTGAGAAAATTATTTTCTGCTTTTGATGAAAGTTTGAAAATAATAAATCAAGAAATTGATATGTTTCAAAATTTTGATTTTGAAAATATGGTAAAAAGATTTAATGAATTGACTACAGACTCTAGGTGAAGTCAAGCATGATGTTTTTTCTTTTAATAATTGGATAAATTTAGGTTTAAAGAAGCAAAAATATATAACTTGTTTTCTCAAATATTTAATGGAGCTTTTTATCCAAAAGTTGATAAAGTATTTAAAAAACCTATTTTTAATCAACAGTTCATACAGTTTGTAAAAAAGATTATAAAAATTTTAAGATTAAATTAAACTAAAAACATCGATTATTTATGCCTATTTTCAGATATTTTTTAATAAATAGATTTTTAATTTTTCAAAATTAGAGACTTTTTAAATGACAATTTATATAAGATAAAAAAGATCATTTAGCGTTTTTTTAAAGCTGGTGTGGTTTTAAAATTGTCAGAAAAGGCGAATAAGAAAAATCTGTGTTTGATAATCGGGAGTGAAGCTCAACTCCTTGCAATTATTAATTAAGTAAAAGATCAGCGACCGCTAAAAAGCCAAAAAATCCTTGATGATTCGGAATTTATTTTTTCTGATCTAAATCTTTTAAAAGCAATCACCATTTTATTACTTTTAACTCCCGATTGCTAATAAAATTATTGGTGCTTGTATAAAAAGTGAGGTTGATAAAGAAGAAATTGATAAATTGAATAAGGCGATAGTAAATTGTAAAAAATGCTTTCATCAATAAGGTTTTTCTTATAAAATGATTGATTTTTTAGCTTTGAGATCAGTCAGAGATCTTGAGAGTTATTTTTTATAGATTATTCTTTTCAAAGATTAATCTTTGTATTTATGAAAAGTTCCTCTTGACAATAATTTTTTATCTGCTATTCTTTTTCTTTAGAATGAAAATTTTTCTTAAAAATTTAATTTTTTTTAAAAAAAAGAGGGGTAAGAGCCCCTCTTTTTTTAAATTTTTTATTAAAAGTTAATATATTTTTAAAAAATGAAAAGACAAACTAATTATCTCAAAGTCTCGTCATATGAAGGTCGGATTGGCGAGGTAAGAAAAGTCGTTCTTTTGTATTCTGGAGGCCTGGATACCTCAGTGATTTTAAAATGGATTCAGGATGTTTACAAGGCCCAAGTGATTGCTTTAACGATTGACATTGGTCAGCAAGCGGACGATCTTGAAGCAATTCGTCAAAAAGCTTTAAAATTAGGAGCAATCAAAGCCTATGTGATTGATGCTAAAGACGAATTTGCTAATGAATACATCGCTAAAGGAATAAAAGCTAATGCTTCCTATCAGGGCGATTATCATCTATCCACCCCTATTGGCCGGCCGCTTTTGGCAAAATGGGCGGTAAAAATTGCCGCTTCTGAAGGAGCAGATACCATCGCTCATGGTTGTACCGGAAAAGGCAACGATCAAGTGAGAATTGAAGGAACCGCTTTGGTTTTAAATCCTGATATCAAAATTATTGCTCCGGTTCGCGAATGGTCGATGGGACGAGATCAGGAAATTGACTATGCTAAAAAACATGGAATTCCTATCAAGCAAACAGTAAATATCCCATATTCATGGGATGATAATATGTGGGGATTAACTGGTGAGGGAGGAGAGATAGAAAATCCAGCCTTAGTGCCGCCTTTAAAAAAGATTCTTCAAATTTGCTCACTTCCTGAAGAAGCGCCAGATAACCCGGAAATGATTGAGCTTGAATTTGTTAAAGGTTTACCGGTTGCTTTAAATGGGAAAATGATGAAGCTTTCTGACTTGATCATTAAATTAAATAAAATTGGCGCCCGTCATGGAGTTGGTATTACTATTCATCTTGAGGACAGAGTGGTTGGTTTGAAGGTAAGAGGTGTTTATGAAGCGCCAGCAGCTCATATTATCATTACTGCCCATAAAGTTTTAGAAAGATATGTCTCAACAAGAATGGAAAATGAATTTAAAGAACTGGTTGATACTAAATGGGCATATCTTTGTTATGGTGGTTTGTGGTATGAGCCTTTGATGGATGATTTAAATGCCTATATTGATCAGGTTAATCAAAAAGTGACTGGCAAAGTCACCATCAAACTTTACAAAGGTCAGGCAACAGTTATGGCGGTTGAAACCCCAAATACGATTTTTAGAGAAAAGCTAGCGACTTTTAATGTCTCAGCGGCCTTTAACCAAAATATTTCGGCTGGATTTATTGAGCTTTATACTTTACAGATGAGACTGGCCCAGCAAAAAGAAAAAACCGTTCTTTTAACTGTTGGCAAAAGAAAAAATAAGTTACTTTTAAAAGATGAGTTTCTTAAATTTAAAAAGCTTGGTTTTAAGATCTATGCTACTTATAAAACCTTTAAATTTTTGCAAAAATTAGGGATTCAGGCCATTTTAGTCCATAAAATTTCTCAGCCTTACAAAAAGCCCAATTTACTCGATCTTTTACAGGCTAATCGCTTTGATTTAATCGTCAATATTCCCACAGGCCGACACCGAAAAGAAAAAGAAAAAACCGATGGCGAGATCATTCGTGAATATGCGATAAAAAACAAAACTTTAATTGTAACCGAAATATCAATGGTTAAAAAATTAGTTCAAAAAATAGAAGAATCTTATGGTCGCTAAAATTAAATATTTTGATTTAAAAGATTATCTTTTGGAAAAAATAAAAAAAAATGGTGGTTTTGTTAATGCCCATGCCCATTTAGACCGAGCCTTTACTTTAACAAAAAAAAGTTTTTCTTTTGGAGAAGTTCATCTTCATCAAAAATGGTTGTTGGTTGATGAATTAAAAAAACGATCAACGGTTTCTCAAATTTATGATCGAATGGCTTATGCGATTGAGAAAATGCTTAGTGAAAATGTTCAAGCGATTGGTAGTTTTATTGATGTTGATGAAGTAATAAAAGATAAAGCGATTAAGGCAGCAATTAGAATTAAAGATCGCTATCAAAAAGCAATTAAAATAAAATTTATCAACCAGACTTTAAAAGGAGTGATTGATAAAAAAGCCTATCAATGGTTTAACGTGGGGGCGGAATTTTGCGATATTGTCGGCAGTCTTCCGGGAAAAGATCATCCATTTGAGGAGAAACATTTGGAGATTGTTTTCAAAGAAGCTAAAAGATTAAAAAAAATGATTCATGTTCATGTCGATCAGCTAAATACTCATAAAGAAAAAGAGACGGAACTTTTAGCCAAAAAAACCCTTGAGTTTGGTTATCAAAAAAAAGTGGTGGCCATCCATTCAATTTCTTTAGCCGCTCATCCAAAAGCCTATCGAAAAAAAGTCTATCGATTAATGAAAAAAGCCGGGGTGATGGTTGTTGCTTGTCCTTGGGCTTGGATTGACAGTCAAAGAAGCGAAGAGTTGTCAGTGACTCATAATTCAATCACTCCAGTTGATGAGTTGGTAAAAGAGGGGATCGTTGTTGGTTTGGGAACCGATAATATCGTTGATATTTATAAACCGTTTAATGATGGCAAGATGTGGAGTGAGCTGCGGCTTCTTCTTGAAGCCAATCGGTTTTATCATCTGCAAGAGTTGGTGAAAATCGCCACTTTCAATGGATTAAAAGTTTTAGGAATAAAGAATGATTGATTTGACAACGAAAATTAACGGTCTTTCTTTTGCTTTTCCTGTATTTAATGCCTCAGGTATTTGGTGTACTTATGAAAAAGAACTGATTGAGTTAGGAGAAAGTGAAGGAGGAGCGATTGTTTTTAAGTCAATGACGATTAAAAAAAGAGATGGGAATCCAGAGCCAAGACTTTTTTATAAAAATGATTATTCGATCAACAGTATGGGTATTCCCAATTTGGGTTTTGATTACTATACCAAAATCTCTTTTAGTTTAAAAAAATTTAACAAGCCATTGATTGCCAGTATTGCTGGTTTTAAAGAGGAGGAGTTTTATTTTTTGATCGAGAAAGTGAATCAAGGAGCCTTTGATGGAATTGAGGTCAATCTTTCCTGTCCCAATCTTGAAGGAAAAGGGATTTTTGCTTATGATCTTAAAAAGGCCTTTAGAATATTAAAAAATCTCAGAGAAAAAACAAAAAAAGTTTTAGGGGTAAAATTGCCCCCTTATTTCGATCGAGGAGAGATTGAAGTTATTGCTCAAGAGTTAGTTCGTTTAAAGATCGATTTTGTCACTTTAATCAACTCATATCCATTAGGATGTGCCATTGATTATCAAAAAGAGACGATGATGATTAAGCCAAATCTTGGTATTGGTGGATTGGGAGGAAAATTATTAAAACCAATTGCTTTGGCTCAGGTGGTTTTGTTTAATTATTTTTCAAAAGGAAAATTGTCAATTATTGGTGTTGGCGGAGTAGAAAAAGGAAGTGATATCTTAGAATATCTTTTGGCCGGTGCTAAAGCAGTTGGAGTTGGCACTGGTCTTTTGAAAGAAGGGCCAAAAATTTTTTCTCGATTAAAAAAAGAATTAATCAAAATTCTAAAGGACAAAAAAGTCAACCAATTATCAAGAAAAATTGGTCAGTTAAAATTTTTAAATTAATTTTATGAATAAGAAAGAGAGGTTAATGATTGATCTTTTTCAGATTGGAGTTTTAAAGTTTGGCGATTTTCTTTTAAAATCAGGGTTAAAGTCGCCCTTTTACATTGATCTTCGAATACTTGTCTCTTATCCAAAAGTCCTTCAAGATGTCGCCTTTGTTTACAAGGAAATTCTTGATGAGTTATGTTTTGATCGGATGATGGCTGTGCCTTATACAGCAATTCCAATTGCTACAGCGATTTCCCTTTTGAATAAAAAACCATTAATTTATTCACGAAAGGAGGTAAAAAGTTATGGGATTAAAAGACCGGTTGAGGGTGAGTATAAAAGAGGAGAAACAGTGGTTTTGATTGATGATATGATAACAACTGGCGGATCAAAAATAGAGACAATCAGGTTAGTGGAAAGTCTAGGACTAAAAGTCAAAGATGTTGTTGTTTTATTTGATCGACTTCAAGGAGGCAGAAAGGAATTAAAAAAGGAAGGTTATCGTTTACATTCAGCTTTTACTATTTTTAATTGGCTTGATATTCTTAAGAAAAATAAAAAGATTGATGAGAATAAATATCAAGATGTGGTTAATTATTTGGGGAAAAAATAAGTATCAATTAATCGGTTGTTTTGGGTTAGGGAGTTAGTTGTTTGAAACTAGTCTCAATTAGTTGAAAAAAGAATTTAAATTAAAAATTCAAAATTTATTTTTTTATTAAATTATGTTTCTTCAAAAACTAAAAAAAGCAATTAAAAGGAATAAAACTTTTTTATGCGTTGGTTTGGACAGCGAGTGGGAAAAAATAAATTCATTAGGCTGGAACAATCAATTTTTGTTTAATAAATTTATTATTGAGCAGACTTTTCAGGCAGTTTGTTCATACAAGTTGAACACCGCTTTTTATGAGGCTATAGGATATCAAGGGATTAAATGGCTAAAGGAGACTTGTGATTATCTTAAAGCCACTTATCCTAAGATCCCAATTATTATTGATGCTAAAAGAGGCGATATCGGTCATACTAACAAAGCCTATGCTTCGTTTGTTTTTGATCACTTAAATGCCGATGGAGTTACTGTTAATCCTTATGATGGGGAAGAAGGGTTAATGCCTTTTTTGAAAAGAAAAGAGAAGGGGATTATTGTTTTGTGCAAAACCTCAAATCCAGGAAGTAGCGAATTTCAGGATCTGCCGACCTTACCATCTCTGATTTCTTTATCATTCGGATATTCTTTCTTGTCATTCCCGCGAAAGCGGGGATCTAATATGCCAAGTAAGTCAGCGATTAAACTTTATCAATACATCGCTTATCAAGTGGCCAAAAAATGGAACAAAAATAACAACTGCTTACTAGTTGTTGGCGCCACTTATCCAAAAGAGCTAAAAGAGATTCGGGAGATTGTTGGGGATAAGATGTGGTTTTTAGTACCAGGAATTGGTAGTCAGGGAGGCGATTTAGAGGCGGTTTTAAAATCTGGTTTAAATTCAAAAAAAGAAGGATTAATCATAAATGTTTCCCGATCAATTATTTTTGCTAAAGAGCCAAAAAAAGAGGCAGGCAAGATGAAGCAGCTCATATTTAAAAATATTTAATTACTTCATCATCGTGTTGCTTCATTACTATAATGTTCAATTATTATATTAGATTTAATTTGAGTGTTCTTTTTTCAACAATCCAATTTTTGTTAACCCTTTAAAAAATGAAACAATGGTTAGTAAAAAATAACATAAGAAATAGTTCAAAAGATAAAAAATAAAAAAACCCATATTTATGGATTAGTTGTTAACTTCTACTAACACATTAACTCTCAAAGTAGTGTTATATTAAAAACTTAACAACTTTTTGATACGTCCATTCTTGAAAGGTATCAGTAAGGTAGATTTTCTTTGAATTAACTTATTTTAGTATATAAAAGATATCCTACTAAAAGAAAGAGAGTAATAAAATAAGGAGAAAAAGTTAGACTTAACAACAAGGCAATTAAACTAAGATAAATATACCCATCAAATCTTTGATGAGAGACACGAGGTCTAATGAAAATTAAGAAGATAAAATTAATTAAAAGGGATGAAAATCGAAAAGGAAAGGTAGAAATTTTAAATACCCAAGATGCAAGTAAAAATAAACCTAAAACAAAAACAAAAATATCTTTTTCGTCGAAAAAAAAACGATTGATTTTAAAAATCATCTTACTTGAAAAAAATAACTTCAAATGACCAAGAAATTATAAAGGCGATTAAAGCGATAGCAAAAATTTTATTCAATTTTTGATTATTGATCATTGATACTATTATAATAAATCATAACATGAAAAAGTTATTCTTATTTTCCTTATTCCTTTTTTTTTCTACGCAAGTCAATGCAGTCTCTTTAGAAAATTACTGTTTTGATGGTTACTATAAAATCCCTAATGAAAAGGTTTGTAGTCGAGCACCAAAATGTGGTGGAAAAAGTTATGACGAAGTGGCTTCTTTACCCGCGCCAAATCCGCAAGAATGTATGGGAGATAAAGACGGGCAGCGAATTGGTTGCCAAGGTTATGTTCCGTTATGTTGTTATGAAGTGGCTCGAACAGGCGATCCAACAATGTGTGTCGGTTATTGGGAGAGATTATGGTGTCACCCTGATCAATGTTCTCAAATAGATTTAGATAAAGGAAGAGAGTGTAATAATGGAAATCGTGGAAATTGCTCATGTGGCCATGCTTTTAAATCTTGGTGTAAAGGCGCCGATGCCCCAAATCCGCCAGTACCTCTAGAAACAAGATTAGGTCTAAAACTTCAAACTTCAACACCTACTCCTTTTTCGACAATAAAACCAATCAATAGTCCAAAAACTGAACCAATTCAATTTTTTACCCCAATCCTGATTACCCCTACACCTACTAAAACGACTTTTGACCGCAGAATTTTTCCTTTACCAACTTCCAGCTATCAATATAAATTTCCAACCGTCGTTTATCCTCAAATTGCAAGTCGCCCAGCATCTTTGTTAAGACCAGGATTTTTTTTATCAGATGTCGAATCAATGACAGAAAAAATTAAAATCATTTATCAGGAAAAGATTAAAAGAATCAAAAAAGAAATTCAGACAATTAAAGAACCGGTTGTTTCTGTTTATTTTTATATTAAAGGGATTGATTCTCAATTTGAACAATTAATCAACGGAAAAATTATTGATCTTTTTAATCAACTTAAGCAATTTAGAATATATGAATTGATTAATTTTTAATGACAATCCCTGATTAAGAGGGTTCACTTTAGCAAGGTATTTCAACTGTATTTCTACCGTATTTCAATTTGCTTCCATTGTATTTCTTTATCGTTTTTTTTTACTTGACATTTTTTGACTTTAGGTTTAATATATCTTTTATGTTTGGAAAAATATTTTTAAGAGGAGGTAAGCCGATACGAGAAAAAGCAATTATTGACATTCTTTTTGAAGATAACATTAAAAAAAACTCCATACCAGAAATTTTTGATAAAAAAATTCAAAAAAAAATATTGGAAAGAATTAAAAAAACCAATTTTCTTTCCAAAGAGGAGGAAATTTTGGAGCTCGAAGGTGATAATTTTGAAAATATTGTTCTTATTGGTGGAGGGAAAAGAGATTATTTTAATCTAACAAAATGGCAAAATTTATTGACTAAAGCTTGGGAGCGGTTAAAAAGTAAAAAGGTAAAAAATTGTTCAATTTTTTATAAAGAAGAATTAGGAAAAGATTATTTTGAGATTGGAAAAAAATTAGCGATTTCGTTTTATCTTTCAAATTATCATTTTGATCAATATTTAGGCGAAGAAAAAAGAAAAGAATTAGAAAAAATAGAAGTTGTTAGTTTTTATGTTGAGGATAAAAAAGCGAAAGAAAAAATCCAAAAGGGACTTGATTGGGGCCAATTGGTTTCGTCAGGGGTTTGTTTCGCTCGAGACTTAGTCAATCAGCCAGCTTCTCATCTTCATCCTGAAACTTTGGTTGAGGAGGTATTTAAAATTGAAAAAGAATCAAAGGGTAAAATAACCGTGGAAGTCTTAGATAAGGATGAATGTCAACGATTAGGAATGGGGGCATTTTTAGGGGTGGCTCAAGGAAGCGATAGAGAGCCAAAATTCATTGTTTTAAAATACACAAACCGACAAAAGAAGACCAACGACGAAAAAGTTTGTTTTATCGGTAAGTCAATAACATTTGATTCTGGAGGTTTATCGCTTAAGCCCTCTGAGATGATGGAATGGATGAAAGTTGATATGTCAGGTGGAGCGACGGTTTTAGGGGTTTTTAAAATTTTATCGCAGATGAGTAATAGCGAGAAACTTGTTTATAACGAGATTTACGGGATTTTACCAGCCTGTGAAAATATGCCTTCAGGCAAAGCAATGAGACCAGGGGATATCGTCAAAGCGATGAATGGAAAAACCATTGAGGTTTTGAATACTGACGCAGAAGGTCGATTAACCTTAGCTGATGCCATGGTTTATGCTGAAAGAATATTAAAAGTTAATACGATTATTGATTTAGCGACTTTAACCGGCGCTTGTATGGTCGCTTTGGGAACAAAAATTGCTGGTTTGTTTGGCAATGATGATCGATTAGTTGAAAAAATAAAAGAGATTTCTCAAAAAGAAGGAGAATTAGTATGGGAATTACCTCTTCATAAACCATATAAAAAACTTCTTCAATCAGATATTGCCGACATAAAAAATATAGGTGGCGGTCGATATGGAGGGGCGATTACTGCAGCTCTGTTTCTTTCAGATTTTGTTGAAAAAGCTAAATGGGTTCATCTCGATATTGCAGGACCGGCTTTTAATCACGAAGCTGATGATATTATGATCAAAAGAGGGGGTACTGGTTTTGGTGTTTTAACTTTGATAGAATTTTTAGAGCAAAAGAGATAAATTATTTTAATTTTAATAACCAGCAATGCGATTAATTAATCTGCTGAAAACAGAAAATATTATCAAGGTTGATCCTGAAAAAACACTTTCTTCAACTTTAAGGAAACTTCATAGTTCACATGACGCAGCTTTTGTTTTGGAGGGAGATAAATTTCTCGGTTTAATTAATCCTTATTATACGCTGATTACTCATTCCTATCCAAGCAATACCAAGGTAAAGAATTGTTTATATTCCCCGCCAAAAATAAAAATAAATTTTCCAATCAATAAAGTGATTGATTTTTTTAAGCAGACAAAAGTTCATTACCTGCCTGTTTTTGATGCAAATGATAAATTTATCGGCATTATTAGCGCCCGAAGAGTTCTAGCTTATTTTTCAACTCATCCGTTATTAGAGCACAAAATAAAACAATTATTAAAGTTAAAAAAACAAAATTTAATTACGATCTTTAACGATGAAACGATTAATCACGCTTTTGATCTATTTAAGAAACATAAAATCTCAAAGATTGTCGTTCTTGATAAAAACTTTAAATTATTTGGTATTTTATCTTACTATGATTTAATTGGTTATTTAACCTCGCCAAAACAAAAGGAGAGTAAAGGAGAGAGAATTGGTAATAAAGTAAATTTTTATTACTTTCCGATAAAATCCCTTGTTAAAAAATATGTTCTGACTTTAACAGAAGAAAATTTGATAAAAGAGGCGGTTAATTTAATTTTGGAGAAAAAGATTGGCAGCGTCGTAATTATTAATGAGAATAAGAATCCAACTGGAATTGTGACGACAAAAGACATTTTTAATTTTTTATTTAAAATCCCAGAGCTGAAAAAAATTGAGATTATTACCAAAGACTTATCCAAAGAAAACCGCCAAATTTTAGGCGGTTTTTTTGATCGATTTCGAGAAAAAATCCAAAAAGATACCACAATTGATCGAGCCCGATTAGTTGTTAAAGAGAAAAAAAACGGTGGTTTGTTTGAGGCGGTTTTATCATTAATTCCTTATCGTGGAAAGATAGAAGTAAGAAGAAAGGAGGAAAAGAACTTTATTGGGTTGCTTAAAAAAATTTTAAAAATTAAATAACTTTGTATTTAAGATATTGACACACTTCCTTCAAAGAGGCAAACTTCCATCTATAAGGAATTTTTTTATCAAAAAAGTTTGTAATCCAGAGAATTTTTGCTGTTTTATTATTATTCAACTTTTCAACAATATCATAGTTATCTTCAACAAAATAATCCAGTTTTAATTTTTGTATCATCTTTTTTTTAAAAATATCAGGTTGTTCATTATCATTGTTCATTAAACATAAAGTAAAAGTTTTACTACGATTGATTTTTTTTACCCAATATTGGAAATCGCTTTTTAAAAAATTAAATCTAGCTGTAATTAAATACGCTCTGATTTTCTTGTTTTTAACCAATTTTTTAATTTCGTGAAAAGCCGGATCGACTTTGTAACTTGAAAAATGTAGCAGGCGCCAGAGAAATTTTTCTAAAGAAGTCTTTGGGATAAAAAATGGTTCCTTTTTTTGTTTAAAGAGTAATGGTTTAATAACTTTTAGTTTTTTAGCAATTAATCGAAGAACTCTTAAGGGATTATTGAGGATAACACCATCTAAGTCAAAACCAACTTTCAATGGTTTATTTTTCATATAATTATATAATTATATAATTAAAGATGAAAAAAACAATTTTAATTACCGGTGGGGCCGGCTTCCTTGGTCTGCATTTAGCAAATTTTTTGAGTAAAAAAAAGTTCCAAGTTTTTTTAGTTGATATCGTTGATATTGATAGAAACGAGTATCCCAACGATTGCCAATTTATAAAAGGAGATGTTCGTCAATATCGGGTTTTAGAAACGATAATTAAAAAAAACAAAATTGATTTTATTATCCATGCCGCAGCCGCCTTACCCCTTTGGCATCCTAATGAAATTTTTGAGATTAACGTTAGGGGGACAGAGAACATTTTGAAGGCAGGATTGAAAAATAAGGTAAAAAGAGTGATCTTCATTTCATCAACTGCTGTTTATGGTGTGCCTAAAAAACACCCAATTGAAGAAAATGATCCGCGAGTTGGTGTTGGTTCATACGGCCAATCAAAAATTTTAGCAGAAGATGTCTGTTTTTCTTATATTAAAAAAGGTTTACCAGTGACAATTATCCGACCAAAAACTTTTTTAGGCACTCATCGTTTGGGAGTTTTTGAAATTCTTTTTGATTGGATTCATGACGGCAAAAAAATCCCGGTAATTGGCAGCGGCAACAATCGATATCAATTACTTGAAGTAACTGATTTGGTGGAGGCGATTTATTTGGTCATTAAAAAATCTCATGGAAGATTTAATCGTCAATTAAACGATGTTTTTAATATCGGAGCGGAACGTTTTAGCACCGTAAAAGAAGATCTAGAAGAATTTTTTCGGGCAATTGGTTCAAAATCTAAAATTGTTTCAACCCCGGCATTTGTAGTCAAAAAGATTTTATGGATTTTTGAGAAATTAAAACTTTCACCGCTTTACCGATGGATATATGATACCGCCGATAAAGATTCCTATGTTTCGATTGAAAAGATTAAAAAAGTTTTAAGATGGCAGCCAAAGTATTCTAATGCCGAAGCCTTAATTAATGCCTATCGCTGGTACCAAAAACATTATCACGAGATAAAATCAAGACCGGCAGGGGTAACTCATACGGTTGGGTGGAGACAAGGGATTTTAGGGTTGGTTAAAAAGGTTATGTGATTTTAAAAAAATCAAAACAATTACTCTCTTTTTTAAATTAATCTTAAACTAACTAACCAGGTTAAATTTTTTATAGGGATTATTGGTATTTTATTAACTTTATAAATCACAATATTTCCTTTCAGTCTTTTTCTACGGTTAATAGGAATTTCATAGAGGGAGATGTTTTTCTTAATACAAGCCCCAACAAATCCCCACCAAAAGCCTTCTTTTAGATACTTTAAGTATTTTATGCAAGTTAAATAAACCAATTAGTCTAGCTATTTGTTATATCATTGTAAAATTTTACAAGCCTATTGCAAATAAGATTCATCATATTATAACCAAAGATAGAAAGTTTTTAAATCTCGTCTTTATATTAGCTATTTTTACGAGATTTTTTTTTAATTAATATGTCCTTATGTTCATCTGGGGGTGAAGTTCGTGATGCTAGTTTTAATGCTTTAAAAATAAAACAAGAACATATTAAGGATTTTTTTGATTTTGGTAGCTATGATGGTTACGGAAATTTTATACCACTTATTAGTTATTATTTTCTAATT
>JBBILO010000007.1:0-41699 GCA_037444855.1 Candidatus Roizmanbacteria bacterium | reverse complement strand
ATATTACTCAAGGCGGTGTTGCCTGGTTTGCTCATATTGGTGGGTTTTTGTATGGTTTCTATATTGGTAAACATTTGAAAAGAAGAGTTAATTATTTTTAACTGGTGGGCGAGAGAGGATTTGAACCTCCACCCCTCTGAATCGGAGGGACAGGGTCCTAAGCCCTGCGCGTCTGCCAATTCCGCCACTCGCCCTGTTAGACTTAATATTATACTTTAAAAACCTCAAATTTGTTTGTTAAATCTTTAGGAAATTAAGATCTCAGAAGCTTCAAGTATATTTTTAATCTAAGATAGATGGATGAAGGATAGTTGATTTTTTCTTTTACGTCGTTTAATATTGGTTATATGGGAATAAAAGAAGCTATCTTGAGGTTTTTGGAATATTGTGAATTAGATAAGAACTATTCCCTAAAAACTGTTAAAATGTATGGTTATTATCTTCATTTTTTTCAAGATTGGATTTTAAAAAAAACGAATTTAGTTGACTTCGATGTTGAAAAAATTGACGAAGATTTAATTCGAGAATTTAGACTATATCTCTCCCACCGTTATGTTAATCCTCATAAAGGCGCATTAAAGAGACAGACTCAAAATTATTTTTTAGTTTCTTTGAGATCCTTTTTCCGTTATCTTTTAAAGCAAAAATTAAAGGTTATTTCTCCCGAAATGATTGAACTCGGTAAACAGCGCGATCGTACCATTAAATTTCTAACTACAGAAGAATTAGAAAGACTATTTAATGCTGTAAAAACTGACAGTGTTCAAGGAGTTCGGGATCGAGCCATTTTAGAGATTCTTTTTTCTACGGGTCTTCGGGTCTCAGAATTAGTTTCTTTAAATCGAGATCAAGTTAATTTTGAAAAAGGAGAGTTTGGAGTTATTGGTAAGGGTGGAAAAGCAAGAGTTGTTTTCTTATCAAAAAAAGCCAAAGAATGGCTATCAAAATATTTAGAGAGAAGAACCGATCCCTATCGTCCTCTATTTATCCGATATTCAGGACCAAAGCCAAAAGAGGGATTAACAGATGAAAAATTTAGATTATCAGTTAGATCAATTGAAAGATTGATAGAAAAATATAGAAAAATTGCCATGATTCCATTCCGGATTGGACCACATGTTCTACGTCATTCATTTGCGACCGATTTATTATCACATGGGGCTGATTTGAGAAGCGTTCAAGAGATGCTTGGCCACAAAAATATTTCAACCACTCAAATTTATACCCACGTGACCAACGTTCGATTAAAAGAAATTCATGAAAAATTTCATTCGGGAAACAAATAAAATTTTAACAGGGACAAACCCTGCAACAAGGAGAACCTTGTATTAAGGTTTCTCCTTATCAAATATAAATGATTATAAGATTTATAAACAAAATTAAAATTAAGCATCTACTACTATTTGTCATAGTAGTATTTTCTTTATATTTTTCCTATCTTTCGATTAAGCGCGTATATAGTTTTAACTCATATTATTACGATTTAGGGATCATGGATCAAGTAGTGTACAACACTTCACGTGGTCGTATTCTTGAGATGACAAATCAAACATTTAACAGGAATATGAATCGTTTAGCAATTCACTTCGATCCAATATTAATTATTTTTGCCCCTTTTTATCGTATAGTTCCTCACTTTTCTGTTCTTTTAATTTTTCAAAGTTTTATCATTGGATTAGGGGCCTTAGCGGTTTTTTTACTAGGAAATAAAATCATCAAAAATGAGGGAATTAGTTTTCTTTTTTCTCTCCTTTATCTTCTAAACTTTCAAAATCAGCGAGCGATACTATTTGATTTCCATAGCGTTGTTTTATCAACAAGTTTTTTTCTTTTTGCTGCTTATTTCTATGAAATAAAAAAATATTTTTGGTTTTTTTTCTTTATTATCTTATCTTTGTTAACAAAGGAACACGTTGGTTTAATTGTTCTTTTTTTTGGTTTTTATCTTTTAATCATTAAAAGAAATTTGAGAATTGGTTTTTTAACATCATTTATTGGTAGCCTATTTTTTTTATTAACTAACAATTGGGTAATCCCCTATTTTCGGCAAGAATCCCATTTTGCTTTAAAATACTTTTCTGATTTGGGAAGCAGTCCAAAAGAAATTTTTATAACTTTACTAAAAAAACCTCATTTAATTTTTGAAAACCTTATTTCGACGAAAAATTATGATTACCATCGGAGACTTATTTTTGGCAATTTGTATTCCTTTTTTTCCCCTCTTGTCTATTTAATCGCCTTGCCTGAATATTTAATTAATTTATTAAGCAAAAATGACAATATGCGATCTTACTACTTTCATTATCAATCAATAATCATCGCTTTTTCTTTTTATTCTTTAATTAAAGGTCTTAAAAATTTTCACAATTTGATAAAAAATAAAATAGTCAGCGCACTTGTTTTTTTAATTTTTCTTTTAGGTAATATATATTTATATTATCATTACTCTCCTCTTCCTTACCTTACTAAGGAATCAGTAAATTATCAAGTGAATAAAGATCAATTATCAGTTGTTTTAACTTGGTCTAATAAATTAAAAGATGAAAAAATTAAATTAGCGACCACACCGAAATTAGCACCTTTTTTCACTCAAAGAGTTTTTTATTTAAATTTTTTATATGATTCATCTTTACATTCGCAAGGCTATTCGGATGAAGAAATTTTTATGAGAAAAAAAGAGAGCTATCGTCAAGCTGATTATGTTATCATATACAAAAAGGAGATTGAAACTAAAGCGTCAAAAAAAATTTACCAACAACTAATTAATGATAAAAATTATCGCTTAATTTTTAACCAAAAGGAAATCGAAGTTTTTAAAAAAATATGATTTCGATTATCATTCCTTTTTATAATGAAACTGAGAATCTTAAAACATTAATTCCGGCTCTTGTTAATGTATTAGAAAAGATAAAAAAAAAGTTTGAAGTCATTCTTGTAGATGATGGATCAGATGATAATTTTAAATTTTCAATTTTTAATTTTAAAACAAATAAAACTTTAAAAATTTTAAAACATAGGAAGAGATTGGGTAAAGGTCAAGCGCTAAAAACTGGGATTGAGAATGCTTCTGGAACAACAATGATCTTTATGGATGCCGACTGGCAAGATGATCCAGATGATATTCGTTACTTTATTAAAAAAATCGATCAAGGATTTGATTTAGTTAATGGAAAAAGGATTAAGAGAGAAGATAATTTGTTGGTGAAGTTTTATTCCAAATTGGCTAATTGGTTATTAAAAAAAATCTTGAAATCCCCTTTTTCTGATATTAATTGTGGTTTTAAGGCCTTTAAAAAAGAAGTTTTAAAGGATTTTGTTTTTTATGGCAATAACTTTCGCTTTTTTCCTTTAGCCGTATATTATCAAGGATATAAAGTGACAGAAATTCCCGTCAAAAATAATCCAAGAAAATTTGGCCAATCAAAATTTGGTTGGACCAAGGTGATTGTTGGTTTATGGGATATGTTTACGGCTTTATTTATTTATCGTTTTTCTGAAAAACCGCTTCATTTTTTTGGCCCAATTGGTGGGATAATGTTTGTTATCGGTGGGATAGTTTTGTTGATTTTAGCTATCGAAAGAATTTTTTTTGGGATTCTTCTCTATCGAAGACCAATACTTTTTTTAGGACTTCTTTTAGTAATCGTCGGTATTCAAATTTTTATGACCGGCGTTTTGGGCGAATTAATTGTTTATTTGAATAAGAAAAAGAGTTAGTGAGTTAATTGGATAGCTGGTTAAAATTAGTTGTGATCAGTTAAAATTGGTTAAAAATAGTTAAACGATCGAATGGTGTAACAGCTAACCAGTGAACCAGTTAGCTAACTAACTGAGTGAATATGAATCCATACCTAGCTTTAATTATTGCTAATATTATTTGGGGTGGTGCTTCACCAATTTTTAAATTTGCCTTAGAAAATATTCCTCCTTTTACTTTGGCTTTTATTCGTTTTTTATTTGCTTCTTTGCTGTTTATTCCCATTGTTTTTAATCATTGGCAAAAAATTGATAAAAGAAGTTGGTTAGAAATCTTCTTAGTTGGTTTTTTTGGAATTTTTATTAATATTTCCTTCTTTTTTCTCGGGCTAAAAAAAACTGAGAGCATCAATGCCCCAATTATTGCCTCCTCTGCCCCAATTTTTATTTATCTTTTTTCAATAATTTTTCTTAAAGAAAAACCGAAATTAAAAGTCCTATTGGGAATTTTTATTTCATTAATTGGTGTTTTAATCATTATTTTCTCACCTTTTTTCTTTAAGGATCATCAATTAAATTTTGGCCGATTTGAAGGTAATTTTTTTATCTTTTTAGCTACTTTAGGTTATGTAGGTTCGACAATTATAAGTCGTAATTTACTGCAAAAGGTTAATCCATACCTACTGACTTTTTTTAGTTTTTTCTTTTCCTCCTTATTGTTTTTAATTCTAGTTCCTAAAGAATTGAAAAATTGGAATTTCAATCAGTTAAATATTAATGGTTGGTTGGGAATAATTTATGGAGTTTTTTTCTCTTCCGCCGCCGCTTATTTTTTATTCTATTATGGAGTTTCAAAAATCAAAGCTCAAGAGGTCGGTCTTTTTACCTATATTGATCCCGTTATTACTGTCATCATTGCCATACCACTTTTAGGCGAGTATCCAAATTTATTCTATTTTTTAGGGACAATTTTTGTTTTTGGTGGTATCTATTTGGCCGAAAAAAGATTCCATTACCACCCTTTAAATAAAATTAGTTCTCATTCAAATAAAAATTTTTCCAAGTGATTTATTAGATCTTCGATAATTTTTGGTGAATGATTAGCATTGATTTGGATTCTAATTTCATCTTTTCCAAAAGGTACGACTGGATAAGAAATGGGTGTTGTTAAATAACCGACATCAAATAATTTTTTGGCTAAGTGTTTGGTTTTCAATGGATTACCGATAAGAATTGGTTGGATGGGATGAATACTTTCAGCGGTTAATTTTAAATGAGTTTTTTTAATAACTTTTTTAAAAAACTCAATATTCTTATCAAGTTTATTTTTTATTTTTTGGCCCTCCTTGCTTTCTAAAATTTCAATCGCTTTAAGACTGGCGCAAGCAGTTGAGGGCGGCATTGGATTTGAATAAATATATGGAGCTGAAGATTCACGAAGATAATCAATGATTAACTTTGGCCCAACAACATAACCTCCATCAGTTCCTAAAGCCTTTCCAAAAGTACCAATGATTAAATCAACTTTTACTTGATAAAATTCTTCGCTTCCTCTTCCCATTTTTCCTAAGACACCAACACCATGAGCATCGTCAATAATAGTTAAAATGCCGTTTTTGAAATATTTTTGATAATGTTCTTTAATTTTGATAATTTGATCAAGAGGAGCAATTTCACCCAACATGCTAAAGACTCCATCACTAATAATCAAAACCCGATCGAACCGGTTAATCGCTTTTTTAATCAATTCTTCAAGTTCATTCATATTCATGTGGTGATATATTGCCTTTTGTTCTTCATTTAATTTAGCCAATCGAATCGCATCGATGATACTTCGATGATTTAATTCGTCAGAAATTACTAATACTTTATCGCTAATTAAACTTCCTTTTCTTTGTCCCCTAATTAAAGGAAATATTACCCCCTGATTGGCAACAAAAGAGGAAGAGAAGATCATCGCTTCTTCTTTTTGATGAAAAGCGGCTAGTTTTTTTTCTAAGTCTTTGTAAATTTTAAGTGTTCCTGAAATAAAACGAACAGCGCCTGGACCAGTCCCCCATTTTTTTCCGCTTTTCTCTTCGGCTTTAACTATTTGAGGATGAAATCTTAATCCTAAGTAATCATTTGAGTTAAAGATATGATATTTTTTTTTATTAATCACTGCCTGAATTGAGGGACTGAGTATAAATTTCTCGATCACTTTCTCCTTTCTTTTCTCGACGCCTTCTTTTGAGAGATTATTTAACTCTTTTTTTAGTAACTTAAAAAATTGATTCATTTATTTTGAGCTAATTTTTTTTTGATATTTTCAAAAAGAATTTTGACAGTTTTATGAAAGTCAAAGTTAACTTCATGTCCCCAGTCAATTTTTGCTTGATGATCGTCAATTGAGCTAGGCCAAGTGTCAGCGATTTTTTGAATATTTTCATCAATTTGATATTCAATTTTGAAATGCGGTAAAAATTTTTTAATTTCTTGAGCAAGATCATCAGGAGAAAAAGAAAAAGCAGCTAAATTATAACTGGTTCTGATTTTAATTTTTTCCTTTTCAGTCATAATGATTTTAATTGTTGATCTGATGGCATCTTCCATGTACATCATAGGAAGAACTGTGTCGTTTCTTAGCGGACAAAGATAATATCCTTTTTCGATTGCGTGATAAAAAATCCATTTAGCATACTCGGTTGTTCCCATCGAAGGCGGGGTTTTGTAATCTAAAAGACCTGGATAACGAACAGAGCGAACATCAACCCCATATTTCAAATAATAATATTGGCAGAGAAGTTCTCCAGCTCTTTTGGTAAGACCGTACATTGTAGTTGGTTCAATAATTGTATCCTGGGGAGTTTGTATTTTAGGAGTGGTTGGGCCAAAAACAGCAATTGATGAGGGCCAAAAAACTTTCAGTTGATAATCTTTGGCGATATCTAAAACATTTTTTAGACCTATTAGATTAACTTGCCAAGCTCCTTGAGGATCAGCTTCACTTTTTACTGAAAGATATGAAGCAAGATTAATGATGGTATCAATTTGATGTTTTTTTATTATCTCAACAATAATTTTTGGCTGAAGAACATCTCCTTTTTCAATTATTGCTGAAAAGTCTTGATTAATCTTTGAATGACTAAGGGCAACAATATTTTTTTCTCCAAGAATTTTCGCTAATGCAGGAGTTAATTCGGTCCCAATTTGACCAAAAGCACCAATAATGATTACTTTTTTGGTTATCATATAATATTAGACGAAATTGAGTCAGAAATCATTTTTTTAATCAAATTAACCAATAATTGGCAAATTGATGGATTTTTAACTTAACATATTTTATATAATTTTTTTGTTAAAATAAGAAATAATGAAAAAAATTTTAATTACCGGCGCTGGTGGTTATATTGGTTCGGTGGCGACTTATCTTTTTTTACAAAATGGATATCAAGTAGTTGGGATTGATAATTTTTCAACCGGTTATCGTCAACCTCTTGATCTTCTTCAAAAAAAATTTGGACAGGAAAGATTCCAATTTTATCAGGTTGATTTAACTAAGGATTGGCCAGAAAATGTGAGTGAGTTTGACTTTGATGTGGTTATTCATTATGCGGCTTCTTGTTTGGTTGATGAATCAATGAAAAATCCAGAGAAGTATTTTCAGAATAATGTTGTTGGTTCCTTAAATCTTATTCGAACCATGATTAAATTTAATGTCAAAAATTTAGTTTTTTCCTCCACATGCGCTGTATATGGTGAAGCTCAATACGTGCCAATTGATGAAAATCATCCAACCAATCCGACCAATCCTTATGGGGAATCAAAAAGAATGGTTGAGAGAATCATTGAATGGTTTGGCAGATTGAAAGGATTGAATTATATTATTTTGCGATATTTTAATGTCTGTGGCGCTTCTGGTGATGGAATAATTGGTGATTCCAAAAAACCATCGACTCTTTTAGTTCAAAACGCAGTACGAGGAGCTCTAGGAATTGAGCAGTTTTACTTAACTTGCCCTGAAGTCGATACCCCTGACAAAACTCCGATTCGTGATTATATTAATGTTGTTGATTTAAATGAAGCCCATTTATTAGCGGCAAGAAAGTTAGAAAGTTTAAATGACAATCGATTAAAAGAAATTATTAATTTAGGCACAGGAACAGGCAATTCGGTTTTGGAAATTGTTAATCAAGTTGAATTCATTACCGGTAAAAAGATAGAAAGAAAAAAAGGTGATACAAGGCAAGGTGAATATGCGAAAATGATTGCTTCTATCGAAAAAGCAAAAAAAATTTTAGGCTGGCAACCAAAAAGGACCATCAGAGATTCAGTTTCTTCTCTTATTAAGTGGTATAATAATCATCCAAAAGGATGGGATTATTAATATGATTATTGGAATCATTCTTGCTGCTGGTAAAGGCACTCGGATTAAAGCAAAAACTGCTAATAAGGTGACGTTGCCCTTTCTTAATAAGCCTTTAATTCTTTATTCGGTTGAACTAATGGAAAAAGTTGCTGATAAAACGATTGTTGTTATTGGCGCTTTTCATCAATCAGTAAAACAGGCGCTAAAAAATAAAAAAGCGATTTATGCCTATCAAAAGAAAAGATTAGGAACCGCTCATGCAACAAAAGTCGCTGTTTTAGAAATTAAAAAAATGAAACTCAAACCAGATTTAGTCTTAGTTGGTTATGGCGACCATACGATGTTTTATGAAAAAGAAGATATTAAAAAATTAATTGTTCTTCATCAAAAAGAACATGCGGTGATGAGTTTGATCACAGTCATGCATGAGAATAATGACAAACTCCATTGGGGATATATTATTCGCAATAAAAAAAATGATGTTATCGATAGCGTCGAATATAAAGATGCAACTGATGAAGTTAGAGACAAGGTGAAAGAGTTGAATGCAGGATTTTATTGTTTTGATTATCATTTTTTGGAAAAAAATATTAAAAAAGTCTCAAAATCAAAAGTTAGTGGTGAGTACTATATCAATTCTTTAATTAAAATCGCTGCCGATCAAGGTTTAAGAGTATCAGCCTTAAATGTCCCTTTTTCAAGAGTTGGTATTGGGATCAATACTTGGCAAGAGCTTGAGGAGAGTCAAAAGATTTACTTGACTCGAAGACAATGAAAATTTTACTTTTCAAGCTTTTTAAATTTTCTAAATCCAATCTTTAAAGCTCCTTATACCTTATATAAAATATCCTCCTTATCTATTACAGCTTTTTTTTGTATCGATAATTGTTATTTTATTATAGCTTTTACCTATATCAAACTTAAAAATTCGATTAATTGAAGCAACATTTTCGTTGCCTTGAATTTCAATATAATCAATTTTATTTTCTAGCACCAAACGACAAAAAACCTTTAAATTATTTGATGAATATATTTTTTTGATTATTTTTTCTCTTAGATCTTTTCTTAATCGTAAATCTTGTCCAGCATAATCACCTAAAAATAATTTTCTGCCCGCGATTTGAAACATTCGGCTGTTTTTTGTCCCTAAAAATACAGATTTAGGAGTTGTTTTTTCTCTTATGAAAGATATTAAAGGCGTTTGATATTCGACGTACAACTTACTTGGCTTTATTTTGTAAATTACCAATGCTGTTATTAAATCAACAACAATATTCATTGGTCTAAGCCATTTATGATTATCGTAAATGGACAAAGGTGATAATTGGATAGTATTAACTAAGATAAAAGTGGGAATAATAATTGAAGTTAAAATTAATAATATTTTTTTAGATTTTTTTGCTAGCAGAATAACCCCCATTGCTAAAAAAGCTATTTTTAAGCCATATCCTTAAAAATAGTAATTGATGAAGTTGGTGATTGAAAGCGGATAATAATTCCCCATTGCGGAAAAACTAAAATTTATTTTTGGAAAATTTTTTATATCAGGATAAAACCATGGAGATTGAGTTAATTTTTTAAAATATATTACAAAAGATAAAAATACAAAAGAGAATGACATTAATAAAATTAAAGATTTTTTTGTCTTTGTCGAAAAGAAAAATAAACAATAAGGAACAAAAAATTATTATTGTAATGAATAAATGCCACAAAAAATAAAACCCCATTAAAGCACCAATTAATACAAGGAATTTATTTGGAAGTTTATTTTTATTAAGAACCAACCAAATAAAAAATAATAAAAAAATAACTCCTATGACCATTTGTCTTTCAGCCAGAAAATAAAACATATTAAACATAGTTCCGTTATAACCATATGGATTACTAGAAACGAAAGAAAAAAGAAATGGATGCTTTGTGTTGGTTAAAATCCCTTGAATTATTTGTAATAGATTATTTTCTGAAACCGACGAAAAGTAATCTATGAAACGCAAACTAGAGGATGTAATTGTTAAAAAAGCCGCCAATATTCCTACATTAAAAGATTTAAACAATTCCTCTCCGATTCCAATTATTGAAATAAGCAAGAAGAATAAACTTAATATGCTTACATAATTTAATCCATAGACTAAATCTAAACCAGAAGAAGCATAAATTGCTGTCTCAAAACCCCAAAAAAAATGATACGTTGCCGGTATGCCTGAAAAAGATTCATTTTCAGGAGGGTAATTATCTCCAAAAACGAAATTTTGAACTAGGGGGGCATGCCATTTGAAATCCCAATAAACCGGACTAATATAAATACTTCCGTTTTCTAACTTTAAGTGAGGTTTATAAAAAAAAACAGAGAATAGAAAAGGTACAAATAAAAAGATAGTTTTCCAAATAAATTCTCTATCTATCTTAATTTCTTTTATTATTAATAAAATTTGCTTATAGACAAATATTATTGTCAACACTAGACAAAAAATTGAAGTGATGAGCGCTTTTTGTAAAATACTGTTTAATTTGAAGAAACTAAACTATACATAAAATAAAAACAAAAATTGAAAGAAGATACTGTCCGCAAAACCAGGAAAACGAAATTTTTAAATAGCCACTTTTTATTAACTTATTAAAAAACAAATAAAAAAAAACGTCGGAAAAATAGTAAGAATGATAGTAAAAATAACAGCAAAAATCATAATTTTATTTTATTAACATAAAAACTATGTTTTGTAAAATTGAAATGAGGAAAAATTACTAAAAAATAAGCCTAAAATATTTTTTAATAAGATAAGAACTCACGGAGAGATAGATTAAGAAAATTAAACAACTATTTGGATAATGGGAGAATTTAATTGATAAAGAAAGATCATTTTGTAATTAAATTTATCTCTTTATTTTAATCGGGTTACGGGAGTTGAACCCGTCTCTTCACCTTGCTTGCCTAAAGCTAAAGCATTATGGCGAGTGCGCCTAAATGTGCTTTATGCCCTTTTGGCGGAGAAGGGTGACTTTTAGTTATCTCCAATCTTATTCAAGAGCGGGATACGGGAGTTGAACCCGTCTCTTCACCTTGGAAGGGTGACGTTGAGCCGCTCAACTAATCCCGCGATAGGAAAAATTATATCAAAAATTTTTTTACAAAAAAGTCCAGATTCTTTAATTCTTTTTTAATTGATTTTTTTCTTTGATATCGATAAGTGATGGCACCAGTGATATTCATTAAAAGATAAAGATGTATTTTCTTAACGATTTTATTGGTTGGTTTACTAATATAATATTTTAATAACTGATAAAAATCACTAATATATTTTGGGTAAAAGCAGATTTTAAAAATAACCGCTAAATCCCAATATTTATCCCCTATTATTGCTCTTTCAAAATCCCAGACGCCTGAAAGTTTTAGATTATTACCCTCTTTCATCAAAGAAAAGTTGTAAAAAGATAAATCATTATGAACAAAAGATAGTTTTTTTGTCAGCATAATTTTTTTATTTTCATTATAAAAAGAAGTAATTTTTTCTAGATAAGGATAATTAATTTTTTTTAAAATATTAAGATCATTTTTTAACCATTGATTAATAAATTTTTTCCAATTTTGTTTTTTTAAAAGATGAGGGTTAAGTTCTTGAATTTTTTTTAGTGTTATCATCCATACTTGAAAAAGCTGAGTTTTAAATATTTTGTTTTTAAAAAATTTTTTTCCAATTTCTCCTGGTAAATAATTTCTGATTAGAAACATTCCCTTATTTGTTTTCTCTTCTTCGATTATTTGGGGAATAGGTAATTTGAGATAAACTTTTTCAAAAATGATTTTTTCCTTTTGGTAATCAGATTCAAACTTTTTAGGAATAAACTTAGCAAGGATTGTTTTATTATTTTCTTTAATTTCTAATACTTGATTATCAGAAAAATTTCTTTTTGGTCTAAGATAAAAAAACATTCTTTTCTTACTTAAATACCAACGACAGAGATCCAATAATCGTTTATTATTTTTTAAAAAAAATAAATCATTAGTATTAATAAGATAAGGGATAAAAAAATTATTTGTGTAAAATACAACTGAGATTTTTGCATTTTCAAATTGATAAACTGATCGATTGAAAAATCGATCATCTAATAATGAGAGAAAAGTTCTTATTATTCCTTCGTGAGTAATGACAAAGTTAATTTTTTTATTATTTTTTAAAATTTGTTGATGAAAAAAATTTAGTAGTCTTTTTTTAACATTGTGATAAGATTCACCACCAGGAAAAGGGGTATTTAATCTATCTTTTTGAAATTTTATCCACCAATCTGGATATTGAGAAATTAACTCTTGCCAATTTTTTTCTTCGAGTTTTCCATAATTAACATCAAGCAGATTATTATCGAGATGCAATTTTTCTATTTCTAGTTTTTGGGCTAAAATTTTTGCTGTTTGTTGGGCTCTTAAAAGCGGTGAACTATAGATGATTACTTGATTTTTGTTTTTTATTTTTGGTTTTATTCTATCAGCAAGAGTCTTTACTTGAGATAACCCATTGGTTGTCAGTGGCGAATTATCGGATCGACTTAGTTGGATTCCTAATTTTTTACCCTTAATATTGCCCATCGACTCACCATGTCGAATAAGAATCAGATATTTTTCATTCATAGATGTTAAAATATAACATAAAATGAAGAAATTTCCATCAATCAAAAATAATAATATTCTCGCTGTCTTTGCCCATCCAGATGATGAATCTTTTGGTCCTTCAGGACTCCTTGCTTATTTATCAAAAAAAAATAATCTTTATCTTCTAACTATTACGGACGGCTCTGCAGGTAAAAATTCTTTAAAGACTAAGAAATCATTAGCCGAGATTAGAAGAAAAGAAGTTGAAAAGTCTGCTCAAATTTTAGGAATTAAAAAAATTTATTTTTTAAACTATCAAGACGGTTTTTTAAGTAATAATTTGTATAAAGAAATAAGAAATAAAATTGAAGAAGTTGTTGGTCAATTAAAAATAGAATACTTATTGACTTACGAATTAAGAGGTGTCAGCGGCCACTTAGATCATATTTTTACTTCTCTAGTATGTTCCCATATTGCTCAAAAAAATAACAAAATCAGAAACTTATTTTATTATTGTTTATCGACAAAACAAAGAAAGAATATTCAAGATTATTTTATCTTTTTCCCGCCTGGTTATTCTAAAGAAGTGATTGATTATTATTTTGATTTTACTCAATATTTAGATAAAAAAATCAAAGCTATTAAAGCCCATCAGTCGCAAAAACACGACGCGGTTGAAATTTTAAAAAATATGGAAAGAGAGGAGAAAAAAGAGTATTTTCTCTCATTTAAGAAAATTAAATGAGCTTAAAACTTAATATGAATATAAAATTTTTTTTGATAATTTTCTTTGCTTTTTTTCTTCGACTGATTAACATTCATCAATCTCTTTGGTTAGACGAGGCAACAACAGCAAGAGTAGTTCAGCAATATAATTATTTGGAAATTGTCAAAAACTTTTCTCCTTTTGATTTTCATCCCCCACTTTATTATCTTTTTATGAAGTTTTGGACTAGTATTTTTGGGTATTCAGAGATTAGTTTAAGAATGCCTTCGGTGATTTTTAGTTTAATTTCTGGATGGATTATTTTTTTAATTGGAAAAAAAATTAAAGATGAAAAAATTGGTTTTTGGGCAAGTTTATTTTTTTTATTTAATCCTTTGATTATCTATTATTCACAAGAAGCCAGAATGTATATGATGGCGACAATGTTTCTTATGTCAGGATTATATTGGTTAATAAAATTTAAAAATTCAAAATTTAATATTAAAAATTTATTATTAGCCAATTTATTTTTTTCTTTAGCTTTTTTAACTTTTTACGGCTCAATTTTTTTTATCGTCTCAATTCTTTTATATTTCTTTTTATCCAAAGAATGGAAAAATTTTTTAATATCATTATTCATTATTCTTTATTTATCATTCATTATCTACCCTCTTCTTAATAAACAATTGATTAATGCTAAGTTATCATTGATGGAGGTAAAAAATTGGTCATTAGTTTTAGGAAAAGCCCATCTTAAAAATGTAATGCTAATTCCAATTAAATTTTCTATCGGTCGTATCGATTTTTATCCAAAATGGCTTTATTATCTAATAAGCGGCGTTTGGACCTTATTTGTTTTTTCTTTATTATTTAATAATTTAAAATTAAAAATTAAAAATTTAAAATTAAAAATTCTACTACTTTATTTATTAATTTTTCCTTTAATTCTAGGGTTTATTGCTTCCTTTATTACTCCTCTACTCCAATATTTTAGATTTTTATACCTTGTGCCGATTTTGGCTATTTTACTGAGTTTTGCTGGTGATCTAAATAAAAAAATATTGTTCTTTGGCTTTTTATCTTTTTCGCTGATCTATCTTATTGTTCCTCAATTTCACCGAGAAGATTGGAAAAATCTATCTTATTACTTAGATCAAAATCAGATTAAAGAAGTTTTTATCATTTCCTCATCAGCCGATCCATTACTTTACTATAATAAAAAGATTAAAATTAATGATTTAAGAAAAATCTGTCAGGAAATAAATTCGTATAATAAAAATCAAGCCTATATTTTACCTTACTCGGCTGAGATTTATGGGCTAAATTACGAAAATTGCCTGGCAAAGAAATTTAAAATATTTAAAGAAAAATCTTTCCGTCAGTTAAAGTTAAATGAATACCAAATTAGCAATGAAATTAAATAAACTATTAATAGTGATCTTTTCCGTTTTAGTGGTTTCCATTTTTCTTTTTACCCGTCTTTATAATATTAAAGATGGTTTATTCTTTCTAAATGATTTAGGCCGCGATGCCGATGTTTTATATACTTGGCAGAAAACTGGTAAACCACCGCTTTTAGGACCGCAAACCAGTGCTTTACCTATTAATCAAAGCCCAGTTTATTTTTATTGGTTGATGATTTTTTATTTATTACTTCGCTCTAATCCAATTTATTCAGTAGTTGCTTATTTAGTATTTTATTTGATTATTTTTTTCTTTGGAATAATAGTGTTTAGAAAAAATAACCAATTAATCATTCTTTGGTTGGGAGCTTATTTGTTAATGGCACTTCATCCTCAATATATTTTGCAATCGCGACAAGTTTGGAATCCCTCATTGACTCCGCCATTAGTTTTATTATCAATTTTTTTCTTTTATCTTTCTTTAAATAAAAAAAATTTTAAACAACTTTTCTTTTCGGCATTCTTTTTAGCCGCAGCAATAAGTTTTAGTTTTTCTATTACTCCTTTATTTTTTGTTTTGACGATATTCTTATTTTTTTCTAATCGAGAAAAAACAGTGAAGTTTATTTTTTATTTTTTTCTCTCTTTAGTGTTCTTTTTTTTACCGGTGATTGTTTTTGAATTAAGACACAATTTTTTATTAATTACCTCTCTCCTTTTCAAGCCTCATCCTCAACAAAAAGGTATAGATTTTTTGACTAAATTTAATTCCTTAGCAGATTATGTTTTGGCGACTTCAAATTTCAATTTAAATAGATTTTTGTTATTGAGCTCTTTTTGCTACTCTTTATATAAATTTTTAACTTTAAAAATAAAATCAAAGATTAATTTCTTTTATTTTTTATTTATTGCTATGCTCATTCTTACTTTTATTATTCCATTTAGTGTTCAAGCTCATTACATTTTTGCTATCTCTGTTTCCTTGTTTTTAACCCTTTTTTGTGAAATTAGATTAATTAATTTGACTGCTCTACTGATAATTTCTCTTTTTTATGTTTTTTTTATTATTAGAGGTGATAATTTTCAAGATTCACCAAGGACCTATAATCAGATTAATCAATGCTTTTATCAGTTTTGCCAAAATTTTAAAAAACCAATCTATGTAAGTGTTATTTCTAATTTTCACCCTTATCATTATGGTCCTGAACATCGTTATCTACTTAAGAAAAATGGTTGTTTGGTAAAAAATATTGAAGAAGATGAAACTACGGCTGACATGATGATGATTGTTTTAGATTCGGCAGATTTTAATGAGAGTTCTAGATATTACGAGCTTGATCTTTTTGGACCTTTCCAAAAGGTTAAAAAACATTATTGTCAGCCGAATTTCGGATATGTTTTGATTCGTAGACTGATAAAAGATAAATAAATAAACTCAACAAAAATTGCCAAGAAAATCGCTGCAGGTGGTCCATAAACTTCTTTAATTGGGATTAAGAAATAGCAACCTAAAGTGACGAAAATGAAAAAAATTAGATTGCCAAATAAAATATATTTTGGCTTTTTTACTGTGTATAGAAGAAATAATAAGGGAATATTAGCCAAAGGATACAAAATATAAGCCAGGGCTAATGATTTAGTAATTGCCGCAGTCTGAGAAAATTTTTCAGTAAAAGCAATAAAAAAAATTTTGTCTGGTGTTAAAAAAAGAAAAATAAACAAGCCGGTTGGGATAAGACAATAAGCTAAAGATTTTTTTAGAAGTGGTTTAATTTCATCTTTATTTTTTAAATTAGCAAAAAGAGGCGACAAAACTTGAGTAATGCTACTAATACTGGCAAAAAGAGTGAGAATAATTTTTGTTGAAAGACCATAATAACCAACTTGAGGAGTATTTGGAAAATAAAAAGACAGTAGAAATAAATCCATTCTTGTTCCTAAGTAGAAAAATTGAGAAGCGATGAAATAAGTTAGGGTGTAGGAAAATTTAAATTCTTCTTTTCTAATTTCAGCCTTGATTAATTTTAAAAAAAGATGTTTTTTTTCAAAAAAAAGAAAAAGAAAAAACAGAATTGGACCAAGAATTCCAAAAACAAAAATGACTGTTGCAATGTTTATAATTTTCAAAAATGTTAATAAAAAGATGGTAGCAGTTTTCAATAAATTACTTAAATTAAGAAACAGCTGGGCTTGAAAGATTCTTTTAGCGGCAAGAAGAAGATTGATAGCATAATTTTGCCAAATAAGAAAAACAACTGAAAAAGTTGTAAGATAAAGTTCCCACCAGGGCGCATGGGTTTTAAAAAAGACTTGATCTAACCAAGGGAAAAAGATAAAAAGAAGACCAACAATAATGAAGGCAAAAAAAGATTGAATAGTGAAGGTAGTTTTTAAAAAACGAAAAAGTTTTTTTTGATCATTCTCAATCAAGATTGGCACATAGGAGTAAATAGTTGCCGAGATACCAAAATCCAATATATTGGCCAAAACATAAGCAATTCCTAAAAGGACACTTAGGACTCCATATTCAACCGGGTTCATGACTCGGACTAAGAAAAAAGCAAAAAACGCGGTGAAAATGACATTGAGATAGTTTCCGATGGTATTAATTAGCACTTGTTTGCTTGTCGGTTGCTTTAAAAAGGAGAGAAATCTTGATATCATTAAGATATTATATTAAAATTTATCGTTATTTAATTTTTTCATTATCATGAAAAAAAATGCTTTGATCACAGGTATTCTCGGGCAAGATGGTCCTTATTTAGCGAAATTTTTACTAGAAAAAGGATATCGAGTTTATGGAATGATTCGACGCTACTCGAATCCGAATTTTGAAAACTTAGATTTTTTGGGGATTACTAATCAAATTGAATATGTTGACGGTGATATGAGTGATGAAGCATCACTGAATCAACTAATTAATGCTCTTCGACCGGACGAAGTTTATAATTTAGCCGCCCAGTCTTTTGTTGGCGATTCATGGACGATGGCTAAATTGACTACAGAAGTTAATTCGCTTGGAGTTTTGTATCTTTTAAATGCGATTAAATTATTTTCACCAACGACAAAGTTTTATCAAGCATCAACTTCAGAGATGTTTGGTTTGCAACATACTGACGGGAAACAAGACGAAAAAACGTCTTTTCATCCCCGCTCGCCATATGGGATTTCAAAAGTCTACGCCTATTGGATGACAGTAAATTATCGAGAATCTTTTGGACTTTTTACCTGCAATGGAATTTTGTTTAATCATGAATCGCCAATTCGCGGCTTGCAGTTTGTTACTCGAAAGATTACCGATGGTGTAGCTAAGATAAAGTTTGGTTTAGCTAAAGAGTTAAGACTTGGTAATTTAGAAGCCCGTCGAGATTGGGGTTTTGCTGGTGATTATGTTGAAGCGATGTGGTTGATGCTGCAACAAAAAACTCCTGATGATTATGTAGTTGGGACCGGTGAAAATCATTCGGTAAAAGAATTTGTTGAGCTGGCGTTTAAATATGCCGCAGTCAAAGATTGGCAAAAATATGTCAAGATTGATCCCCGATTCAAAAGACCAGCAGAAGTACCTAATCTCTGCGCCAATCCAAAAAAAGCTTTTGAAAAATTAGGTTGGCGGCCAAGAGTAAGTTTTAAAGAGTTGATAAAAATGATGGTTGAGGCGGATTTGAAAAGATATGAAAGTCGGCACAGTTAACATCTAACAATTTAGATGTAGAAATAAGAACATAGTACGTTGAACATAGAATATAAAACCACGAAATATCTGATTGACTTAATTGACCTAAAATTCCAAATCCTAAACTCTAAATCCTAAATTCTAAATAATAACCAAACACAAATAACAATAACCAATAAACAAATAATAATTTTTAATTTTAAATCCCAACGGGATCCTTTCTGGACTTCTACACATTTACACTTTTAGTTTTGACTTTGCTTTTGAGTTTTGACTTTAATATTAAGTATCGATTAAAAATTTATTATTTATTATTTGTTATTTTTTTAAGATATTTCACAATCCCCGTTGAATATTGTAAAGCTTTTTTATGACGAAAAATGATTTCTTTTGGTAATCCCAATCTTTCTCCGACTTTTCGTGAAAGATATTTTTCGTATTTTTTGTCATTAATAAAATTAATTTTTAGTTCTGGAGGCACTTTTAAAGCAAAATCAATGAATTTATTTTCTAAATAAGGATTGATTAATCGCAAATTAAAAAAATTAGCCACGGCGATGTCTCTTTTTTTATCAACTTCAAGAAGTGGAAGGTCATTTTTTATCTTCAAATTTAAATCGGCTAAAAGGATATTTTGGTACATATGATAACCAGCAAGAAGAATGTCCGGACCTTGACCAGTAAAAACGACTTTAATTTCATCATCCTTTATTTTTCTTAATACAAGGTAAAAAGAGATGGCTAAAGAAAGCTGAACTCGATCAATTTTTAATTGATTTTTAGTTAAAATTGTGTTAACAAGATTGATTGAGTTTTTAATGTCACTTTCATCAACAACGACTTCTTTTAATGGTAAATTTAGAGATTGAGCAATAATTTGAACATATTTTTTGTCAAGACCTTTAGAAGTTGTAAGCGAATATAAAGTAGTTTGAGGAAAATATTTTTTACAAAAAAAAGCAATGATCGACGAATCAATTCCACCAGAAACAAGAACCGCAATTTTTTGGTTTTTAATTCTATTTTGATAAAAAGTAAAAATTTGATCAAAAAGATTGATATAATCATTAATCAATTGATTTTCCATTTTAATATTTTAACTAATTTAATGAAAAAAAATATTTATTATCCCTCAACCTTTCCAAAAGAAAAAGAAAAATTATTAATCATATTATTGGCAGAATTGAATAAAGAACAAATTAATAATCGCAAACAACTAGAAGATGAAATTCGTTTATTTTTAAAAGAAAGAAAAATAAAAGATTATTTTCCTTCATTTTGGCATATTTACTTTGTTTATAAAAGACATTTTAAAAATAAAAAGATAAATGAAGAATTAATCGATTTATTAAAAGTAGTTAAGATCCGTTCTTTGTCAGGAATTATCCCTCTTTCGGTTTTTACTATGCCTAAAAACAGTTGCCCTTATCACTGCATTTATTGTCCAACAGCCGAAGGAGCGCCAAAAAGTTATTTTCCCGATGAGGCGGCTGTTCTTCGCGCCAGTCGGCATAATTATGATCCTTTTCATCAAACTCTTGATCGGTTAATTCAATTTTATCTATCTGGCCATCCAATTGATAAAGTGGATCTAATTATTCAAGGAGGAACATTTTCTTTTTATGACAAAAAATATCGAGAATGGTTTGTAAAAAGGGTTTTTGACTGTTGTAATAGTGATATTGAGGAATTAATTATTAAAGGAAGAACTACGATGATAAATAGTAGAAACTTAGATCAAGCAAAAAAAATTAATGAAAGGGCTAAATCTAGAATCGTTGGAATCACTATTGAAACAAGACCTGATTTTATTAGTAAAGAAGAAATTAGATTCTTAAGAAGTTTAGGTGTTACACGAGTTGAATTAGGAGTTCAACATCCTGATGATAAGATTTATCAAAAAATTCTTCGCGGCCATACGGTTAAAGACGTGACTTTAGCAACCGAGCTATTAAAAGATGCTGGCTTTAAAATTACCTATCATTTAATGCCGGGGTTGCCCGGATCCAATTTCAAAAAAGATCTTCAAATGTTAAAAACAATTTTTCAAAATAAAGATTTTAAGCCAGATGCAATTAAATTTTATCCCACCCAAGTAGTTAAACATAGTCAATTAGAAGAATGGTATAAAAAAGGTTTATATCAGCCAATTAACACGGAATATCTTTATCAACTAACTAAAGAATTTAAAAAAAATATTGTTCCTCCATGGGTAAGAATTAATCGACTGGTTCGTGATTTAACAAAAAATGATTTAGTTTATGAAAGTTTTCCTTCTAACTTCCGACAAATAATAGAAAAAAAACTAAAAGAGGAAAAAATTTTTTGTCATTGTATTCGCTGCCGCGAGATAAGAAATAAAAAAGTTATTGGTCAGGTTAAAATCAATATCATTGAATATGATTCCAGCGGCGGCAAAGAATTTTTTATTGAAGCCGTTGATGAAAAATATCAGCTTTTAGGTTTCCTCCGATTAAGAATTCCTTCATTTATTTTGACAAAAAAAAGATTTTTTATTGACTCGCTGAATGATTCAGCGATTATTCGAGAGCTTCATATTTATGGTCAAGCGACCCCACTATCAAAAAAAGGTGAGATTCAACATCGAGGTTTGGGAAAAAAATTAATTGCCAAAGCAGAAGAAACCGCCAAAAAATTCAACCTCCAAAAAATCGCCGTTATTTCCGGTGTTGGCGTTCGAGATTATTATCGACAATTAGGATTTACCGATGATGAAAACCCATTTGAATATTTAGTCAAAGTCTTTTAATCTCGCAGATTTATAATAACCTGCGAGGTTAGAGGTTCGCAAGATTTAACAAATACTTGATAATCCATTCTACCCCCCCCTTTTTTGTTATAATTACCTCAATCGACGAAGAATTTATAAAATCATTTTTTATTTTTATTAAAGTTTTTCTAATTTTTACATTTTTGTACTTATTTCTTTTTTTTACTCCTCTTTTTTTTTCTCAAAAAATTTTATTTTATCGGGGAATTTTTTTGTTGTTTACTCTTTTTGTCTTTTCTCTAATTCTTATTATCTTTAAATTTAAAAAAAATTTTTTATTTTATTTTTCAGCTTTAGTCTTTGCCCTTTCTTTCAATTTAAGTTTTTTTTGTTCTCTTTCCTGTTACTTTTGAAAGATCTCTAACTATGTATTTACTCAATACTCTAAAAAATGAATCAGGAATAAAAAAAACAGATTTAGAAAAAAATTGATTAATGAATATATCTTAAAAAATCAAGCTTTAGAGAAAAGACTTTTTGAACAGCAAACAACTGGTTTTATAATTACTAAAAATAACCGTGTTTATCTAACCAAAGAAGGGTATTTATTTTTAAACTTTTCTCCAAGTAGTAAAAAAAATTTTTAATATTCATTAAAATAAAAAAATTAATTATTCTCTTTTTGATTTTTTATTTATTACCAATGGCTTTATCCTTTCTTTTTTGATACCGCCATTTCAGAAACCAGATACGTTTGGCCACTTTGAAAAAGCTGTCTCCTTAGCTTATTAATATTTTTTTTGCCAAAAAGAGATATGAAATTCCCGCTAATTTATATCAAGTGATTAACAGTCTACAAATAAGAGCAATGCCTTTTAATAGTCATAGTAAAATGTTAACAAGTCTTTATCGGTTTTCACCACAAACTAATGAAAACAAAATTCTGAATGAAAGAGGGATGTCGATATAAAGACAATGTAGGTTATGTTTTTTCAGTTATTTCTTATATAGTATTTTCTTCATTGCCTATTAATGGGTTGATTTTGTTTGATTTAATGAGATTCTTTATCTTTATTGTCACATATACTTTTTTAATTTATTTTATTCTATTAATAAAAAATAATTTTTTTCAAACAATTTCATTTTTTAATCTTGGCTTACCGATGACTATTAATCAAATGTCAGCCTTTTCTTATGATACCGGTCATCTTTTTTTTGGATTAATTTTTTTTGGATTATTTTTGGAAACTTTTAATACAAAAAATTTAGTGCGAAAGATATTCTTTTTTTGCTCTTTCTAATATTTTGTTTAGTTTTTTAAAACCATTTTATGAATTTTTTATCTTTCTATTTTTTTAGTCTCAAAAGAAGCTTTTAAAAAGATCAAATTGAATAAAAGGCTTCTTATATTTATTATTATTACCTTTATTTTTTGAATAAGAATTTAAAACTTAAGATTGTCTTATAACTTCGCAGCGTTGCGCGAACCTCGCAAGTTAGTTAAATTTGTAATTTTTATTCAATTTTACTGGACAAGATTAAGGATGTCAAAAAGTTTATCGATTTCTTTATTATTATTATTTATGTGAAAAGAAATTCTTAAGTAGTCAGAATCATTTTTATAGCAATGTCTTCCGAGTCTAACAATTATTTTGTTTTCTTCCAATAATGGGAGAATATCAATTGAGGCTCGGTTTGAAATGTAGAATGATAAGATGCCGTAACCAGTGATACACTCAGCAAATGCCGGCCCTGGTAAAAAATTTATCTTTTTTATTTTTCTTAATTTAGATATTGCGTACTGAGTTAGATTAATTAACTGATGATGAATTGATCTTATTCCAATTTCTTGGACAAACTTAATTCCATAAAATAAACTCAATAAAGATAGCCAACTGATATTTCTCTCTATTTCTCTTATTTTGGTGAAATTTATCTTGATTTTTTTAGAGACATTTTTACTTATAAAAAGCACTCCACAACCATTTAAACCAAAAATTTTGTTCGCTGAAAAAAAAGCAAAATCCGCCTTAAGATGATGAAGATCGATTTTGATTTTACTGACACTCTGGGAAATATCTAGAATTAGTAAAGCATTCTTCTTTTCTATTTTTTCTACTTCAGATTGAAGGCCATATTTGCCATGAATGTGATTAACGAATATTGCTCTTGTTTTTTTGGAATTTTTATGATTAATATCACGCCAATCAGCGTCGCCACTATGTGGAAAAAGCCGATAGATATTTTTTTTCATTTTTATTTGACTAATTGATTTTAAAATACTTTCATGATCATCATCGTTAAAAAGAATTTCACCATTAAGGCCAAAATTATAATTGATAATGTCAGCGATGATCCCTAAACTATTGGAAGCTCCAAAGGTAAAAAAAATTTCATCGGGATCGACCCCCAAAAAGTTAGCAATCTTTAACCTGCCATCTTCTATTTGTTTTTCTTGTTTTAAGTGGTTTCTATAATAACCTTTTTTTGGTAGAGTTATTACATTATCTAATTCATTTTTTAAAAAAGTTATAGTATTTATAGGCAATTGAGTTGTTGTTGCATTATCGAAGTAAATTATTCCAAGGTTTTTGTAAGGAAAATAACAATCAAAGTTTTCCATAAAAACCTTTTTCAAGGGGCAACTGATTTTTTTTAACCTCGACAATTCCTCCTGCCAAACTAAACGATTGATAGCCAAGGTATTGGCTTAAGTAGTAAGCATACTTAATTGAGTTTTCTCCGAAAGGGCAGACAAAAATAATAGTTTTTTCTTTGGGAAAAAGATATTGATTGCTAATCATTTCTTGCAGGTAGCCTTCAGGTATATTGATACTTCCGCTAATTCTCTCTACTCTAAAGGCAATATTTGATCTTATGTCAATGATAAGCAAATTTTCACGGTTATTTGTCCACTGGTTAAAGAATAAATTTGGTTCAATTTGATAATTTTTCTTTTTTGATTGAGGTATTACCAGGTTATCAATTGATTCGGCTTTTTTTTCTTCAAAAAGGTCTGGTTTTATTTTCTTGAAATACTCTAAGTAAAACTCAAAGCGATCGCAGGCAAGGAAAACAACATGAGCTCGATTTTCTTTTTTTCTCGCAAAATACTTTTTAATAGCTACAAAGCTTGCGCCACCTGTTGGACCGCTTATTATTCCATATTTTCTTATTAGTTCAATTGATCCTTGAACTGCCTCCTCATTAGTAACTGTTATTAGATGATCGTAGTTTTTTTTATCAAAAAGACCAACACTGGCGAGTTCTTTTTTTGATCTAATCCCGGGGATAATTTGATATTCCTCAGAGATAATGCCAATGATTTTTATCTTTTTGTTTTTCTTTTCAAAATATTCTCTTATTCCAAGACTGGATCCGGCTGTGCCAACTCCTGTGAATAAATGAGTAATCATCGGGACATCTTTTAAAATCTCTTTAGCGGTTTGATAATGAGCTAATTTATTGAGAGGGTTGAAATATTGATTGGTAAAAAAATATCTCTCAGGTTCCCTAATAAGTTTTTTTTCAATGACAAACTGCGGATCATATGGATCTTTTGGATCGAGACACTGGCTTTTGCCTGGTAATTCTTCTATCGTTGTTCCAATAATTTTTAAAACATTCTTTTTTTCAGGAAATTTGATTCTATTTGTGATTAAATTAAGCTTTATATCATAAATACTGGCTAATATCGCTAAAGCTTTGGCAGTGTTGCCTGATGAGTTTTCGATGATTTCTTTTTTATTTTTTTTGATTTTTTTCAATTCGTTTTTGATCATTGCCCAAGCAATTCGATCTTTCAGCGACCCGAAAGGGTTCAGGTACTCTAATTTGGCAAAAATACTGACTCCGAAACTCTCTTTTGAATCCTTAAGATAAATAATTGGTGTGTTACCGATAATTTCGGTAATGTTATGATAAATCATCTTCGATAAAAATTCTTTCTGGAATTTTTAATGAGATAAAAGGTGTTTCACTGATACCCATTTTGTAGGCGCCAGTATTAACAAAAAGCAAGTAATCACCTTCTTTTGGTTTTTTATTTAGAACAATCTGTCTTTTAAAAATAAGATCATCCTCAAGACAGGTGTTCCCAAAAATAAAACCGATAAACTTCTCTTTATTGATCATTTTGTCTTTTTTGATAAGAATCGGATCATAGATTATGTCAATTTGAGAACTGATATCAGTTGCTTTTAGATCTGCGATTAAGTAATTGAAGTTTAATTTTTGCCCGACTTCAATGACTGATGCCAAAGTATGACCAACTTGATTGAGGAGATATCTCCCTGATTCAAGAAAAATTTTTATATTGAGATCTCTAATGATATGCATTGCATTATCTTTGAAAATTTCAAAATCAAAAATTTTTTTTAGTTGATTATCGATTTCTTCCGAAAAGTATGGAAAAAAATTTCCTTCTCCGATTAGACGATTGTTTTTTAATCTATAACCAAATGAATAGTCTTTCCACAGATATTTGAACTGTTTTTCTAAAATCAATTCAGCGATATTTTGATTAAATTTGATCCAAGTTTCTTTGCTTACATATTGAGGTCTCCAACCGCCACCAATGTTTATCGCTTCAAGGAAAACACCGTTCTTAATCAGAGTTATCGCGATATTTAGCGCCTTTTTTAGATACTCTCTTTTAAGATCATCGTTGGTAGTATCAAGATGGAAGGAAAATCCTATAAGATGAATTTGACTTTTTTTTATTAAATTGATCGCCTCATTTAAGTCCTTTTCATCGATGCCGAACCTTGTTAATTGATCTTCGTAGCCGCTAATTTTGAGTTGACCAAGTCGAATAAAAATTTTTAATCTTTTTTTTGATTGAATAAGCTTTTTCAATTCATTGATTGAATTTACGGCAATTATTGAACCGGCCTTGATTGATTCTTTGAGGTATTTTTCATTTTTTGGTCCTTGACAAATAATTTCATCACCCAAAAAATTTTCATTTAAAGCCATTCTTAGCTCTTCTTGTGATGAACATTCAACACCAATTTTTCCTAAATTTTTGATTTTTCTGAGAATTTGCTGAGAGCGGTTAGCTTTTTGAGAATAAAAAATTTGATAGTCTATTTTGTTTTCAGCAAAAAATTGATTGATTTTTTTGAAATTATCGTTGATTAAATCAAGAAAAAGAAAGTGTGTCGGTGAAGATTTAAAAAACTTAGTGAATTGCTTACTTAAAAAAAAATCGAACACTTTTTTATTGATGATTGGACAATATCTGCTGATCATTTTAGAAATGAAAATTTAGATCAATTTGATTTTCAAGATTTCCTAATCTTTTAATATAGTCAAGCTGACATATTTGTAAATGAAGTTGGTGAAGTTTTTTTAAGTCGTCGTTTGGGTTATACTTAAGTTTTTTAACGATTGAATCAATTTCAACTAATTCTTTTTTGAAGGAGGTATAGAGGTTGTTAATTGTTTTTGATTCAGATTGTCTAATTTTTTTTATTCGCTTGTTGTATTTGATTATTACATCAGGGTTTAAACTATACTTTTTTATCCAATTTATTTCATCTTTTTGCTCAATTTTATTAGCAATGAGAAAAACTTTTTTTCTGATATTTGCTTTTTCGGATAATTCGAGGAATTTTTTGGTCACATTGATTGACTCTAAAACTGGTTCAAAGATAAGGAAGATGATATTAAACTGAAGATGGAGAGTATTAGAAAATGAATCGACTCCTGCCACCATGTCGGCAACTAAATACTGGTTTGTCTCGTTTTTAAAGTGGGAAAGAATATTTTCAAAAATAGAAAGATTCGTATGGAAGCAGCTTCGACCTATTTCCTCCTCCTCATAGGTGCCAACATTAATTAGATAGAGATTTCTTCTAATTTTTTTTGCAAACTTTTTTATTATGAAGTTATTTTTGCTAATGGCAAAAAAATTAGATCCCGTTCCTGGTGGTGTTGATTTGATGAAAACTTTGGGAGATTCAATTTTTAAGTTTTTTCCGATCAAGTATTTTCTGATGATAAAGGGATTAATTCCGTATGAAATTAGTTTATCTTTTTCAATTCTATAACCAAAGAGTGTTGAAAGGTTTAAATTAATGTCAGCATCAAACAGACATACTTTATTTGTGTCATCTTTTGCTAAATGAAGTGAAAATAAAGAAGAAATAGTTGATTTACCGCTCCCTCCTTTTCCCACAAAGGCGATTTTCATAAGATACAAAAAAAATCACTAACTGTAAATATATTTTGTCGTTTTTGGCGGAAAAAGCTTCTTTGATAATTCTCTTTCAATGACCAACTTTTTGCTGATAAAAAAATTTTTTCTTCTTGGGTGCACTTTTATTGATTTATCGCTTAAGTAGTTTACCTCGATTGCCTTGATTGATTTAAAACCAAAAATTATTGGCGCCATTATTCGATGATGTCCGTCTAAAATCACCTTTGATTTATCAATAAGAACAGGTTTTTTAATCTTTCCAGTTAATAAAATTTTTAAAATATGAATAATTAGGTTGACGGGTTGCGTTTTTTCATGAGGGATTAGTTTTTTTGGATCAACATCAATTAATATTCTCATAGAATTTATATTATATGCGACATAGTCGCAATTGTCAAGATTATGTTATAATTACTCAATGAGAAAAAAAAATTTTTTAGAAGATTATTTAAGCATCCTTTTTTATCAGTCCAGCAATCCTCAATCTGTCGCTGATATTGTTTCACAACTCAAAAAAAAGCATATTAATTATCATCGCTCAACTTTATTTAGAGCAATTAATCGCTTAAAAGAAAAGGGATTAATCAAAGAGTTAATTATTAACAATGAAAAAAAGTTTTACGAAAGCGCGACTATTCCTCATCACCATCACTTAATTTGTTATCAGTGTAAAAAAATTGTTGATGTTGATCTTGATCAAAAAGAAAAGTTTATTTTTAATTTGTCAAAATTGATCCAAGAAAAATATTGTTTTCGGATTAAAGATCATTTATTAGAATTCTATGGTTTATGCAAAAATTGTCAAAAAGGTTTAGTATAAATAAAAACCTTATTTAAATTAAAATGAAGAAAAAAATTAATATCATTGGTGCCGGTATTTCCGGTTTAGCCAGCGCCTGTTATTTAGCAAAAAATGGTTATGAAGTTTTTGTTTTTGAAAAGAATTCCTTTTTTGGTGGGCGAGCGTCAGTTTTTAAAGAAAAAGGTTTTATTTTTGACAAGGGGCCTTCTTGGTATATGATGCCTGAAGTTTTTGAGGAATTTTTTTCTTATTTTGGAAAAAAAGTTCGTGATTGTTATCAATTAATTCGTCTACCTGTTAATTATCGAGTTTTCTTTGCCGACGGGCAAAAGGTTGATATTACAGATGATCAAAAAATTAACTATAAAACCTTTAATTTTCTGGAAAAAAATGGTGGAAAAAATTTGGAGAAATATTTAAAAGAAAGTCGATATCTTTACCAACTGTCAATGAAAAAACTAGTCGAAATTCCATACGATAATGGATTTTTAGATTTATTGAAATGGGAAATCATTAAAAATTTTTTCAAGCTCGATTTATTTCAAAGTTTAGATACGAAATTGAAAAGTATATTTACCAATCAAAAATCAAGACAAATTTTATCTTTTACCTCCGTTTTTCTTGGTGGTTCGCCATACAATACACCTGCTTTTTATAAATTAGTCGCTCACGCTGATTTTAACTTAGGCGTTTACTACCCAATTGGTGGGATTCATAAGATAATTGAAGCTTTAGTTAGCCTCGCTAAAGAATTAGGTGTGAAAATTTATACAAAAAGAGAGATTGTTAAAGCCGAAGTTAAAAATGGAGCTATTAGGTTCCTTTTTGATAGTGCTGGAAAAAAAAATCACGCTGATATCGTTGTTTGTGCATCAGACATGAATTTTTTTCAAACTCAAGTTATCCCTTTACAATATCAATCAATCAAAAAAGAAAATTGGCGAAAAATGGTTTCTTCTCCATCAGGTTTTATTATCTATCTTGGTATTAATAAAAAACTTAAAAATGTTTCTCATCATAATCTTTATTTTTCATCATCTTGGAAAAAAGGTTTTGATGAAGTTTTTAGTTTTGGCCAATGGCCAGAAGATCCATCTTATTACTTTCATGTGCCATCGGTTACTGATCAATCAGTGGCTCCCAATGGTAAAGAAACAATAATGATTTTAGTCCCCATCGCTCCTAATTTAAGGGACGATCAAAAAACTAGAGATCAATTTTATAACAAAATCATCAATCATTTTCAGTGGCTGATTGGTGAAAAAATTGTTGACAAAATTGAAGTTTGTCGAGTTTACTCAGTAAGTGATTTTAAAAAAGAGTATTTATCTTTTAAAGGTTCGGCTTTTGGATTGGCCCATACCCTCTTTCAAACAGCGGTTTTTCGTCCACCAAACAAAGACAGAAAAATTAACAATCTCTACTACGTTGGCCAGTTTACCAATCCAGGAGTTGGGATGCCACCGGCATTAATCTCAGCTAAAATTACTGCTAATTTAATCAAAAAATATCATGGCTAAAAAAATTGATAATTTTTTAAATAAAAAGACAACCACTTTTTATTTGGCGATGAATTTATTCCCAAAAGAGATAAGAGATGACGTAAAAAAGTTATATTATTTTCTTCGCAGTGTTGATGATATTGTTGATGAAGAAAAAAACATTAGAAAATTTAACGATGTTTATCAATCTTTTAAATCTAAAAAAAAATCAAAATATGATTTTGTTGATATTGCTCTTTTTCTTAAGAAAAGATATCAGATTGAAGAAAAATATTTTATCGATTTTTTTGCCGCCCAAAAAAATGATTTAAGAGAAAGGAAAATTAATATTAAAGATAAAAAAGAATTATTGAAATATTGTTATGGCGTGGCTGGAGTGGTTGGCATTTTTTTGCTAAAAATTTTCCGCGTTCCATTAAATAAAAGATTGATTGATTCAGCCGTTCATTTTGGCAATTTTATGCAATTGGTTAATATTCTCCGAGACGTCAGAGAAGATTACCTGAAAAGCCGAGTTTATCTACCTCAGACGATTCTGAAAAAAAATCAATTTTCTTTTACTAAATTTGATCCAGATTCATATTTGAAGGTTATCTATGAATTTTCAAGAATAATTGATGAGGAAAAAAATTTAGTTGATTTTAGATTATTACCAAAAAAAACAAGGTTGCCAATAATGATTGCGAGCGATATTTATACCTATATTTGGAAATCGATTTTAAAAAATCCTTTAAAATTTTATCTTCAAAAGTTTAAAATTAATAAAGCGATAGTAATAATAATTGCGCTAAAGAAGATTTTATGCAACTACTTTCATTAATTAAAAAAAATAAATTAGAGTTGATTGATTTTTTAAAAAAGGAAATTAAACTCTTACGAAATGAATTCGAGACAGAAAAAGTTCCTTCTCTTGAAATCATTAATTTTTTTGAAAAATATTTATATGAAGGCAAATATCTTCGTTCATTTCTTATTGATTTATTTTTTAACGGATACGTCGATCGCTCAAATAAAGAAAAAATTAATTCTCTTCAGTATTTAAAGGGAGCGCTTGAGGTTTTTCACACTTCAATTTTAATTCATGATGATGTTTTTGATAACGATTACCTTCGCCGAGGAAAGCCAACTGCCCATTATTACTACAATCAATTATTAAAAGAAAAGCCCGATCATCAAAATGGAAAAAATTTAGCGATCATTTTAGGCGATTTTGGATTTTATCTTTCCAACTATTTGTTTTATAAGTCGGTTTATTACTTTAAAAATTATCAAAAAATTACCAATATTTTTAACCTTCAGATTTTAAAAACGGCTCTTGCGGAAATGAGCGATGTAAAAAATGCTTATGATAATCAAGAACTTTCCCTTAAAAAAATCGAAAAAATAAATCAATACAAAACAAGCGAATACACCTTTACTCTCCCCTTTTTAATTGGTTATTTAGCCAGTGATTTGAGCGATGAAGATGAAATTGTTCTTATTAAAAAAATTGGCGTAATTATGGGACAGATTTATCAGATAACTGATGATTTATTAAACTTTGTAGGAACTGAGGATGAAACAGGAAAATCGATTGGAACTGATATCAGGGAAAATAAAAAAACATTAATTAGATACTTGCTCTATAAAAAAGCAGATGATAAAGATCGAAAATTATTTAATCAATTTTTTGGTAAAAAAATTAACCAAAAGGGACTTAATTTAATCAAAAAACGTTATTTTGATTTAAAAATAGACAAAGAGATTAATCATTTGATAAAAAAGAAACAATCTGTGATTAATTCATTGATTGACAATTTGAAGATAAATAAAAATTATAAAAAATTACTGAAGGAACTAATTGATTTTATTTCTCAAAGAAATCAATAATGAAGTACGAATACTTAATTTTTAATCTCATTGTTTTTCTACCTGTTTTTTTCATCAAATCATTTCTTTTCCCAAAATTAAATAAAGAAAATAAAAAGATCATTAAACCTATTTTTATAACTGGAATATTTTTTCTAGTTAAAGACTATTTATCAACTGGTTTTTTTTGGCAATTTAACGAAAAATATATCACAGGGATAAAGATTTTTAACTTACCAATTGAGGAAATCCTTTTTTTTATCACTGTCCCCTACTCGACTCTCTTTGTTTACCAGATTATTAAATTTAAAATTCAGGAAAAATCAGTCAATTTAATAAAGCAGTTTTATTTTATTTTTTCAATTTTATCTTTGACTTTTTCTCTTTTGTTTTTGATAAAAAAAATTTATTATACAGCTTATATCTTGGTTTTCTTTCCTTTAACTGTTTTTTTAGTTAACAAAAAAATTGGGTGGCGTTATTTTGTTTTTATGTTGATGGTTTTTCTGTTAACTTTGATATTTAATTATTACCTAACCGCCAGGCCTGTAGTGGTTTATAATGAGAAATTTTTATTAGGATTAAGAATTTTAACCATACCGATCGAAGATTTTTTTTATAGTTTTTCTTTATTTAACCTAATTCTTTTTTTCTACTAAAGACTTTTTACATAACTTATATATCCTTTGACATTAAATTTTTTTTCAATAGATTTTTTACTCATAAAACGTACTAAGCCATAGATTGGTCTTTCAAAAAAAGGTCGATCATGAACACCACCGATTGACCAAGCAACACCTGTATAGCCATTGGGATCTCGACCATCAAGTTCATATTTATCATTAAGATAGATAGCATATTTCATCGCTTCTTCGGGACTTCTAGTCCATTCAAGCAATTTTTTTGCCCAGTACATTCTAAGATAACCATTCATCTTTCCTTTCTTTACCATTTCCATTTGAGCGGTATTCCAAAGTTCATCCTCGGTTTGTCCACTTTCTAACTTTTCGAGGCGATAAATCTTTGCTCTTTTATCCCTTAAATGTTTTTTTAGAGTTTCTTTTGCCCAATTAGGAAAGCATTGAGGATTGTCATAATTTTCTTCATAATGACAAAAATTATCGGCAAGCTCTTTTCGAACAATAATTTCATCGAAAAAAGTACCGGGCGATAGATTAACCGCAATTCTCTTTTTTAATCTCAAAACTATTTCTAAGGATGAAATTTGACCAAAATGGAGATAAGGTGAAAAACCTGATTGATGATTGGGAAAAAGTTGGTTTCTATTTTTTTCATAATTTTCAATTCCACTGTCTACAAAATTTTTTAGCAATAAAAGAGCTTGTTTTCTGCCAGGAATAAATTTTGTAATTCCAACTCGAAAATCAATTTTCAGGTATGCTTTTATCTTTTGAAAATCATCTAATAATGAAGCTTGGTTGTCAATTTTTAACTGATTTTTGTATGGATGAAAAATAACTTTTTCGGGTTCAATCAGATAGTCATTTATTTTTTCTAAAATTTTTTTTCTAAAAGTAAAAGCAGCCAACTCTTTCTTGTCAGAAGCTTGATAATATGGGATAATATTATGAGTATCAACTTCATAAACATTTATTGGTAATTTTTTTATGTCATCAAGCCATTTCTTTTTGATCTTTAATGGGGAAAAATCTGTAATTAGATCAAATGAATGTTTGTTATCTAAAATTATTTTTTCAAAAAAATCTTTTGGATTATTAACAATTTTAAGATAAAAATTAATATTTAATTTTTCTAATCCCTCTTTTACTTCTTTTAATCCTTGCAGCATAAAATGGTAATGGCGCCAAGGAGCATTCAAAAAATTTTTTTGAAGGAGAAAAACGACAATTAAAGGAATTTTTTTTTCTAAAGCGATTTTTTGAGCATATAAAAGGGCGTGATTGTATTTTATTCTTTGATCTCGACTCATCCAATAGATAACACCTTCTGTTTTGGTATTAATTTTTTTAATCAGTTTAACTCTTTTCTCTAGCATCAATTAATTATAAAAACTTAGTTGCCAAAAAAGTTGTTATAGGGATACTAAGCATTAATCCAATAGTTGATACTAACGATCTAACAATTTCTTGGGCAAAAATTTCATAACTTAAAAGGTAGGCAATTTTATCAGCATAAAGATAGAGAAACAAAACCAAGGGGAGATTGCTGCCAACATAGATAATGATTATTGTATTTATTACTGCTTTAATGTGATCTTTACCAACATCTAGTGCTTTTTGATAAAGAACTGATGGAGGTATTTTTGCTATCGATTCTTTCAATTTAAAGACAATTGCTACTTGTGTTACGGTGACATCGTCTAAAATGCCAGTTAAGGCAATAATAATTCCTGCTAGGTAAATATCAAAAAAATTTATTTCTTGAGCTGAGATGATCTGAAAAAAATTTAGTTCTTCCGAACTTTTAGCAGTGATTTTTAGAAAGATGCTAGTAAAATAAGACATAAGTCCAGTTATTGCAAGGGCAATCAAGGTACCAATAATCGCGATCGTTGTTTTTTTTGATATACCATGAGTTAAATAAAAGCTAACCGGAATGATCATTAGACAACCAAAAAGACTGGCAATGATGGGATCAAAGCCATTTTTAATATTAGGAATGATTGAGGTGAATATAATGAAAATGGAAAAGACAATTGACGCAATTGCTCCAAATGATTTCTTTCCAAGGATAAATATAACAGCTATTAAGAATAATGCTAGAATTAGTAGAACTCTATCTAGACGATAGTATTCTTCGATAAAATATTGATTATTAGTTTGTGATACGATTACTTTATCCCCTACTTGGAAGTGCCATTTTTCGTCGAAAATTTGATCGATATTGATATTTTGACCTTTAATTTTAACCTGATAGCTAATCTTTTTTACCAGATTTTTATCCTGCCAAATTTTTACTTTTTCTATTTTCCCAATGAAGTATTGCTTTTCTAGTGCGATTATCGATTTTACTAGAAAAAAAATTAATATTAAAAGGATAAAATTTATTTTAATAAAAAATGACATTTTAATATTATAAAAAATATTTTTTATTTTCTCTTTGTTCAGTTTTTTTTATTCAACTAGCCTTTGTTATTCATCTAACCTTCTAACCTCGCAGGTTCTCGCGAACCTGCGAGGTTAGATTGTAGGTTATAGATTGATTATTCTAACAAGATTTTTTTGATTTTTCTTAATTTTTTTTGATAATGAATTTGATTTTCAGTAAATTTTTTAAAAGCTTTAATAGTTTTGATGGTAATTTCTTTTTTACTTCTGAATAGTTTATTACTGCTTATATAAAAACGGTATGATGAAAATTCCCAATCTTCAGGCTTTTTTACTAAGTTATCAGTGACCGGATTAAGATGGATATATCTTACTGTGTGTAATAATTGTTCGTTTGACTCGATGATTACTTTTTTGAATCGAGATTGCCATAGTGGTCCACGACGTTTATTTTTTTCATTAAAAAATCGCGAATAGCTATTTTCGATTTTACTGAACAAAGGAATAAAAAATTTCTTAAATTTTATTTTAACAAGAAAATGGTAGTGGTCAGGCATCAAACAATAAGCAATAATATCAACAATATTCTCATCTCTGTTGAAGAGAAGGTTTGACAAATCCAATTGATTTTCTTTTAAGTATTGAGATAATGGTGAGCTCACATTTACGCTATTGTAATAATTGACAGCTAAAAGAAATCTTCTAGCGTTATTTTTATGCCTAAAGATTTGGTATCCAGCAATACTTTTATTAAAGACATGGAGATAGAAATTATTAGAAATTATTAATTTTTTATAAGGCATAAAAATTTTATAAACGAAAGTTAATAAAATTTCAGCTGTTTTAAAACGACAATTTTTTATTTTTAATCTGCGAAAAAATCCAAAATTATAAAATAATTATCTTTTCTAACCTCGCAGGTTTGAAAAGAGGCAGATGAATTTTTTGGCTGACTCCCTCCAAGAAAATTCAGATAAAAGAAATTTTTTTGGATTGATTGGTTGATTAATTAATAATTTAAGTGTATCGATTTCTTTGCCTTTAATTGTATAAGGATATTCTTTATTGAAGATTTCCTTAAGGGAAGAATTTTTGTACAAAAGAACCGGAGTTTGGCAATATGCTGATTCTACCGGGGGTAAACCAAAACCTTCATACTTTGAAAGATAAACAGTTGCTTTTGCTCCATTATAAAAATACGGTAAATCTTCGTCTTCTACATATCCTACAAAAATGACTTTATTTTCAAGTTCGAGATCTTTTACTAATTGAAAAATATTTTCGTTTTTCCAACCGGCTTTACCAACAATTAAACATTTAAAATCAGCATATTTTTTCTCTTTGATTAGTTTTGAAAAAACTCTGATTGTTGTATCAAGATTTTTTCTTGGTTCGATGGCGCCGACGTATAAAAGAAAGTTAAAAGTTAAAAGTTCACCCTCAGGATCGGAGGGTGAACGTAGAACGTGGAACGTGGAACGGGGTAAATATTTTTTTAAAACCTTTTCTATCTTTTTTTTATCATCAATCTTTTTAAATCTCTCATCAACTCCGGGATAGATGACATGGACTTTGTTAGGATTTAATTGGGGATAAAGTTTTAACAGATCATTTTTGGTATTTTCTGAGTCAACAACGATCTCATCGTCGTATTTTGTCGTTTTTTCAAGTTTTTTTTCATGAGCATTGATAATTTCTTGAGTATGATATTGAGGATAGAGTTTCCAGGTTAAATCATGGATAGTGGTGATGCCTTTGGATTTTTTATTGACTGGTGGTCGATTAAAATCGGAGAAATAAAAAATATCGCAATATCCAGTGAACCAATCAATTGGCAAAAAATGATTTTTGCCCCAACAAAAATTAAAAAAAGATGGAGGTAATGGATATTGGTGAATGTTACCACCTAATTTTTTTAACTCTTTAATCAATGGATTTTTTTGGTTTCTCAATGATGGATAAAATAAGTGATATTGGTTTTTTTTGTCAAATTTGAGTAAATTTTTTACTAAATTAAAAGTGTAATTGGCAACTCCAGTTCCTAAATAGTTAAGCTGTGTCAGATCAATGCCAATTTTCATTTATTTTTTTAGTTTGATGTTTAGTGTTTAATATTTAATGCTTTAAGTCCTTCCTCAAAACTTTTCATGCGATAGAAATTATTTTTAATTGATTTAATTTCCGAGTACTGCGGTCTCTTTGCGCGATTCTTCATATACTCTTGATACGAAATTTTTTCTATTAAGTTTTGGTCTAAGTCGAAAATCTTAGCAATTAGTTTTCCAGCTTCATACGGAGATAAACTATAAGCACCAACTAAATGAAAAATTTCAGGAGAAAAATTTTTGATTAAATATTTTAATCCATAAGCAATATCATCGATAAAAGTGGGTGTCATTTTTCCGTCAGTAATCATGCTGAGTTTTTGTTTATTTTTTAATTTTTCAATGATTGATCTGACAAAGTCTTTTTTTTCTTCAAAATGAGCACGATAGGGATAAGAGATTCGCACGATCATTGCTCGATCTTTAACGATATTTTCTCCTTCAAATTTTGTTTGTCCGTAATAACCGATTGGTTTAGGTTTTGATTTTTCATCATAAGGTGGATTTTGGCCATCAAAAACAAAATCGGTTGAGATATAAATCAGTTTCGCTTTTTTTTCCTGGCAGAGTTCAAAAATATTTTTCGTTCCCAAAACATTTATTTGCCAGGCTTTCTCTTTTTCAATTTCAGCGCCATCAACGCTGGTATAAGCGGCTAAATGAAGAAAAAAATCAAAACGATAATTATTAAAAAATTTACGGATATCGACTTGTTTTGTAATATCGCAATCTTTTTGATAAAGCGGGAAAAACTGAAAATCATTGTTCAAAAGTTCGATTATCCTTGAGCCGACTAAACCATTAGCCCCTGAGACAGCCACTTTCATTTTAATAGATTTTTTTAACTGCTTGATTAATCGATAATCCTTGCTGGTCTTTATCTGAGAGGATGATTTTTTTTTGATTATCAAAGACTATTTTTTTAATTTCCTCAGGACAAAGATTCCATTTAATTTCTTTATCAAAAAGGTTAACCGACAACTCTCCTTGTGGATTCCATGAGGTATCACATAAATATTCAATTCTTCCTTCTTTTAAAAAAAGAACTCCATGAGCAAAATAATGGGGAATGAAGATCCACTCCCCTACTCCATTTTGAGTTTCATAAGTTAATCGATGAGCACTGATTTTTCCAAAAGTTGAAGAGTTTTTTCGTAAATCCAAAAAAAAATCTATAATCTCACCTTCAATGACCCTAACCATTTTAGCCATTTTAGGCTGATATTGAAGATGAAGACCGCGAAAAACAAATTTTTTAGAATAGCTTTCATTTATTTGAGAGATTTTAAACCGAGGTAAAAATTTTTTTAAATCGCTTTCGCGAAAAGTTTCGGTAAAATAACCGCGATGATCTCTGAAACGTTGATACCGAATGATTTTTACTTCGAAAAAACTAAGATCTCTTATTTCTAGAATTTTCATACTTAAATTATACAGGAGACAATCACAATTCTTAAATTAAAATATAATTTTAAATAATGAAAAAGACAATTTCTTATTTTCTCTTGATTATTCTTTGTTGATAGTCATTTTTATCGTTAGTTTAACAATTACTTCGGTTATCCTTCAATCTATGATAAAAAAGAATTTTTCGCGATCGATTGATGAATTAAAGTAAGAAGGAATTTATCCGACAGTTGGTACTCTGTGGCGAAAAATTATTGTAGACAATTTTACCAATTCTTTGATGTTCAATGTTGCCTGTTGAGTTGATAATAAAAGACCTTTCTCTTCGGCTTGGATTTTTATTTGTTGATTTTTTATGTCGGTTGGACATTAAGTTTTTCTCGCCTTTTTTATTTGTCTGATTGGCCCAATTTATTGTTTAAAAAAGATAAAAAAATAAAGAATTCACATCACCTTTTTTTATTGTTGTTAGTTTAACATCTTTTTTTTGATCTTTTATCTGCTCTTTTAGTTAGTCTGGAGATGCCATTTTTAGTATTTATTAATTTAAGAAAAATCCAGTTTAGAGAGATTATTTTATCTTGTCTTTTTTGGAGATTGGGATATTTATCTTTTCGGTAAGTAAATGGATAATTGTCGATGCAATATTTTTAAATGAGCAATTATCGCTGGCATTTCTCAAATATTAAATAGGACGATTAGTCAGCTTGATTTGAATTTTAATCATTGGAAAACATCAAAACTTAATTTATTTCAACTGATTGGCTATGATAAAAGAAATAAAATTAATGTTTCGAATTTTTTTATTCTGGCTTAAATTTATTTCATCAAGAATTTTTCTTTTAAAAAAAGAAATTTTAAAAAATAATTTTTTTGTTTTTGGTTGTTGTAATACCTCATATTTGGTATTTAATAGCGGTTAATCATTCATATTTTCATGTCTGGTTTACTTATCTTAATCAGTTACTAACAGTGATCACTTTTGCGATGATTTATTTTGAAGTTGTTAAATCATTGAATCGGTAATAAATAATAATTAGCTAGTTTGCTGGTTATTTGATTTTTATTTAGAATTTAGTTATCTTAATTTCCTAAATACTTAATAATCCTAGAAGTTAGATCTTCCAAAGGAATCCCTGGGGTTCCGCTTTTTTATCCAATATGAAGTATTTTTCCAAGGAAAATGACTAAAACAGCAAAAGTAATCACAATCGCTGAACCAATAAGCATGTATTTTGAAAATCCCTTAACTTTATATTTTCCCATAATCTCTTCATCAGTTGCAAATTTAATTAAAAAGTAGAAAATGATAGGAAGCATTGCGCCATTTAGGTAGTCAACATACAAAGTGATATCAAAAAGAGAGAGTTGAGGTAAAAGAGTAATGACTAAGCCGATTATAATTTGAACAATAAAAAAGATATAAAAAAGTTTTCCTTTAGTAAATGAAGCATTAAGACTTCCTTCATAACCAAACATCTCTGAAAAAGCATAAGCAGTGGCTAAAGGGACGATGGTTAATCCCAAAAAAGAAGCACCAAAGAGTCCAGCACCAAAAAGATAAGGGGCCATTTCACCGACAAAAGGTTTCATTGCCAGTCCTGCCGAAAAACCATCGACGTCATTTATCCCATTAATAAAAAGGGTATAGGTGACTGCAGCGGCCATCATCCAGGAAAAAAAATTGGTGATAAAGGCACCAACAAAGACTTCAAGTCTTTCCGCTTTCAAATGTTGGAGATCAAGTTTTTTATCAATAATATATGCGTGAACAAAAAACTGTCCCCAGGCAGTGATGGTTGTCCCAAGAATGGCAATATTAGCAAACCAGTAATTTAGATCAAACCAATATTTTTTTTCAGGCAAAATCAAGCTTTGGAACAAAGCTTCGCCCCAATTTGGTTTGGCTAAAAAAGCAGAAATAACATAAGAAATGTAGAAAAAAATCATAAAAAGAAAGATTCTTTGGGTTTTTTTATAATCAAACTTAACTACCATAAAAATTAGTAAAAGACAAATGGCGATTAACAGGATTTGCCAAGGGAGATTGAAGATCATTAAACTGGCTTTTAAACCCGAGATGTTTTGTAGAACAACTCCTTGATTAGTAATAAAATAAAGAAAGAAAATAAGAAGAGCAATTCGGATTCCATACCTTTCCCTTATCAAATCGCCTAATCCATTTTTAGTGACAATCGCTAATCGGGCACCAATTTCTTGAGAAACAGCCAAAAGAATTGTTATGGGGATGATTAAAAATTGGGAGTTCATCCCGTATTTGGCCGCACCGACAGTATAGGTGGCTACTCCCCCAGCATCATTATCAGCGACAGCTGTGATAATACCTGGTCCTAAAACTGCAAGAAATAACAAAAATTTTATTTTTAGCTTTTTAAGAAGAATTATCAATTTTGATTTCACAAAGTATATTATATCCTTTTCTTCTAAAATGGTCAATGATTGAATAAATTTATTTATTGATTGAAGTGAATTATAATTAACTTATTGGTTAATATTAGTTATTTGATTACCATGGAAATTGGGGAGAATCGAGCTCTTCCCTATTATGGCTTCATAGAGCAAACTAATCTTCGAGAATTAAGAGAATTATTGTTCTCTATGGGTTTGTCTAATTTTAGTGGAGAAAAAGGTCGAAATTATCTTAAAGGTCTTTTTTTGCATTTTGATATTATGGTAACTTATTTTTTAAGTCTTTTAAAAAAATATTCGTTTACTAGGTTAGTCAGGGATGCAACAGGTTTTAGAAATCCGAGGGATATGAAAGTTTTTTTACAAGTTCTTGTTTACGCTCATGATTTTGGTCGCCTTATCTTTGAACCAGGCAATTTGAACTTAAGAGATAATGATAAAAGATCAGAAGAATTATTGGATGGTTTTTTATCGTCAATTTATAACCAAGAAGAAGTAGAAAAAATTAAAGCTTGTCTTCATAGCATTGGTTGGATTACCGGTGAAAAGGAATTACCTAAATCTGATGATCAATTATCTCCTCAACAGCGCTTGGCTTTGATTTTGAAAGCGGTTGATACTATTGGTAAAAATAGTTTTGATGAAAGAGGTAGATTGATTTTTCGTCATCCTGATATTTTTTTTGATGAAGATGGTGACTACCAAAGATGGCTTGAATATCAAAAAGATAATCATCGTTTTCCTATTCCTCTAGATGGTGGTCGTTTCATAGATGCCCAAGAATATGCAAGAAGAGATAGGAAATTGACCTTAAGAGGGGTAAATCTAATTAAACAGATTTTATCCCAAGAAAATGCTGAGGTGCCAGGAGAAGAGTTTGATGCTTTTTGGCTTGAAGTCCAACAGGAATTTGTAAAACTTCATTCTAATTTATAAAATCAGTAAATATTAAATCTATGAAAAAAATATTAATCATTATCCCCGCTTATAATGAAGAAAAAGTGATTAGGCAAGTGATTGATGAGGTAAAAAAAGAGGGGTATAAAAATATTCTTGTTGTTGATGATGGCTCAACCGATGCGACATCAGATGTTGCCAAAAAAGCCGGGGCGATGGTGGTGAGACATTTTATTAATCGGGGTAAGGGAGCGGCGATGAAAACAGGTCTTGAGGCGGCGAAAATATTAAGGGCCGATTATGTAGTCACTCTTGATGGTGATGGTCAGCACGAG